>CAIYNF010000157.1 GCA_903927505.1 uncultured Bacteroidota bacterium | reverse complement strand
AATGCGCTTTGTCATCTGCTAACCAACTTTGTGGAATATCTTCCTGCAATTTTCCAGCATCAACAATTAACTCAATTTTATTTTCAATTAGTTTGCTTTCTGCTCCAGCATATTTCATTTGAATCAATTGATAATTCGCACCCGGATGAACAATAAAATTATACTTAAATCCTTTTTCGGCATCCACCAAATATTCTATGTCAATGCCTGGATAAATATTTTTTACAAGTATGCTTTTATAACTATAAACATTCACAACTCCTTCTGGAACATTTGGCACATTGTAATAATTTACATAATCCAATAAAGCCTTGCCCCTTTTAACTTCTGGCAATTTGTTTGCATTTTCAAAATCAATATCTACCCTATGATAATGATAAATATAATCAAAACTATCCTGTACATTTTTTACATTTTTGGGAAGATGCTTGTCTTGCGTTTGCTCCTTTGCCTTCCGCTCAATGGTATACGTATCATAACTAAAGCCGCTTTTGCGAATTTGTACGTTTAGTCCATTGCCATTTAAAAGAAACAAAACATCCTTGTTTTGCTGGCGGTTTTGGTCTACAATTTGTCCTTTGTTTTCTGTAAAGCCTGCTTGTGGCTTAGTGGCAGAGCTTGCGCCAGGTGTTGCCGCTTTTATAACAACAACAAGAAAAAATAATAAGAATAGTAAAATTGCTTTCTTCATATGCATTTTAATTTATAGGGGCCTAATTAAAATTTTTATTGATTGTGAAATATTGTTAGCTTGTATTTGCAAGAAATAAACACCAGGCGTTAAACCCTCGCAAGAGAATGTTCCTTCATACATTTGTCCGCTAACAAGTGTTGGTTCGAACCGCGTAAAAACTACCTTACCCAACATGTCTACCAAAATAATTTTTGGGTGGTCTAATTGTTTGAGTGAAGTAAATTTGAGTTTGAAAAAATCTTTTGCTGGTTGTGGGTAAACTTTTAAATCGCCAAATACTTCAAACTCATCCATTCCTGCAGATACGCCTGAATAAACATTCATTGCAAAAGGTGCTGATGTTCCACAACTATTTTGTCCAGTAACAGTAATTTGTCCGCTCGTATTTCCTGTCATAACGGTAATTGCACCGCTATTATTTCCACTCAATAAGTGCCAATCCAAAGGAATAGTCCAAGTATAATAAGTGCTAGGTAATGCTGCTACATTATAATTTCTAACAGAATTTCCTTTAACATATTTCTCACCCAATATTTCTAAAATATTTGGCGAGGTAATTGCTGAAATAGCTATATTACCAATTGGTCCATCACAAGTTCCATTACTTAATTTGGCTGAAATATTGCCATAGTATCCCGCAATTAAAATATTGGCACTTGCTTGGTTTTGGTTACTAATTGTCCAACCCGCAGGTGCAGTCCAAATAACTGATGCGCCGGCTGCATTGCTTATTGCGAAAACAACAGATTGGTTTAAACACGGATTTGTATCAGCTGAAATAATTGGAGCTGAAGGCGCAGGAATAATACTTACAGGCAAAACCTTTGCAGCACTTTCACAAGCATTTTTAGCAACAGCGGCATAAACACTTACATTGCCATTATCAATAATTTGCAACGTGATATTTGTTGTTCCTTGCCCACTAATTATGCTCCAAGCTTTTGGGAAGTCCCACCTGTAATAATTTGCGCCAGTAACAGGACCTATTGAGTAGGTTTGTATACTGCTATTACAGACATTATTATTGCCATTGATCGTGCCTGGGATTGGTGGTGCTAAAACTGGAAGCGATAAAGGTTGCGTATAAACCTGTCCAGAGCCACATGAAGCATTAATTCCTTGAACAGTTACATTTCCCGCAACAGCAATTGCGCTAGGCGTAACAGTAATTTGCCTTTCATTACGAGGAAGGCTAATAATCCAACCAGTAGGAAATGACCATGAATAAGTATTAGCAAAAAGTAAGGTATCTATAGAAAATACTGAAGAAACATTTTTACATGCAGGATTTAAGCCCTCGAACATTAATGGAATAGTAGGAATTGTTTGACAATCCACACGTTTTTTTACATATGCGCTTGGGCAGGATGTAGCAGTATTTACTGCACGTACAAATATACTATCACCTCCTGCAGCCGGAGTTATAAATGAATTTACTAAAATTGAATTAGTATTGGAAATCCCACCCCATGAACTCGGCAAAACCCATTGATAGGTATTATTCGCAACTGCTTGTACAGAATAAGTAGAAGCAACAGCGTAACATGGAATAGCGGAACCCACTATGGAACTTGGTATGGCATTAGTATTTGCAATAACTAACAAACTATCAAGCAATGTGCTATCTCCACATATACTATAACCACGCACCTTTACGGTACCTGTTGAATTGGGAAATACTGTAATAACAGATGTTCCTTGGCCAGATTGTATAAGCCAGTCCACAGGTAAAGACCAATAATATCCAATTGCATTTGAAACATTAGCTACAGAAAAAGATTTGCTTATTCCAAGGCAAGTGTTTGATCCACCAACAGGTGTTATTGAGCCTATGATTCCTAAATTGCATTCCGACAATTTTCCAAAAAATGCGTTTCTAGTTCCTACTAAATTTGCTTGGTGAGCACCTGGGGTAGCAATATTTTCTTTACTAAAGGTAGTTCCATTTAAATAAATTACTCCTGCTGAATTTACACTGCAATTTAAATTAAATTCATCTCCAGTGCCACCAAAATAAGTACCAAATTGCCTAACACCATTGGTGTTAAACTTTACAAGAAACCCATCACAATTGCCCATATTCGATTCTTGGTATGACCCTATAGTACTTATATTTGTAAGAGAATTGGTATATCCTGATATGTAAACATTTCCCAATGGGTCTGTTTGAACAGTTCCAGGTATATCAGAACCTGTGCCACCATAATAGGTTCCCCATAACCTCACACCAGCAGAATTAAACTTCACTAAAAAACAATCTCCCAAACCATTATTTGTTGTTTGATTTGATGTAGCTGTAGCAATAGCGTTTGGGCTAGTTGTTTGTGCATAAACAAAAACATTTCCTAAGGGGTCTACATTGCAAGATAAATAACTATCAGTTCCTGTTCCCCCATAATAGGTGGCCCACAAACGTATGCCACTTGAATTAAATTTAACAATAATTACATCACAACTTAAACCGTCGGCTGTTGTCTGGTGCGCACCAACAGTAGACAAACTTGCCCCTCCAGGATTTGAAGCACCTGCTAATATTATATTTCCACTATTATCAGTAGCGCAAGATGAACCAAAATCAGCTTGTGACCCACCAAAATAAGTAGCCCATAAACGAATTCCACTAGTATTAAATTTCGCAATGAATAAATCATGAATTCCAGCATTGTTTAATTGAAAAGCACCACCTGTTGAGATATTCGTTGTTGATGCTGTTTCGCCAGAAAGAATAATATTTCCAATTGGATCTATAGCCAAACCAGGATTTTGGTCCTCAAGCTCTCCTCCATAATAGGTACCCCAAACCCTTAGACCATTTGGGGTAAATTTAGCTAAAAACAAATCATAAGAACCACCACCAAAGGAAACCTGATGAGAGCCAATTGATGAAATATTTGTAGCACTTGTTGTACAACCCGTTAAATAGGAATTACCACTTAAATCAAACTTACATTTAGAACCAAATTCACCTTCAAGGCCTCCGTAATAAGTAGCCCACAGTCTTACTCCAGAAGAATTAAATTTCGCCAGACAAATATCCACAACACCTGCAAATAAAACTTGAAATGCACCAGCTGTAGCCATCATTGTAATGGTAGATGTTGTCATGGAAGATATTAAATTTCCTGACAAATCAGCATCACAACTCTCGCCACCAGAATTTCCTATACCTCCATAATAAGTAGCCCAAACTACATTGGGAATTGGATCAATTATTAAAGTTTTATTGCTTGCGATTGGAGCATCCATTTCAAATCCAAAAACACCTTTAGCAATTTGTTTATAGCCAACATTTACCAAATGCCCTTTGTCATCTGCTAACCAACTTTGTGGAATATCTTCCTGCAATTTTCCAGCATCAACAATTAACTCAATTTTATTTTCAATTAGTTTGCTTTCTGCTCCAGCATATTTCATTTGAATCAAGTGAAAATCAGCACCCGGATGAACAATAAAATTATACTTAAATCCTTTTTCGGCATCCACTAAATATTCTATGTCAATGCCTGGATAAATATTTTTTACAAGTATGCTTTTATAACTATAAACATTCACAACTCCTTCTGGAACATTTGGCACATTATAATAATTTACATAATCCAATAAAGCCTTGCCCCTTTTAACTTCTGGCAATTTGTTTGCATTTTCAAAATCAACATCTACCCTATGGTAATGATAAATGAAATCGAAACTATCCTGTACATTTTTTACATTTATAGGTACCTGCTTGTCTTGCGTTTGCTCCTTTGCCTTCCGCTCAATAGTATACGTATCATAACTAAATCCGCCTTTGCGAATTTGTACATTGAGTCCATTGCCATTTAAAAGAAACAAAACATCCTTGTTTTGCTGGCGGTTTTGGTCTACAATTTGTCCTTTGTTTTCTGTAAAGCCTGCTTGTGGCATAGTGGCAAAGCTTGCGCCAGGTGTTGCCGCATCTATGCCAAACACAACAAAAAACAACACAAAGATCAATAGTATTTTCTTCATCAATTGCGGTGCTTATTTAGATACCCAAAAATCTTTCAAGTCAACAGCGTTATTACCAGTGCCTACATATGCTTTACCATTATAAGTAAAAGCCACCGCAGCCAATCTTCCGGTATTAGAAAACTTAGGTGCCTCACGCCAACTTCCAGTTTGTGCGTTAAACTCATACATATCAGATAAAACGCCCACAATATTGTTCCAACCTGTTCCTACATAGCCTCTTTTTTCAAAGGCAAAAGCAACCGCATCATCGCGCTCCACGCCAGGTAAATTATCTATTTGAATCCACTGGTTGGTGGTAGGATTAAACTCATAAAAATCGTTTAAATAATGGGAGCCATCATATCCAGTACCAACATATGCTTTGCCGTTTAACACAAAAGCACAAGCATCGCTTCTTCCAACACCAGGGAAATTGGTCATCTTGCGCCAGCTTTCTGTTATTGGATTGTATTCATATAAATCTTGGTAAAAAGTGCCAGATGAACCTAAACCCACATAAGCTTTGTTATTAATAACAAAAGCAACCGAACCACTTCTTGCATTACCTGGAAAAGTGGCAATGCCAGACCAATTACCAAATCTGTTGACATAAATGCTATTTCTAAAACCAGAAGCAGCATATCCCAATCCATAATAACATTCACCTTTTAGCATAAAACCAATAGCACCTACCACAGATTCTGGCACATTCCTATAGGTTGGTTTCATCTTAGATTCACGTGGAAAATATTGCCACATTTCATAACTGGTTTGGTCTCCCATAAGGCCCGAACCAATAATAAATACTAGGCTGTCATTGCTGGCAACAACAGCATTACTCCTTGCCTCAAATACAGCACTTGAGCCCGATACAAAATAACTTTGCCCGCGCCAAGCACTTACCCTATCCATATTAGATAGCACTTCTGGTTGAATCAAATCATCCTTGCACGATCCAAATGCGATTGTAATTAATACAAGAAAAATTTTATTATACTTCATACACTGCATCATTTAAAATTTTATTCCAACTCCAGTTGAAAAAGTCCAATAAGAAAAATTGATATT
>CAIYNF010000156.1 GCA_903927505.1 uncultured Bacteroidota bacterium | reverse complement strand
GGCGTGGTTTAAATTAATAATTTCCAAGTTTCGGTTCGAACCAAAGCCGATTTTATTCAGGTTTATTTAGCGGAATTAAAGCGAATGTCCTTGCGCCTGGAGCCATGGAAAACAAGATTACCTGAATGAAAAATAATTGAAAATATAATGTATGATTTAAATCATTTTATTGGATCACTACTTTAATTATAAATCCTTTTCAAAAACTATCAGCTATGGTCCATTTACCTTTGCCAGTCAACGATTGACAAGCAAAAAAAATAGGCAGAAGCTAATTGCAAGTGGCAAGAAGTTTCTCTTTAACAAATTAAAGCGCAATTAAATTATTTCTAATCAGTAATTTAATTTGCCCTTCTAAATACATACGGGTATTTTCGAGTTAATAATGAGAAAAATAGCAATACTTATCGTAATCGCTTTAGTGACTTTATTTGTTGCAGATTCATGTAAACACAAGCCAACTGAAGAGTTAATTCCTGGTGATACTACAACTTATTTGCCTGTTACCAAGCCAAATGATACCATTTGTTTTAGTTCAGATATTTTACCCTTGGTAATAGCCACCTGTTCAAAACCTGGTTGCCATGCACTTAATTCCTATGCAAGCGTAATGCAAGTTGTAAGGGCAGGGAAGGCAACGTCCAGTGATTTGTATAGATATGCTAAATACGGTTCAAGCGAAATGGTGGTTTACCCGCAAACTTTAATTCCATTAGATACTGCTTCATTGAGTAAAATTGCCAAATGGATTAATCAAGGTGCGGTAAATAGTATTTGCAATAATTGTGATACCGTAAACGTAAAATACAGTACGCATATTCAACCAATGCTTACCCAAAATTGTACGGGTTGCCATACCAGCTCAGGAACTTTATTGGCAACATACGCACAGGTAAAAGCAAAGGTAGACGACGGTAAATTGTATTGCTCAATTACATGGGGAAGCGCTTGTACCAAGATGCCACAAGGCGGAGCTAAATTAAGTGATTGCAAAATTAGAGCCGTTAAAATGTGGATTGATGCAGGTGCGCCTAATAACTAAAAGCTTAGTTATAAAGTGCTATTACTGCTCCAATTAGAATAACAGATCCTGTAGCTACTCCGAGTCCATAATTTTTCCAAACTTTTTTTCTTTTAATCCTTTGGGCTTCCATTTTATAGCCATATCTATAGGTATCGTTTTCCATTAACTTTTGATTTGGATAATGTAAATTATAGGAGCTAGGAGGAATTAATGATATTGCCAAGCCACTAGTTAATCCTAATGGAATTCCATATATAGGAATGGCACTTACCAAAAATGTAATGATTGCAGCATCCTTATAGGATTTGTAAAATAATTTTGCATCTTTTTTACCAAGTTCATAATAATCCTTTTCATCTAAAGGAGCATCTTGCCTATTATAAATTTCTGCACTAATTGAAATGATTTCTTGTTTTTCCTTGATGGAATCCTTGGAAAGCTTTCCATCACTAACAATTTCAATCTTGGAATCATTTTGTTTATCCTCTTCTTTTTTTGATGTCAGATTAATGAGATTTTCTGCAGGTTTGTTATCTGTCTTAGCGGGTTTGAAGTCCTTATAAATTTCCAGCTTTCCACTTTCATAGTGTACGCTGTATAATTCAACTTTTGCAATTGAATAGGTAGGGCCATCCTGTTTAAAAAATTCTTTAAAAATAATTTCATTGGCACTGGAGTCAATTACCTTTGCCTGAATATAGGCCTTATTTCTTTTTGTAATAATATCC
>CAIYNF010000155.1 GCA_903927505.1 uncultured Bacteroidota bacterium | reverse complement strand
TGAGCCGTAACCTCCCGCCTTTCCATCAATAGTTAAGTAATCTGTAGTGTTCAAATCAAAAGTAATGCCCGCCGAAGAAACGAAATTAATAAGTGAAACTACATTGCTGTTTGGTCTAAAAGTAACTGTGTTAATTGCACTGGTATTAAGGTTGCCAAAATCTATAGGGTAGGTTTCAACATTGGCGCGGTAAGAAGAATCAAACTCTAAAATTAAACTCCCACTTACGCCTTTGTTTCTTATATCTATGTTGGCATTTGCAACACTTGTATAATCACATCCCGAAGGACAAATAGTTTTAATACCAGATAATAATCCCGCAGAGGTGCTTGTAAATCCATAGGCAAAATTATTGGGTAAACTTCCCTCATTGTTTGCGTATATTTTAAAGTAATAATAGCTGCTTGGGTTTAACCCGCTGGGAACATAATGATAAAAACTACCAGAGCTACTTATGCTTGTTGAGTATAGGGTGCTTACTTTATTAAAGTTAATACTGTCGCTCGACATATAAACTTCGTAATAGGTTTCAGTATTTGTATTGTCTGTCCAATCTACAGAAAAGGTAGTTGCCCCAATATTGGAAAAGTTGATGGCAGCAGGTGCAATTGGCGGAATATAATTGGGCACAAAACCATAAACTTGTCCGTTTGCAGGTTTGGTATTTAAGCCATTTGCTTCTACTTGGCTGTTGGTATCTGCTGGGTTGGTACCAGTATTAATTAAAGATAGAAAATTACCTGCTCCTGAAGCCACATTGGTAATACCAATTGATGCACTTGGATTTAGTAAGGCACCTGCTTCCTGTCTATAAATAAACTCTAATTTACTGTCGTATTCATACAACTTTAATTGAAATGAAATACCTGCAGCAGCAGCATTATAAACCCATTTGGCATTGAGCCATTGTACCGTAAAAATTCTATAAGGTGCTGTTCCAGAAACCAAATAACTAATATTTGTAGTAGCAGCAAATGCCAAATCATCCCAAAGAGGGGCTAAAATTGGGCGGGGTGAGAGAGGATTAGTACCAGCACTTAAGTTGTTTAAAAAGCTATTTAGAGCTGTAATATTTTGCCCCAATGAAACATAGCCATTGGTTGAAATAGATAAAGTAGAATAGGCCTGGCTATTATAAATAAAATCAAATCCAATTGGAACGGCACTCATGTATCCTTCATCTGCACCACCTGTAATTACTGCAGGTGTAGAACCTATTAATGCAGTGAATACTGTGCTAGAAGGACTAAAAACGTAATTTGTAACCGTTTGAGAATAGTTTTTAGCGGGGTATAAAAAAAACAATACGGGAACAAGTAAATAGGAGGACAATTTTCTCATAATCTACTGAACTATAATAAGTAAAGATAGCAATTATTTAGAAAATCAAAAATTTTTGCCTCAAATAGAAAAAATCCTTTATGCCAAGTTTAATTCTTTTTGAAAATTTAGAACAAAAAAAATCCGGTGAAACTTTGTCTCACCGGATTTTAATTTTTAAACCTCTATCTTATTTAATCATGATAAGCTTTTGAACAACGGTTTCTTTGTCAGATGCAAATCTACAGAAGTAAGCACCAGCGCTTAAGTTTTCTGTATTTACATTTACATCATAAGTCCCATTTTCATTTACATTACCATTAAACAATATTGCAACTCTTACACCTTCTGCGTTGTATAATTCAACAACAGCTTGTGATGCAAATTTTGAAGTAAAGCTTACAGCTAATTTGTTGCTGAAAGGGTTAGGATAGCAAGTCATGGTTGAATTACTTACACTAACTTTTTTAGCAACTGGACCATTTGCATCTTCACCAGTTTTGTTTTGAATACAAGGGCAAACTAAATTACCATGGTTTTCATTGTGGTCATTATCGCAATGTTCATCATCATCATCTTCGCTTTCGCCACTTTCGTGGTGGAAATTGTTACTTATTTTTTTAGCAGTGTTTTTAACATTTGCTAAAGTATAGCCACTTCCACAAGGAACACCACCCAAAGCATTGTTCGCTAAAGTGATAAATTCATTTAACGACAAGCCATTGAAAGGAGCATTGCTACCGTTTTCATAGATTACTAAATCACCTAATTTGGTTGTTGATGGAGAAAACGCAGGAAAATAGTTGTCAAATCCTACATTTAATTTCATTACCAATAATTCAATTGCCAAACGGTTATTGCTTGAACCCGGGTTAATGGTGCTACCAGCAATAGAACTGCAATGTGAATCGTCATCATCATCGTTACCTAGAAAGTTACGAACTGCAGTTGCAGTAGTAAAGGTGTATTTATTAGAACCTGCACCAATAACAATTCCATTAGGGAATACTGTAGCAAAATTAGCTGTTATATAACTGCCGCGTTTTTCGCCCCAAGTTTCTCTCTCATAAGTTTTGAAAATACCACAAGTATTAGAAGAAGGCGCATTGATAGTAATAGATTTTGTTGCAGTACAAGTGTTTGCATCTGTTACAACTACGTTATAGGTACCAGCATTTCTACCAGTCCAAGTTGCAGTGCTTGCAGTAAGTACCGTACCAGTTTTAGTCCAAGCATAGCTAGCATATGGAGTTGAACCACCGCTTACATTTGCAGTGATAGCACCATTGCTACCTGTATAGCATAACAAATTACTGCTAATAGTTACTGCTAATACGGTAGGTTGTGAAACAACTACATCAGCAGATTTTACACAAGCATTTTCGTCTGTTACAGTATAGTTATAAGTGCTAGCACTTAAACCACTAATAGTATTACTTGTAGAGGCATTGCTTCTCCAAGAATAAGTCATATCGCCAGTTCCACCAGTTACAGCCAATACAATTGAACCATTTGAACCACCATTACAAGCTACATTAGTAACTGAAGGTGTTACTGTTAAGGCAGCAGCTGGTTGGGTAATAGTACGTGGAGCTGTTAAAGTACATCCATTAGCATCCGTAATGGTTACAGAATAAATACCAGCATAAAGGTTTTCTAAACGGTTTCCTTTGTAATCTGAATTGGCATAGCTGTATTGGTAAGGAGAAGTTCCTCCAAATGGAGCAAACTCAATTTTACCAGTTGCATTACCATAACATTTTACATTAAAAATATCTGCATTGGTAGCCAATACATTTGGTTCAGTAACTGTGAATGTTTCGGTTGCAGTACAAGCGTTAGCATCCGTTACAACTAAGGTATAATCACCAGCGGCCAAATTACTTAAGTCTTCAGTTGAAGCCGAAGTAGCACCTGTCCAGCTATAAACATAATTGCTAACACCACCAGTTACATCAATAGCAATTGCACCATTAGATTCACCATGGCATTTTACATTTGTTGCAGTGCCAGTGATTACCAATTTAGTTGGTTCAGTAATGGTTGCTTCTACCGAAGTAGTACATGCTTTTGCATCCGTTACAATAACTGAATATGTACCAGCTACTAAAACGCTAATATCTTCAGAAGTTGCGGTATTTGACCAATTAAAAGTGTTTGAGCCATTACCACCAGCAACAGTTAAATCAATTGCACCATTGTTACCATCTTTACACAAAACATTGGTTTGTGTAGTTGATGCACTTAATACAGCAGGTTCAGTGATGCTTTTTGATCCACTGGTTGCAGTACAAGCATTTGCATCAGTTACAGTTAACGAGTAACTACCTGGAGCCATTGCTGTTCTGTCTTCTGTTGTTGCATTGTCATTCCATAAATAGCTATAAGCTCCAGTACCACCAGTAATAGCCATATCAATGCTACCATTGTTTAAACCGTTACAAGTAACAGCTGTTGCAGTTCCAGTAATACTTAATGCAGCAACTGGTTGGCTAATGGTTTTGTTTGCTTTAGCAGTACATGCATTTGCATCAGTTACTGTTAATTCATAATTACCAGCAGTTAAGTTGTTGATGGTTGCTGTATTTGCCGAATTAGTCCAGCTATAGTTATAAGCACCTGTTCCACCGCTAACAATAGCAGCAATGCTGCCAGTTGAAGCGCCAAAACATTTAACGTCTGCAGCAGTTAAGCCAATTGCAATTGCACTTGGAGTGGTAATGGTTACACTTTTGGTAACAGTTTGGTTCGCACCGTCTTTAATAGTTACAGTGTAAGTTCCAGCAGTTAAGCTAGAAATAGTATTAGTAGTTGCAGCATTGCTCCACAATACACTGTATGGTGGAACACCACTTGTAATTGCTAAAGTAGCAGATGCATTTGAAGAATAAGAACAAGTATTATTTACACCAGAAACGCTTGTCCATAATGGAGGCGTACAGTTTAATAAACCTTTGTTTTTCTTATCGCTTTCTTCATCGCTTTCATTTCCTTTTTTGAAATTTTCATTGATCTTTTTAGCCATATTGCATACTTGTGATGCAGTATAAGTGCTAGAGCAACCTCCTAAAACGTTATTTGCTACCGCCAAAAACTGACGAACAGTTAATCCATAAAATGGTGACGATGCCAACTGAATGGTCATGTCGCCAATGTGATTTTCTGGTGAAGAAAACGATGGAATCACATCATCAAAAGTAACATTTAAAGTTAATGCAATTAATTCACCAGCCAATTTACCAGACCTTGTGTTTTTAGGATTGGTGCATGATTTGTCAAGAGAATTCTCATTGCCTTCAACAGGTAAAAAGCTTCTAATGTGTTCTCTGGTTGTAATAATAACTTTGTAACCACCGTTACAACCAATTGTTAAACCATTAGGGAATACAGTTGAAAAATTGTTGGTTAGCAATTTGTTAGAATTGCCACACTTGCTACTTTCGAAGTTTTCATTCCAAACTTCTTGGGTGTAGGTAACAAAGCCTGTACAGTAATTAACTGTTTTGGCTTTTTTGCTCTCAGATTCTTTTTCAGATTCTTTCTTCGAATCAGATTCAGAACTCTGAGCATGCAGCGTGGGGATCAGCCATAAAGCTAGCGCCCACAACATTAGGAGTTGTTTTGTTTTCATATTTAATCATTAAAGGTTTTAACAAGAAATTTTACAAAAAAGCGCCCACAGCACAGCAAACACAACTCCTTACGGAGCAATGAATGGCGCTGCAAACAGCAAATGAGTAAAGGTTTAAAGGAATCCCTTGCGGGACTCCTTCTAGGTTACTACAAGGTTCTTGAATTAATTTGAGCTAAAATGGCTCAATCGCGTTTGAGGATATACAAAAAGAGGAAAACTTGTGTAAAAAAGCCATTGATCTTATATTATCAATGCTTTAAGAGAGAATTAAAGGGTGTTTTATCCCTCTAAAATCTTCTGCATTTCATGCAATTGTTTGTATAAACCTTCTTGCATGATGAGTTCATGGTGTGTTCCAGTTTGAACAATTTCACCCTTGTCTAAAACAACTATTAAATCGGCCTTGTGAATGGTGCTTAAACGGTGTGCAATAACAATAGTAGTGCGGTTTTGCATAATATTATTCAATGCTTCCTGAACCAGGCGTTCACTGGCTGTATCTAAGGCAGAGGTTGCCTCATCTAAAATTAATATGTCTGGATTGGTATGGATGGCCCTGGCAATACTAATGCGTTGTCTTTGTCCGCCACTAAGCTTATTTCCCCTGTCGCCAATATTGGTTTGGTAGCCTTTTTCCGAACCTAAAATAAATTCATGCGCATTGGCAATTCTTGCAGCCTCTTCCACTTCACCAGTGGTTGAGTCTGTTTTACCAAAAGAAATATTGTTATAAATACTGTCGTTAAACAAGATCGATTCCTGCGCCACAATAGCCATAGCTCCCCTGAGTTGAAGTATTTTAAGGTTTTTAATGTTCTCTCCATCCAACAACACTTCACCTTCTACAGGATCGTAAAAACGGGGTATTAAATCGGTTAAAGTAGATTTTCCCGAACCCGATGGTCCAACCAATGCAACTGTTTTTCCCTTTTCAATTTTTAAATTGATATTTTTCAAAACATACTCATCGGCATATTTGAAACTCACATTTTTAAATTCTATAGATTCACCCAATCCCTCAACAGGCTTGGCATTCGGAATTTCAGTAATTAACTCCTCACTTTGTAAAACCTCATTCACACGTTCTAAAGATGCAAGTCCTTTTTGCATGTTGCTATAGGCAGTAGAAAAGGATTTTGCTGGGGGTAATATTTGGGTAAACACCAAAATAAATAAGATAAAAGACTGCGCATTTAAACCTGTTTCTGCCGGATGCAAAGCCATTTTGCCGCCAAACCAAAGTATAAACGACAAAACCACCACACTTAATGTTTCGGAAATAGGAGAGGCGCTATCACCAGTTCTGTTGCTGGCAACATTGATACGTGTATAGGCATTGTTTTCCTTATTAAACCTGCGCATAAAAAATGCTTGTGAGTTAAACGCTTTAATAATTCTAATTCCCATCAAAGTTTCCTCATACAAGGAAACCAAATCTCCCAATTTAGCTTGCCCACGTTGCGAGTATTTTTTAAGCACCTTGCCAATTTGCCCAATTAATAGAGCTATTATGGGTAAAGTAACAAAAACAATTAGCACCAATTGCGGACTAATCATTACCAATGAAACCAAGAAAATAACAATAGTTAGGGGCTCTTTAAACATAGCCTCCAAGGAACTCATAATTGCAACTTCTATCTGCAAAATATCATTGCTCATGCGGCTAATTAGATCGCCTTTTTTTTCTTCACTAAAATAAGATAAAGGCAAAACCAAAATATGCTTGTACATGCTTTCACGCAAATTGCTTACAATATTATTGCGCAATGAAACCATAAAAAACAAAGCCAAGTAACGAAACACATTCTTTAAAAATATTGTAATAATGGCCATCAAACAAATAAATACCAAGGCAGATTCTGCTCCTTCTGTTTGAATAATATGCGAAAGGTAATAATTAAAAAATTCGTTTAAACCTTTGGCATCATAGGTAATTTGGGGCTTTACAGTTACCAATTGAGTTTGTCCAAACAACAAAGATAAAAACGGGAATATGAGCGCAATAGAAAACAAACTAAAGAAGATGGAGAAAATATTGAAGAGCACATTTAATAGCGCTAATCCTTTATAGGGAAGAATATAACTTAAAAACTTTCTGTAACCTTTCATCTTTTCTGATTAATTCTATAAGCGGCAAATATCTTATTTAAAAGCAAATAATTTCTAATTCAATTTATACTTATCCATGTATTTTTGGTATAGTTTCACTTGCTCATTGTTCAAGTCAATCGCTTCTCCGCATAAATACACTTGCCATAGCTCACTGCTTTTCATGTCCAATAAATCGCCATTGCAAATTAATATGGAAGCATCTTTGCCAACAGCCAAACTGCCAATTCTATCACTCACCCCCATAATTTCAGCAGGACTCAAGCATATTGCTTTTAAAGCAGCTTCTTTGTTAAGACCATAAGCAGCAGCGGTTCCAGCTACATAAGCCAAATTCCTTGCTTCCCAACTTCCTTCAAAAGAAAGGGCAAACTTTATACCCAAATTTTCTAGTTGCGCTGGTAGTTGATAGGGTTGATCTATTCCATCTGCATTGTGCGTTGGCAAGCGATGAATATTCCCCAATACAACTGGAATTTGAAACTCCTTTAAAACAACTGCAATTAAATAAGCTTCTTGTCCGCCAACTATTACCAAATGAATTTCTGGATAATTATTTTTAAAAAAATGAATGGACCTCAACATGCTTCGTGCATCGTTTGCATGAATGTATAAATTTTGAGTGCCAGTAAAAACGCCTTTCATGGCGGCTAACCTTGCATTAAAAACAGGTGTTTTCATGCTTTGGTACTGCTTGGCTTCCGCAAAAAATGTAGCAATTTCTGCAATTAATTTTTCACCATGTTTGTTTGGATCCATACCAGCAATTTGCAAATAAGGCCAATTTAAATGTACCCCCTCATCTGCTTTTACTACTGCATCTTCCCAGTTCCATGCCTTTGTTTTCATTAAGCTGCTACTGCCACTAATAACACCACCTTGTGGTATGGCTTGTGTATATAACACTCCATTAAATAATGCTGTAGGAAGAATTTTAGAGTCGGTATTATAAGCAATCAAGGTGCGCACATTTGGATTAAACTCTCCTTGCTCATTATAGTCCTTAGTTGCCCTAATTGCATCAATTTCATTCAGGCCCATTATATTGTTCATGGCAATCAATCCAGGATATACATGCTTGCCTTTTGCATCAATAATTACTGCATTTTTATAAAGCCCTTTTTGGGTCGATCCTAGCTCAATTATTTTACCCTGCTCCATCACAAGCACACCCCCCTCAATAATTTCTCCATTGCCTAAATGCAATGTCCCATTTCTAATAATTTTGGTGCCTATTTGTGCGCTAAGATTTAAACTTAGTAAAACGCAAAACGCTATTTTTAAAAATATTTTCATTGTCTTCATAATTATTTTTTGCTTTTACCTAAAAATCCTCACAATGGTAATCTGGGTCTGGCATTGAAACTTTTTCTTCTGCTTTTTCTCCTTTTTGTTTTGCTAAAATCATTTTTTGAATAATGCGCTGGCGTTCTGTCTGAACAGCCATACGCATGGCCTCATCTGCGGCTCTGTTAAAATAACAAACGCCATCTACAAAAGTCATTTCTGCTTTTGCCTCAATGCGCAATGGGTTGCACGACCATAAAACCAAATCAGCATCCTTACCAATTTTAATGCTTCCTGTACGTGAATCTAAATGCAACATTT
This sequence comes from uncultured Bacteroidota bacterium, assembly GCA_903927505.1. GTDB lineage: Bacteria > Bacteroidota > Bacteroidia > UKL13-3 > UKL13-3 > B1. The sequence continues at coordinate 29,776 of CAIYNF010000155.1, read as the reverse complement.
TTGCCGGATTTAATGTTACCATTTTCCAAGCATCTTCCTCGCTAATATGTCCGTACTTAATTATCTTAGCAGCTTCTTGATTTAGCCTTCTACCCATCTCAGCATCGTCGCTGTTAATAGCCGTTACCACACCTATTTTATTGAGAATGGCAGCATTCTGTGGTATGGCTTCAATTACCTCGTATTTATAAGCCCACCAATCAGCAAAGGTACTTGCACTTACTCCATGTGCTTTCATTTTATCTGCTACCTTATATCCTTCTAAAATATGGGTAAATGTATTCACTTTAAAACCCATACTATCCGCCACATGCATCAACATATTAATTTCACTTTGTACATAACTATGGCAGCTAATAAATCTTTTTTTATTGCAAATTTCTACCAAAGCATCTAGCTCTAAATCTCTTCTGGTAAGTTTAGGATTTGCTTTCAAAGCTTGCTCATATTCCTTTGCCCTAATAAAAGCATCATAGTACACTTGCTCAACGCCCATGCGGGTTTGCGGGTACCTGCCGCTTTCAATCCCCCAATTACTTTGTTTTACATTTTCTCCCAATGCAAATTTTATGAAACCATCAGCTCCTGCTATTTTCATTTGCTCTGGTGCCATTCCCCACCTTAATTTTATTAAGCTACTTTGTCCTCCAACAGGATTACAAGAGCCATGTAATTGCTGACAAGCAATTACACCACCACTAAGTTGTCTGTAAATATTTATATCATCAGAGTTTATTACATCCCCAATTCTTGTCTCTGCGGTAATGTTTTGTGTGCACTCATTCACACCCCGGTAAATCCCAATATGCGAGTGTTCATCAATAATTCCGCTGCTCAATACTTTTCCTGTGGCGTCAATAATTTGGTAATTATCCAACTTTAAATTTTTTCCTATGGCAACAATCTTACCTTCACTAATTGCAACATCTGTTTCGCTTAATACTCCCTCTTTTTCATTGGTCCATACGTGCGCATTTTTAAATAAATAATTGTGTGCTTTAGGAATATTTTCATTTCCATATTCTGTAAATGGATAGACCACCTTTCCAATTGTTGGCTTAATTTTGTTTTCGGCTTTTTTGTCTTCGGTTCGAACCAATTGCAAATTTGCTAAAAAGGCTTGTGTATTGCCATCAGTTAATTGTGTTAATCCCTCCAGCGTTAATGCCTGAAAGCTAATGCTATCAATGCTTTTAACCCATACGTTGATGCGTATTTGTTGCTCACTTTTTTTGCTTTCATTAAAACTCAAAATGTAAATTCCCAACTGCTCTTGTATGCTTACTTTTAAGGTGTCTTTACCCAATAATTGTCCTTCTTTTGTGTTGTCACTTATTCTTAAAACATAATCTACTAAATTAGAATTAGCAATTTTGTAGTCGCCTTTTAGAGTATATGTCTGACTAGCATTTATGTTGGTTTCTTCTCCCAAAATCCAATGAGACAATACCTGTGCATCTTTATTAAATATAGGCGCATTACTCATAAAAAAATTTGCCATTTTCCCTTTTTCTAATGTGCCAATTTCATTGTCCATCTTTAGCCATTTAGCCGGCCTTGTTGTTAAAGCAATCAAAGCTTCTTCCTCGCTTAATCCGTATTCTACAGCCTTTCGTAGGTTTTTAAAAAACTCATTTGCATCAGCACAGCCACTACTGGTTATGGCAAATGGTACTTTTTTATTGGCTACCATTTCTAAATTCGCTGGTGCCATTTCCCAATGTTTTAAATCTCCTAAATTAATGTTCATGGCATCAAATGGATTTTCAACTTCATAAGGTTTAGGAAAATTCACAGGCAGAATAAAAGCCATTCCAGTTGCAACAATTTCATCCAATCTTTGGTATTCATCTCCGGCTCCTTTTATAATGTAACTTAGCCCAAACTCCTTGCCAATTCTAGCAGCTCTCAATGCGGCCAATTTATTTTCTACTTCAAAAATGGCTGGCAATTCTTTGTGTTTATTAATGTTTTCTAAGCTCACATTGTAATTACCTTTTTGCTGTGCATACCAATTTGCATCGTAATAAGTTTGTCTTATTAACGCAACACATCCCATTGCCGAACCAGGGTAGTCTTGCGCGCTAGTTCCTTTGTTAAAGCTTAATTGTGTTGCTGCTTTGGGATTAATTACTAAATTTTGTTCGTGTGCTTTAGAATTTAAAACCAATGCAGCAGTTCCTCTAAATATACCATCTTGTATGGCGCTTAAACTTATACCAAAACCACTTCCCAACAATTGTTTACTTTTCTTTTCATCATATTTAAAATAACTAATAGCGTCTAACTGACTTCTTACCGCATCATTCCATGAATAGGGACCTGATTGGTTGTTTGAATACTGATCTCCTCTCGTTTTTGATGCATTGGGGGCATTTACCCCATAATTGCTGTATAATTCAATAAAGGACGGATAAATGTATTTTCCCCTTCCATTAATTATTCTTGCTTCCTTTGGAATTTGTATTCCTACCCCAATGTTTTCAATTTTACCATTGAGTAGCAAAAGGCTTGCATTTGAAATTACCTTACTAGGGTTTACCTGAATAGTAACATTGGTTATAGCGATATATTGAGGCCTATTATCTGCTGGTCCATTAAGCGGAAAACCAACTTGAGCCTCTGTTTTGGCACACAGTAATAAGAATAGCACCAGTTGAAACAATTTTTTAATAGATGTCATCATCATTCTTTGAATCTGTAATTTATTTGATCAATTTTATTTTATTAAACCTAACATTGGCAATTTAATAGAATAATTGATTTTTATAAACAATCATGCCTGTTTTTAAATACCCTTCCTATTCGTATGTTTGAATAATTAAATGGAAAATTTCGAAGACATAAAATTCAAATTAAAACAAGGCAATGCCATTGTTCAAATAGTATTGGTAAACATTGCAGTTTTTCTGTTATTTGAAGTATTGGGTGTTTTCTTTTTCCTTTTTCAACAAGCAAATTTGCAGGCTAACATTTTAAAATACTTAATGTTGCCAGCGGCTATCTCAAACCTTTTATTGCAGCCATGGAGCATTATTACCTACATGTTTTTGCATGAAGGATTTTTTCATTTATTATTCAACATGCTTTGGCTGTATTGGCTTGGAAGTTTGTTTCAACAATATTTAGGAAATAGCAAAACCTATCAGGCCTATTTTTTAGGAGGTATTTTTGGCGGATTGGTTTACATACTTGCTTATAATATTTTTCCAGCATTCATTAATCAAGTACCTTTCTCCTATGCATTGGGCGCCTCTGCAGGCGTGCTTTCTATAGTGGTAGCAACCGCAACTTTGTTACCAGACTATCAGGTTTACTTGTTTATTTTTGGTGCCGTTAGACTCAAATACATTGCACTTGTTTCTGTTTTTCTAGATTTGATTAGTATACCCAATGGCAATGCTGGCGGACATATTGCTCATTTGGGAGGTGCAACTTTTGGTTTCTTGTTTATAAAATTAATTTACAGTCAAAGTTCGGTTCCAAATGCGCTCGATAGATTTTTTAACGCCATTGGTAAATTGTTCGAACCAAAGGCAAAAGTAAAATTACAATACAAAAACAATGGCTTTAAGCCTACCTCTGGGGCTAAACCTAGCCAGTCCGAAATTGACAGTGTATTGGACAAAATTGCAAAAAACGGTTATGAAAGCCTGAGCAAAAAAGAGAAAGAAATTTTATTTAAGGCCAGTAAAGATTAACCAATTAGTGAAACTTTATAAATTACCATTTCTAATTCTTACAGCCTTACTTGCGCTTGTGCTTGTTTGTGCCAATTTGGCTCCATTTATCTCGCCTCAAACATTTTGGCCATTGGCGTTTTTGGGCTTAGCCTTTCCATTGGTTTTTGTTTTAAATTTTGTTGTTTTATTATTTTGGTCTTTGCGAAAACATAAAAATGCCTATATCTCCCTTGCAGCATTTGTTTTCAGCATGTGGAATGTCCCTTCTTTTGTTCAAATAAATAGCAGAAATGTCCCAAGCGCTGACACCAATAAACAATTAAAAATTGTTAGTTTCAACACACATTATATGGGCGCATATGATTATAACGGCGGCGATTCAGGTTTCTTTTTTAGAATGCTAGATACGCTGCAGCCAGATATCATTTGTTTGCAGGAATTTGCCAATTTGGGAGGCAATTATGAGAAACCTATGTTTAAGCGCTTCTTCAAACAATATAGTACGTTTTTTAACGTAAATGCAGATGCTATTAATAAAACATTTCCAACAGGATATGGCGTATGCATTTTCTCTAAATACCCAATTATAAATAAAGGCTACCTTGAACTAGAAAACCAAAATAGTAACCTAACTGTATTCGCAGATGTTTTGGTGGGAAAAGACACCGTTAGGGTTATCAATACGCATCTCAAATCTATTGTGTTCGATAAGGAGGATTATAAAACGTATGAAGAACTGCAAGAAGCTGAAGACAGCCCAGAATCATATAAATTAAAACGGATCCTTTTTAAGTTAAAATACGCCTTTCAAAACAGGTCTAAACAAGCAGATAAAATTCGCGAAAAACTAAACAAGAGTCCTTATAAAGTTATTCTTTGTGGCGATTTCAATGATTCTCCTACAAGTTACGCCTACCATACCATTCGTGGTCATATGAAAGATGCTTTCAAAGAATCAGGTATGGGAATGAGCAGAACCTATATTGGTAAAATGCCCTCTTTTAGAATTGATTATATTTTGCACGATCCTAGTTGGAACAGCTATCACTACAAAACTAATACACTCAATTTTAGCGACCATAAAATGATTAGCTGCACCCTTTTGTTGCCTTAATTATCTACTTGGAACCGGAACAACACTTGGTGCCGGCATTGGTGTAAATTTTCTAATATTATAGGTAAAGGTGAGCAGAAAATACCTGTTCAAAACATTCGAACGCGTATCTTCAATATAGGTTTCAGTTACTGTTCTGTTTATACTATTATTTTGGTTTAAAATATCAAAAACGCTAGCCTTTACTTCTGCCATTCTATTCATAAATTTATACGCAATAGCTGCATTCCACAAAAAGAAATTTGAATTAAAACTACTTCCTAATCCCTGGTAATTTGTATAGCTTATTTCTGTGTTTAACACCAAAGATTTGGTAGGCATTATGTTTGCCTTTAGATTACTCGTATTTATAAAATAATTGCTGCTTTGGTTAATTAACAATGTGTTTTTAACCAAATTTATATTAGCATTATGACTCAAAGTAAAATCTATTTTTTCGCTGATATTACTTCCTAAAACCATTCCACCAGTTACATTAAATGTATTGGCGTAATTTAATTGGTTATTAACCTGGCCAGGCACTTTGCTGTAATTTAAACCCATGTTTAAATTTAAGTTACTCTTTAACTTCTTTAAAGGCATTCCATAAGTTGCAAAACTCCTAGCGCTAATATTTCCACTTAAGTTAACTGGTTGCGAAATTTGCGCGCCCCTTCCAAGCAATACACCATTTGGCAATACAGAGTCTCTGGTTGCTGTATAGGTGCCGTTAGCTATGTAGTCATTTGTAAATGATGCCATCGCAAATACAAAAAATGTTTGTGCATTGTGTGCATTGTTAATACCATAACGTGTCACAAAATTATGCGAATATTCTTGTCTTAAATTGGGGTTTCCTGCAGATAATAGCAATGGATTAGAATTGTCTATCACATTCTGTAATTGACTTACACTTGGCGTATTTGTATTTGTTCTATAAACCAATCGCAATGTTTTGCTATTGGTAAATTTATATTGATAAGTAATACTGGGTAATAAATTCTGAAAACTCTTGTCAAAAGATCTGTTAACCGGATATAACTGTGCACTTTCCATCCTTAAAAACTGTTGCGTTACGCCAACTGTTAAGGTGTATTTTTCTTTATTTACATTGATACTCACATTTGCCTTATGAGTTGTTACCGTATTGTCAAATGTATTGCTCAACAACGAATCTGTTTTATTATATTCATTGCTAATGGAATCAAATTTACTCGTCATTTTTTGTGAGCTGTTTTGATTCAAACTAGGGTTATAACTTACCTGCAATTGTATAGTTTTACTCAATTGCTCTGTATAGGTTAGACTTGTAGAATAGGTTAAACCCTTTGTTTCCCCAATGCTTTGCTGTTTGATGCTTTTTTTATTTAATACATAAGCAGTATCTATGGTTGATATATCTGAATATTGGTTTGTTTCTGTTTTCTTGTCATTTAAATCATGACTTAAATTCAAACTTATTGTTCTACCCAATTTTTGAAACTTATGTCTCAATAGGAGGTTATTGCTAACGGTATAACCATTGTTTACTACATTTTTATTGGTGTAATTTTTGTTAAGTGTGGTGTCGTTTAATATGTTTCTTGCTTCTTGGTCACTCGTATTGTTGTTATTTTGAATGCTAAATCTTGGCGTGTATACAATAGAGTTAAATGAATCAAACGTATGTTCCAACCTAAAGTTAAACCTATTATTGAAATTCTGTGTAACACTTCCAGTGCTGTCTTGGTAAAGCTGACTAACTTCAGGATTTATTAAATAGGTTCTGTAGCTTATTTTATCCGATAGCGTTTTGCTGTTATTAAAAAAGTAACTGCCGCTTACCTGTGTTTTAGTTCCCCATTTGTCTGTGTAATTTAACCCAAATGAATTGGTTGTGCTAATACCTGTTTGTTGTCCTACAAAAAAATTACTCATGTCTCCAATACCGCCAGATCCACCGCCACCCATCATGTAGCTTCTCCCACCACCACCACCCGTTGGCATTCTTGGTGCTGAGGCGCCACCACCAAACAGGTCTTGCATAGAAAAATTTTGTTGGTTTATATTGTTCGACATTCCCAAAACAGTAATGCGTTGGTCTCCTTTAAATGAATTATAATTTAATCCAGCTAAATACCTTTCATTGGTGCCATAAGCTGCATAAACCTTTCCAAATTTGCCATTGTTTCTGCCAGATTTGGTGGTTATATTCATGGTCTTATCCGTGTTGCCATCATTAAAACCTGTAAACTGAGCTTGGTCGCCTAATCTATTAAATACCTGTACGCGGTCTACAATTTCTGCTGGCAAGTTTTTCAAAGCCATTTGGGCATCATCCCCAAAGAATTCTTTGCCGTCTACCAATATCTTTTTTACTTCTTCTCCTTGCGCCTTAACCGTTCCATTTTCAATGGTTATTCCTGGCATCTTTTTTATTAAATCTTCTGCAGTTGCATCTGGATTTACTTTGTACGCTCCTGCATTTATGCTGGTTGTGTCGCCTTTTTGTTCTACTCTTATTTGTGTGCTTTCTATTTTTGCTTCCCCAAGTTTTTGATCACTGTTTTCTAAAAATAGAGCCCCCAAATATTTATCCGAACCCACAATTATTCTTTGTGTTTTTGTTTTTAGTCCAATAAAACTAATGCTTAATTCATAGGTGTCGGGCTTAATATTTTCTATTTGAAAGATTCCCTTTTCATTGCTTGTAGTGCCTGAAACTATTTTCTGCTGTTTTTTTAATGCCACACTTGCCCCTATAACCGGTTGTAGTCCTTCCTTCTCAAATAATTTACCCGAAATAGTAAACGTTTGCGACAAGGAAATTAATGGACTAAATAAGAATAGACCAATTAAAAGCAGGTAACTATGGGTATGTTTTTTCAAAATGTCTCGGTAATTATTCGGCAATATTGCATTTTGTTTAGATAGCAAAAAAATTAATTGGTTTAAATTCCTTTATTTTTAGGCATTTTTAACAGTTTGAGCCTATTTTGTTAATTCAAATTCTTTTTTACCTTTGACCTGTCTTTAGGGGTGCCTAACCATTTTTTGGTAAAGCTGAGATCAAACCCTCGGAACCTGAACAGGATAATGCCTGCGAAGGAAAAAGAACCAACACTTCTCCCATATGGAGTGTTGCCATTTTTGGAGTTTTACCTTTCCGGGTATTTTTTTTCCACCGACAAGCCACCTCTGCTTGTCGTTTTTGTTTAAAAAACTCAAAAAAATGAGAAAACTAATTATTGCTATCATCTTTCAAATTGCCATTATAGGTAGTCTTTCTGCACAAATAGACACATCCACCTCAAACAAGCAATTGCAAGAATTCCTTGTTGCAGGAATCCGTGCAAACGATAAACAACCCATTACGGTATGCTCCCTTAAACGAGAGCAAATTGCTAAATTGTATTATGGCGCCGATATTCCAACGCTGCTGCAATCAACGCCTTCTTTAAATACTTATAGTGATAATGGAACTGGTATTGGTTACAGCTATTTTCGCTTAAGGGGAATGGATCAAACCAGAATAAATACAACAGTGAATGGAATTCCCGTTAACGACCCTGAAAATCAAGGGGTGTTTTTTAATAATTTTGCTGATTTGGCAAGCAGCGCAGAAGAAATTCAAGTGCAACGTGGTATTGGCACATCAAGCAATGGCAGCGCAGCCTTTGGAGGCAGTGTGGCTATTCAAACCAGGTCATTAAGTCAAACTGCATCAAGTGGTTTAATGATGGGTTTTGGTTCTTTCGGTTCGAGCCGACTAAGCGCCGAGTTACAAACAGGTTTACTTGGAAAGCATGTGATGGTCTATGCGCGTCTTGGGCAAGTAAAAACAAATGGCTACCGCAACAATTCTGGTGCGCAAGTTCAATCGTATCAATTTAGTATTGGCTACCAACAAAAGAAATCATTTTTGAAATTTAATTTTATTGGTGCTAATGCAGCCAGTCATTTGGCATATGTTGGCATAGACAAAGCTACTTTTGACGCTGCTCCAAAAACAAATCCTTTTACAAACGATGAAGCCGATGCCTTTCAGCAGTATTTCAACCAAATGCAATACACCTATCAGTTGCGTCCTAAGCAAAGCATCAACGTTTCTTTGTACTTGGTTAAAAGCCAAGCGCCCAGATTTCAATACCTTTTCCAAGGCGGCTTAGGGTTTGATTATTTTAATATGTTAAACTCCCCTTTTATTGTAAACAATGGGGATACCACACTACCAAATTCTTTCCTGAGTTCTTACAGATTAGATCAAACTTTCATTGGCGGATATGCTACTTATAATGCAAGTTTTGGCAAATTAGATATCAACGCGGGTATTCATATGAACCATTTTAAGAGCAAGCATTTCATGGAAGTTAATTGGGCAGATGTTTTGCCTGTTGGTATTGGTCCAAATCACCAAGTCTATTTGAATACCGGATATAAAAAAGAGCAAAGTGTTTTCCTAAAATTAAACTACGAATTAAACAGCAGCCTTTCTCTCTTTACTGATATACAATTGCGTCGAACCAATTTTAGGTATACAGAAAAAACCATGGAATTTAGGCCGAGCTATGGTTCAGTGGAACCTATGAATTGGTTATTTGTTAATCCGCGCATAGGACTTAAATATATTCTTAATAAAGAGCAATCCCTTTATGCCATGGCAGGAATGAGTAGCCGCGAACCAACCCGTTTCGATTACTTCCAAGATGATTACGCTACCCATGAAATTAAACAAAATGAAATTAATCCAGAACAATTAGTAGATATTGAATTGGGTTATTCCTACCAGTCGCCTGCACTTTATGCCAAATTAAATCTCTTTGCAATGGAATTTCAAAATCAAATTGTGGGTACCGGAACATATAATAATTTTGGCTACCCAATTACAGGCAACATAGGCCGAAGCTCCCGCAGAGGCATTGAATTAGACGTGCAAGGTAAAGTGAATAGTCATTTTTCATTTGCATTGAATTCCGCATTAAGTAACAATACGGTTGCACACCTTTCTCAAACTTTTTACGATGCCAGCTTTAACCCCATTTTTGTAAAGGAATTTAAAAACTCACCGCTAGCCCTTAGCCCAAGATTAATTCAACAAGTGTCATTTCAAAGTTTTTGCTTCAAAAATGTATTGGCTATAGCTATTACAGGTAGAATGGTAAGTAAACAATATTTGGATAACACTGCATGGGAAGACCTTTCATTACCTGCATTTCACTATATAGACGCCATGCTTGGGATTAATTTGGCAAAATATTTTAAAAGCAGCTCACCTCTAATTAGCTTTAGGGTAAATAACGTGCTAAATCAAAAATATGCATCTGCTGGAAGTGTTGGTGGCTATAATACATTAAATAGCCAAGGGCTAAGAGAACAATACAGCCTGTATTTCCCCAATGCCAATAGAAATTTCTTTTTGAGTTTGAGCTTTAAGTTTTAAGCGCTTACTTATTTAGCAATACTAATTTTAAACTTTTTATTGGATTACTTGCTCCGTCAATAGTGGCCAGTATTTCTTCTGCTTTATAACGCTGAGGGGCATTGGCGCCAACCAATTGAAAAAGCTTGTCAACGCCCTCTTTTTCTTGTCCCGCTTTCAAATAGGCCAAGGATAAATACCATTTGCTCATTTGAATCATCTTGTATTTTTTAAACAAACTCTCTGCTTCACTTAAATGTATAACAGCTAAATTGGCAAAACCAGATTTCAAATAGCATATTCCTAGGTATAAATCATAATTCGCCTCTTCATTTTCATTGGGTTCCATTCGCTGAAAAGATTCAATGGCTTGCGCATACTCTCCCTGATCATAAAGCCTCATGGCCCTTGCAGAAATGCTCATTGTATCTGTGTAGCCCGTATCACTGGTCCAGTAATTCATGCATGGCTCTAAATTTTTTTCAGAAACATTGTAAAGCGTTATTTCTGGCGATTTCAACTTCTCAGATATAAACCAACTTGCCAAAAAGGCAAGTAGCACATAGGCACAAAGGTTTAAAAAACTAAAAAGTGTTTTCATAATAGTCCACTAAAATACAAGCATATTGATTGAAATTGTTATAATTTACACAAGCGAAGGTTTTTTTGTTTCAAAATGCAATTAATACCCCTTTTTGAGAAACAATTCCCTATTTTGGATTTTAATACAGAATTCATATTATTAAAATACAAAAACAACCACTTAGATGCCGTATACAACCACTTGTAAAATCATAAAATTTGAACTGGATTTTTTTCATTAAGCGAAATCCCGAAGTCAATGAAAAGCCTCAAGACACTTAATTACATTGAATTGTTTCATAATGAGAAAATGTCGCAATATGTAAAATACTAAAAAACAATTAATTAGGATAAAATCAGTTTTAACTGTTAACTTGTTGTAAACATTTGTAAATATTCATAAATAATTCAATAAAAAAGAGCCTAAATAGAGTCGCAAATTACAGATAAATAGATACTTATAAGAATTCTAAATAAATAGACACCTCTAAGTTCGGAATTCATTTGTGGATAGTGTTTTTTGTTGTTTTTGCCTCAAATACCTTTTCATTACTATATAAATGATTAGTGCGACATTTTTAAAAAACAGATAAAAATTTCCAATCTCCTGTTTGCCAGTGCATTTAGTTCGCAAAGCAAAATTGTTGAGAATAAATTAAAAACAGATTTCAGAAATCGCTTTTTCAAACTAAATTTGCATAATTTATACCTATAGCTTCTTTCAGGTATTTACATAACCTTCAAAAAAACAAACCTCATATATGCCAAAAGATATTAGTATTAAATCGGTTCTCATTATAGGTAGCGGTCCAATTGTTATTGGTCAAGCTTGTGAATTTGATTACAGCGGAAGTCAAGCCGCACGCTCTTTAAAAGAAGAGGGGATCAAGGTTATTTTAATTAATAGCAATCCTGCAACCATCATGACAGATCCTGTTACGGCCGATCATATTTATTTGTTGCCTCTTAACCCTGCATCCATAGAGCAAATACTTAAAGAACACCAGGTTGATGCGGTATTGCCTACAATGGGTGGTCAAACTGCCCTTAATTTAGCTATTGAATGTGATGAAATGGGCCTTTGGGAAAAATACAAGGTGCGCATGATAGGGGTAGATATTGCCGCAATTGATACAACTGAAAACAGAGAAAAATTTCGCCAAAAAATGATTGATATTGGCGTTCCAGTTGCAGATTCTAAAGTGGCCAACTCTTTCCTTGAAGGTAAAGAAATTGCGCAAATTATTGGTTTTCCTCTTGTAATTCGTCCTTCCTATACTTTAGGCGGCACCGGTGGCGGCTTTGTTTGGGTAAAAGAAGAATTAGACGCTGCACTTCAACGTGGATTAGCCGCTTCTCCTACCCATGAAGTTTTGGTAGAAAAAGCAGTATTTGGGTGGAAGGAATATGAATTAGAATTATTGCGGGATAAAAATGACAGTGTAGCAATTATTTGTACCATTGAAAACTTTGACCCAATGGGCATTCATACAGGTGATTCAATTACGGTTGCACCTGCAATGACACTTAGTGATACGGTGTATCAAAGAATGCGCACAATGGCTATTCATATGATGCGCTCAATTGGAAATTTTGCAGGTGGTTGTAATGTGCAGTTTGCCGTAAACCCAGAAGATGAGGCAATAATTTCTGTAGAAATTAACCCGCGCGTATCTCGCTCATCTGCGCTTGCTAGTAAGGCTACCGGTTATCCAATTGCAAAAATTGCAGCTAAATTAGCCATTGGCTATAACCTCGATGAACTTAAAAATCCCGTAACTAAAACTACTTCAGCCTATTTTGAGCCGGCCATCGACTATGTGATAGTTAAAATTCCTCGTTGGAATTTTGATAAATTTAAAGGTGCAAACAAAACATTGGGTCTTCAAATGAAGTCGGTTGGCGAAGTAATGGGTATTGGCAGAACCTTTATTGAGGCTTTACAAAAAGCTACGCAAAGCCTAGAAATTAAACGAAATGGTCTAGGAGCTGATGGTTTCCAACAGCGTAAATTAGAGGATATTGTAGAAAAGCTAAAGAACCCAAGTTGGGATCGTTTGTTTGCAGTGAAAGACGCGCTTAGTCTTGGTATGCCAATTTCTAGCTTAGAAAAAATTACCAGAATAGACCGCTGGTTCCTAACGCAGATAAACGATATGGTGCGCCTCGAAAGTGATACCAAACGCTTTAACTTGGCTAATTTACCTAAGGAAATAATGATTGAACTCAAGCAAAAGGGTTACAGTGACATTCAAATTGCCTATCTATTGGGTGGCGATACCACTGAAGACCAGGTTTGGGACCTTAGAAAACAAATGGGAATCCACCGCATCTATAAAATGGTTGATACCTGCGCAGCTGAATTCCCTTCCCCAACAAATTATTTCTATTCAAGCTTTGATGGTGAAAATGAAAGCAAAGTTAGCGATAGAAAAAAAGTTGTTGTATTGGGTTCTGGTCCGAACCGAATTGGACAAGGAATTGAATTTGATTACAGTTGTGTGCATGGTTTATTAGCAGCAAAAGAGTCAGGCTTTGAAGCAATTATGATTAATTGCAATCCTGAAACGGTAAGTACAGATTTCGATATGGCAGATAAGCTTTACTTTGAACCTGTATTCTGGGAAGCCATTCGTGAAATTGTAGAATTAGAGAAGCCAGTAGGTGTTATTGTACAATTGGGCGGCCAAACAGCACTTAAATTGGCTAAAAAATTAGAACATCTTGGGGTAAAAATCATCGGAACCAGTTTTGCAGATATGGATATTTCTGAAGACCGTGGCTTGTTCTCTGATTTATTAAAAGAATTAGATATTCCTTATCCTAATTATGGTGTGGCAGAAGATGCAGAGGAAGCAATCATAGTGGCGCATAAAGTTGGTTACCCAGTTTTGGTTCGACCAAGCTATGTATTAGGCGGACAAGGAATGAAAATTGTAATTAATGACGAAGACCTTGAACAAGCGGTAATTGATTTATTAGGCGACCTCCCTGGTAACCGTGTTTTAATTGATCATTTCTTGGATAGAGCTGAGGAGGCCGAAATTGATTTGATCTGTGATGGACAAGATGCCCATGTAATTGGAATGATGGAACATATTGAACCTGCAGGAATTCACAGTGGCGATAGTTATGCGGTTTTGCCTCCTTTTAGCCTGAGTGAAAACGTGCAAGAAACAATGGAAAAATATGCAAGAAATCTTGCTATTAAAATGAATATTAGCGGATTGCTAAACATTCAATTTGCCATCAAAGATGAAAAGGTTTATGTTATTGAGGCAAATCCAAGGGCAAGTAGAACAGTGCCATTTATAGCCAAAGCATACCAAATCCCTTATATTAATATTGCCACCAAAATTATGTTGGGAGTAAATAAATTAAGTGATTTTACCTTCGATAGAAAATTAGAAGGTTACGCCATAAAAGAGCCTGTTTTCTCTTTCGAAAAATTTCCTGATGTAAATAAGGAACTTGGCCCAGAAATGAAATCAACAGGTGAGGCTATTAGATTTATCAAAGATCTACAAGACCCTCACTTTAGAGTGCTTTACAAAGAAAAAAGCATGTACTTAAGTAAATAAAAAAAGAGCCATTTGATTTCAAATGGCTCTTTTTTTGCAAATTTAATGCGTCAATTATTCAAAAATCTTTGTTGGTTCGGGTACCTTAAATACCAATTTATTGGTACCAAAGAAATTTAGAAAAATATTTATAAATATGGCCAAAATATTGGAAACCAATGGCCCGTTATTTTCGAGGTAACTTGCTAAAAAACAAAAGTTTAAGTTGCTAGCCATTTGTGAAAACCATAAATTTGGATGCACCATATGATCAAAAACTACATTTACCAATAGGTATACTAAAAAGGTTATGGCATAAACCAAAATATATTTCAAAAGGTATTTTTCGTCTTCTTCTGTTTGGTCTATATAGGTCCAGAATTTATTTAACGTAAAACCAACAAAAAACCCCATCACATAACCAATTGCTTTTGACAGTAAATTGAGTGCTGGGTATTGCAGGGAGATAAGCCAGAATACGCCTAAGCTTACTGCAGCGCTTGTTGCACCAACTATCCCAAATTTAATAAATTTTCTAGCTGTGGGAAATTGCCGCAACCACATCCTGAGTTTTTGTATTTGATGTAATACCATCTGTTTTCAAAAATAAATAAAACTATGGTCTATTTTCCTTTTCATAAAATTTAAGGATAAATTAACTTCGTCGGCTGAGATAGCCGTTATCAGCAAAACTGAAAAAGTTTTTATTGCCTATGATTAAATGGTCGCAGACATCTATATCTAGTAATTTCCCAGCCTCAAATAGTTTTTTTGTAAGGTCAATATCTTGTTGGCTTGGGTTTAAATTCCCTGAAGGATGGTTATGGCAAAGAATAATACCACTCGCTAAATGGTTCAATGCAGCACTAAAAATTATTTTTGGATCCACCACAGTGCCAGAAACACCTCCAATACTGATGCGCTTTTTAGCAATAAACATGTTATTTCTGTTTAGGAGCATTATCCAGAACTCTTCGTGCTGGTAATCCTCTAAAATATGTTCAAAGTACATAAATGCCTCAATGCTATTTGTAATTTTTACAATTTTTTTTGCTTCTTCTTCCCTTCGCCTTCTTCCCAATTCTAAGGCAGCATTTAATACTATTGCTTTTACCGATCCAAGGCCTTTAATGGAAGTAATTTCACTTAAACTCATGCGACACAATTCACTTAAGTTGTGGTTACATTGGGTCAATAATTGTTCTGCTAATTGTAAGGCAGATGCATTTTTATGTCCATTACCAATGATTATTGCAAGTAATTCTGCAATATTTAAGGCCTGTGGGCCTAAGTTTCTTAGTTTTTCTCGGGGTCTATCGTCCTCGGCGAGTTGTTTGATGCCAATGCTGGGGTAGTTGCTTGTTTCCATGATTCAAAAATAACCTTAAGCCAAAAGGCTATCAATAGTGGACGCAACTTATATCAGGTAAATAGGATTGGTGAGGTATAGGCACAAAAAAAGCCCCAGCGCAATGCCAGAGCTTTTTTCTATATCTGTTTAAAGATTATTTTTTCTTAGAAGTAGCTTTCTTAACTACTTTTTTAGGAGCTGCTTTTTTAACGGCAACTACTACAGTTCCTACTTTATTTACAACTTTAGCCAATTTAGATTTTTGGTTAGCAGCTTTATTTTTGTGAATAATGCTACGTTTAGCTAACTTATCCAACATTGAACTTACTTCAATTAACAAAGCAGCCGCTTCACTTTTTACAGTGGATTCGCGTAGGCGCTTAGCCAATGTACGAGTAGTTTTTGCTTGGTAACGATTACGTAAACGCTTAGTTGCGTTGTTTCTGATTCTCTTTTTTGCTGAACTATGATTTGCCATTTTCTAAATACTTATCTGTTTAATAATTCCTCTTATTGTCCTTAAAAGGGAGGGCAAATATAGGCATTTGTGGATAAAATCAAAAGTTCCATAAAAAATTATCCTCAAACTGAGAAACTTTCACCACAACTACAAGTGCGTGAGGCATTTGGATTGTTGAAAGTGAATCCTTTGCCATTTAGCCCATCTGTGAAATCTAACTCCGTTCCAAAGAGATAAAGAACTGATCGCTTGTCTGTTACAACCTTTACATCGTTGTCATCAAAAATTTCATCTCCTGGTTTTGCTTGGTTGTCAAAATCCAATTTATAGGATAATCCAGAGCATCCACCACTTTCAACACCCACTCTTAAAAAATAAGTGCTGTCGTAATTTTGCTCGTCAATTAATTGAGCTATTCTGGTTTTTGCTTTATCGCTTACGGTAATCATGTTTTGTAGTAAATAGAATACAAAATTAACTTATAATTTTAAAAGCCATGCAAGGCTCTTGGTACTTTTTAAGTAAATTTGACAAGTTTAAACGCCAATTATGTTAGAAATACAAACCATAGCCATTGCTGGAGCCGGAACCATGGGTAGCGGAATTGCCCAAGTTTGTGCCTCTTCAGGATATAAAACTATTTTGTTCGACATCAATGATGCCGTATTGGATCGGGCAAAAATTACTATTGAAAAATCTTTGAATTTTCTTGTAACAAAGCAAAAAATTAACGAAAGCACCAAAACGGAAGTTTTGGGTCGTATACATTTCACTTCACAAATAAATGATTTGATTGCCGATTTAGTTGTTGAAGCCGTAATTGAACGTTTGGAAGTGAAGCATCAATTTTTTCAATCGGTTGCCGCTATCAATAAGCCTAATTGTCTATTAGCCAGCAACACTTCTTCTATACCTATCACCCAAATTGCCGCTAAAATTCCAAACCCAGAAAGAGTTTTAGGTATTCATTTTTTTAACCCTGCTCCGCAAATGAAGCTGGTAGAAATAATTAGTGGCGTTCAAACCCTACCTGAATATGCGCAAGTATGCAAACAACTAATTGAGGGAATGGGAAAAACATGTGTAATGGCAAAGGATGCGCCTGGTTTTATTGTTAATAGAGTTGCCCGTCATTATTATGTGGAAGGATTAAAAGTATTAGAAGAAAATGTAAGTGATCACGAAACAATTGATGCACTTATGGAAAGTTCTGGGTTTAAAATGGGGCCCTTTAAATTGATGGATTTAATTGGTGTAGATACCAACTTTTCTGTTACAAGCAGTATCTATCAATTGTTTCACCAAAATGGTAAATTTAGACCGAGCAGAATCCAACAGCAAAAAGTAGATGCGGGTCATTTTGGACGTAAATCAGGAAAAGGATTTTATTCTTATGAATAGAGAGGAGTTTTATATCAGAGAAGCAAGTTTGGCCGATATTGTTGCCATAGCGGAAATATACAATGAATCTATTCTCACAGATGTGGCCACCTTTGACACAGAGGCCAAAAGTATTGAAGACCGCGTAAATTGGTTCAATGCACACGATGAAAAGCATCCTATTTTTGTAGCTTGCACAGACAATAAAGTAGTTGGCTGGTCGAGCCTAAGTCTTTGGAGTGATAGAGTTGCATACAATGGTACTGCAGAAATTTCAGTATATGTGGATGCCAATTACCGAAATATGGGAATTGGTGGCCAGTTGTTAGAAGAGTTGGTATATTCTGCAAACTCCAATGGTTTACATTATTTGCTTTCACGTATTACCATGGGAAATGAAAAAAGTATACGCATGCACAAGCGCTATGGTTTTGAAACTATTGGTGTAATGCATGAAGTTGGCCATAAATTTGGGATATATTTGGATGTAACTTTAATGGAAAAAGTTTTAGAAAGTTAGTCTCAATTAAACGTATCAAACGCATGAAAAAAGCAATTCAATTTGGTTTACTTATTTGTATGGCAATGTCCTTTTCTACCTGTAAAAAGGCAGCAAAAAATGTAACGAACCAAGAATTCTTTCCCAGTGTTTTAGTTGATTTCTATATTAATTTAGATTTGCCTTTATACGCAGATTTAAATTTTCCCAATGGCTATGTTTACGAAAGAACGTATGGCTATAAATCACGTGGTGTAATAGTTTATAATACCGGCTATACAGGTCCAGATCAATATGTAGCTTTTGATCGCTCTTGTCCTTACAATGTAGATAGTTCTTGCAGTGTGGTAAGTGTAGATAGTTCTACTTTGTTTTACAGATGTGGCCAATACACTGGCGTTGGTGGCAGGTTTGTACCCTGTTGTAATTCTAAATTTGTGGCAAGTAATGGCGGGCAAATGGAAGGTCCTGCCAATAGGCCCTTGCGCCAGTATTATGTAAGTATTTTAGGCAGGCAATTGCATATAACCAATACACTTCAATAAAATTCTTATATTTTTGTGTATGAGAAGTTTATCAAAATACACCCTGCTTGTTTTTTGCACTTTTTTGTTTTCAATAGTTACAGAAGCAAGCGGCATCACAGGATCTTCAGGTAACGAATTGTTATATATTTATTCCCTTCTATTTTCGCTGCTTTTGTTTTTCCTTGCCATTGATTTTTTAATCAAATTTGCATGGAGAAAGTATCAGAAATGGAAAGCTAAAAAGCTTGAAATACCAATGGAAGAAACCATTAATTAAGCATGCATCCAATTCATTTTTGGAGAGCCGTCTAATTGTTGTTGGGGCAAATCAAATTTGTTTAAATGGTGCCTTTTAATTGCATATAATATTTTGTTAACCCACACTATACCTGCCGAAGAATAATATGATTTATTCATAGTGGAAAGCCATACTTTAAAATCCTTATTTTCTTTTAAAAGGGGATAATATTTCTTTCTCTTTATGATGGTACAAAAATGCCCAAAAGAGGCTTCGTCAGATAAATAACTTCTATAAGCCGATTTATAATTGATACCCTGCTCTGGTAGGTGGTTTTTCCCTTTTATTCCAAAATGATTGCGAAGCATTTTGCAGTTTTCACCAGATCCATGTCCAGATTCTATTAATGCAATTCCTAATATTATACTTGAGGGTATCCCTGTTTTGGCAGATAAACTTTGGGCCAATGGCGCATATGTTATAATATAACTATTGGCAGATAAACTTTGTGCAGTTATTTGTTGAGAAAAGAAATAACAGAAAATAAGCGCAAATAAACTGCGCGAATTAAAACATGATTTTTTTTGTAACATAATTGGGCGATATGTTATTTGGCAATTTTCAATTCTTAGGGAAAATAAACAACCAGTAGCAAGTACAAAGATCGGCCAATAATTCCATTCTAAATGCACACCAAAACCCCGTGTGTCTTATTAAGGGGCCAAAATTAAAATGTTATTAATTGTCGCAATAGCGCATGAATTGCCCCCATAAGTGGTAAACACCTGTTGAGACAGCCTAAATTTTTTCGTTTTTGGTGTTCGGTTCGAACCGATTTATTGTTTTAAATGCATTGGAAAACAAGCTTATCCACCAAAAAAATAGCCCCATAAGCAAAAAGCTATGGGGCTATGAAGAATTAATTAATAGTAATTACCACTCTGCTGTTGGGTCGAACCTAAAAACCTCACTCATTTCCTCTACCAATGGAGATAAATTTGCTGTATGGTTTCCAATTCTTCCTCCAAAAACAGGATTCCATGAGGTGGAAGCAGGTATTTCGATACCTGCTTTTATTAGATAAGGCGTAATATTTGCCAACCATTTTTCTTGCAAAGTTTCTTCACCTTCAAAAACTCCCTCGGCAATTAATTGGTCCTCAAACGAACTTTTTTCAAACATACCTAAGGCATAATTCCATGCTTCATTAAAGGCGGCTTGCATACGGTTATGACTTTCTTCATTTGCCGAACCTAATTTTACCATCCAGGTATTTGCATGAAAAACATGGTATTTAAGTTCTCCTTTTACCTTGCGGGCAACTTTAGCTAATGGCTCATAGCTAGAATTAGCGAGTGCCTCAAAGCGTAATTGGTCTGCATGGTCATATAAAAAGTGACGTACCAAACTAAAGTCGTATTCGCCGTTAGGTAATTCTACCAATTGTGCATTGTGAAATTGATTGGCATTTCTGGTGAATGCAACCGTATCAGGTTCTTGTTCCCCTAGGTCGTTTAATAATTGGTAGAGTGCTTGTGCTTGTCCTATTTTATCTTGTGCCATGCTGCTAAAAGAAATGTCTTCTTCTAGAATTGGTCCAAGCCCTGTCCATTCACTGTTTCTATGTCCAATAATTAAAAGATCATCGGCCATTTTATAAAGCAATTCTTTGATTGCTTCGCTGCTATTTTGATTCATGTAATTGTCTAAACTCCCTTTTTGTATTTATTAATTTTTGCCATCACCTTATAACCTCCTGCTTCGCGGTATTGCTTTTCCGGAACCGTGTCAAAAATGTCGGAATCATCATATTCAGATACAAAAACATCACGGGTTTTCACTACCCAAATATTTACACTTAATCCCCTTCTGCCATATTGTTCTTTGCCAAAAAGAAAGGCCATTTCTGCGTTTGGGGCATGAACAATCCCAACATGCATATGTTGGTCTCCTCTTTTCTTTTGGTGAAAAACTTCATAGGTCTCCCATTGGTCCAATTCGTTTAAAGGCGCAATTGGATTTTCAATTTCTATTTCTGCCCGTGTAACACGAGGGTCGAGTGATTTAATCATGGTCAATTATGCTAAAGGTACAATGTATTTAGATTCTGATGTGTTTAATGCTTCACGTACCCATCTGCCGCGTTCTTCTGCATTTCTTCGAACCGCCAAACGCTCAGCATTACAAGGCCCTCCGCCGTTAATTACCCGCTTAAATTCATCCCAATCTGGTTCTGTATATTCCCAAACACCTGCTTCGTTTTGTTTTAAATTTGGATCTGGAAGCACCAAACCTAAATCCCAAATTTTAGGTACGTACATGTTTAAGAATTGTTGGCGCATATCGTCGTTACTTGCCATTTTAACTTTCCAACGCATTAAAATTTCTGTGTGATTAGAAATTTTATCTGATGGTCCAAAGAAATGCATGATTGGAGGCCACCAGCGGGTTAATGCTCCTTGTACCATTTCTCTTTGTTTTTGTGTTCCTGTGGCCAATGTAACTACGTTATCATGACCATATTTTAGGTGGAAAGATTCTTCAGTGCATATTCTATCTAAGGCACGACAATAAGGGCCATAACTACCTTTTGCATTTGCTACTTGATTGATAATTGCACCGGCATCAATTAGCCAAGCAATAACACAAGCATCTGCCCATGTGAACGCAGGATAATTAAATACGTTTGAATATTTAGATTTGCCTGTGATCAAATCGTTGATCATGGCTTCTCTGCTTTTGCCAAGTGTTTCAGCCGCACTATATAATAATTGGGCATGACCAACTTCGTCTTGTACCTTTGCCATTAAAGCAAGTTTTCTTCTGAAGCCGGGGGCACGTGTAATCCAAGTTCCTTCGGGTAAAGCACCAATAATTTCACTGTGTGCGTGTTGTTCAATCATCCTAATCAATTGTTTGCGGTATTCTTTGGGCATCCAATCTTTCGGTTCAATTTTTTCACCTGCAGCAATGCGCTTTTCAAAGGCTTCTAATTTTTCTGAATCTTCTCCCGCAATCATTGCTGCCGCCTTGTCGCTAGGGTCGATGTAAGCATTTCCGTACATATTGTTTCTGTAATTTTAAGGTTTGTAATTGTAATCTGTCACCAATTTTTTTCTAAGTCCACCCATCACAAAATCACTGATGTGTGTTGCAATTTCTTTGGCTTGCATCTTACCATCTGGATGATACCATTCGTTGATCCAATTTACGCTGCTTAGAATGCTAAGCACTGCAAATTTTTTATCTACATGTTCAAAAATATCTTCTTGTATACCATTTTCTACGATGGCCGTAAATTCATGTTCGTAATTGTTTCTCAAACGCATAAATTCTTGCAGGGAGGCACTTGGTAAACTTCTCCATTCTTTTAGGAATACCGCACTTTTGTCCATGTCGTCTGTAATAATTTTCACATGGTTAAAAATGGCTTCACGCAATCTTTCTTCTGCATTAAAATAAATATCATTTACCTCGGCAATTGCCAAAATAAATTTTTGGGCCATCCCAAAACAAATTAACTCCAAAATTTCATCTTTGGATTTGATATGATGGTACAAACTTGCGGCTTCAATACGCATGGCACTTGCAATATCTCTCATGGAGCTTGCCTCGTATCCTTTTTGCCTAAATAGCTGAGCAGCAACAACAATAATCTGTTCTTTTCGGCTCAAACCTTCAAAATCTACAATCATAACTAACGTTTGTTAGACAAAAATATGATTTGGCAGATGTTTTCCAAGTTTAATTTTGAGAATGGGCAGGAATCTGACATTAACCTAACACAAAAACACAAGGTATTTTATGTATTTCTGGTTTTTGGTTTTTCCATTGTGACATGGTTTTGGTTTTAACCCAACCTTTGTGCGAACTTATATTGCAAGCAATGCACAATTTGGTTTGTGAATTGCATTGGGCAATGAGCTCATCCAAAAGCTGTAAATTTCTATAAGGTGTTTCCATAAAAATTTGTGAAACGCCTCTGTGGGCTTGTGATTCAAGCTCTTTGATTCTCTTAATTTTTGGTGCTTTATCAATAGGCAGGTAGCCAGAAAAAGCGAATTGTTGTCCATTGAAACCGCTTCCCATCAATGCCATCATCATACTAGAAGCACCTGGCAATGGTATAACTTCAATGTTTTTAGCCTGTGCCAATGCAACCAATGCTGAGCCTGGATCGGCAATACAGGGTAAGCCTGCATCACTTATAATTCCTGCATCTCCACCTTCTAGTGCTTTTAGCAATGCGGGTACTTCATTTGGGTTGGTATGTTCATTTAATAACCAAATATGAAGTTCAGATTGGGCATTTTCTAATTGCAATCTTTTTATCAGGGCTCTTGCTTGTTTCTCGTTTTCAACTACAAAATTTTTGAGGTGATGCACCATATTGCGCACCATTTCGGCAATGAAATTGTCGGGATTATCTTCACTTAAGAAGTTAGGAATGAGGTATAATTTACCGTAGGTAGGAATAGTCATAGTGTAAGCATTTGATTAGTTGATAGTTAAAACAAAAAAAATAAAGGTTGATTTTTGACATTATCACGCTTATTTTCGCCGTTCTTAAAATATTACAATGGCAATATTAACAAAAATAAGAAACAGATCAGGATTAGCGATTGGTGCAGTAGGTTTAGCACTGGGTTTATTTGTGGTTTCTGACGCCCTGAATTCTAACAGGGGATGGTTTGGTAGCGGCTCGCAAACCAATAATGTAGGTGAAATTGATGGCGAAACAATCGGCATAAAACAATTTGACGACAAATTGCAGTACAACATGGAAAATTTCCAAAAGCGTACGCAACAAGAAAATTTAGATGAAGCTACACGTGGTCAGGTTCGTGATCAAACATGGAATCAAATGTTAAATGATTTTATGTTGATGAAAGAATACGACCAATTGGGAGTTACCATTAGTGAGGAAGAATTGGCCGACATGATTTACGGTAACAATATTCATGCGCAAATTAAACAATCATTTACAGACCCAAACACCGGAATGTTTGATGTAAACATTGTGAAACGTAACCTTAAGCAAATTACTGAAGGTACAGATGAAAAGATGAAAGCGCAATGGAAAGAATTTGAAGACTTTTTGGTTACAGAAACTTTGCAACGTAAATACGCTACTTTACTCAAAAAAGGATTGTATGCAACTTCATTGGAAGCAAAAAATTTGTATACCAATAGAACTCAAACTGCGGATGTAAATTTTGTGGCTTTGGCATACAATACTATTGCAGATTCAAGCATCACAGCAGATGAGAGTGATTTGAAATCGTATTTCAAAAAGAACATGGAGAAATTTAAAGAGCGCGAAAACTCTCGTAAATTAGAGTTTGTTGTTTGGGATTTTGCTCCAACGTCTGAAGACAGCGCAGAAGTTCAAAAATGGGCTTTTGAGCAAGTTGAACAATTTAAAGCTGCAGATAATGACACAGCCTATGTAGACATTAATAGTGATGCTAAATTTAATTCAACTGCTAAAAGAAAAAGTGATTTTCCTGAATCAGTTCAAGCACGCTTATTCCATGATTCTGTTGGAACCGTTATAGGACCAGTTTTTGAAAATGGCAAATATTCTATTTATAAAATCTCTGGTATTAAGCAAGATTCTGTATTCTCAATGCGTGCCAGTCATATTTTAATTCGTCCAGAAGGTGCTACAAACTTAGATAGCTCAAATGCTCAGATCAAAGCAAATGATGTTTTGAAGAGAATAAAAGGTGGTGAAGACTTTGCTAAATTAGCACAAGAGTTTGGTACAGATGGTACCAAAGACCGCGGAGGTGATTTGGGATGGTTCCCAGAAGGCCAAATGGTAAAAGAATTTAATGATGCCGTTAAAAATGGTAAAAAAGGTGATCAGTTTGTATTGAAAACCCAATTTGGTTACCATGTTATTAAAATCACCGAAGACAAAACCAAGAAAATGGTTTGTGCAGGTATTTTAGAACGTTCAGTTGAGGCAAGTGAAAAAACGAGCACAACTGCTTACAATGATGCAAGTCAATTTGCAGCTAGCAGCAGAGATGTAGAAAGCTTCAATAAAAACATGGACGAAAAGAAAATGGTGAAGCGTGTTGCAGAGTTTGTGCGTGAAACAGATAATTTCCTTCCTGGCTACAATGAAGCACGTGAAGCTGTTCGTTGGGCTTTTAATGCAAAAGTTGGTGATGTGAGCGAGGTAATGACAGTAGGAGGTGATAAATATGTAATTGCTACCTTAACCATGATTCGTGAAAAAGGCAAAGCTAATTTTGATGCTTCTAAAGACCGCGTAACAAATGATTACCGCAAGGACAAAAAAGCTGAACAACTATCTGAGAAGTTAAAACTGGCCATGGAAGGTGCTGGAACACTTGATGCACTTAGCAAAAAAATGAACCAATCTATTACACCAATTGCTTCACAAACTTTTGAAAATGGAAGTATTCCTTATGTTGGATTCGACAATTCATTTGCGGGAACTATTGCTGGCACTACTGGTATAAATAAATTATATGGTCCTGTTAAAGGTGATGCGGCAATATATGCTTACCAAGTAAGTAAAATTACGCCAGCTCCTGTTATGACAGATTTTAACCAACAAAAAGCTGAATTAAATGCCAGCCTTCAACAAAGAGTTGAATACAGCTATTTTGAGATTTTGAAAGAATTGAAAAACGTTAAAGATAACAGATTCTTATTTTATTAAGATGTTACATTATGAAAGAATAGGATCGGGCAAAACTTGCTTGGTGCTGCTTCATGGATACTGCGAAAACAATACCTGCTTCAACGAGCAGGTATTGTTTTTTAAGGACCTTTGTACTACACTTACAATAGACTTGCCAGGCTTTGGGAAAAGTCAACATTGTGAAGCTGCTTCAATAGAAGATATGGCTGATCAGGTGAAGGCTATTATTGAAAAAGAAAACTTGGTGCAAGTTATAATGCTTGGCCACAGCATGGGTGGTTATGTATGCTTGGCATTTGCCAATAAATACAAAGAATATTTAGAGGGTTTTGGCATCATTGCTAGTACAGCCAATGCAGACAGCGATGAAAGAAAGGATAAACGAATTCAGGTTATCAATTTTATTAAACAGCAAGGGAAGGAAGCATATATAAAGAATTTTATTCCTGGCTTATTTAAACCTGGTTTTGATACCAACATAATCAAAGAAAGAATTCAGGAGGCAAACAAAGGCAGCGAGAAAGGAATGACTGAAGCGGCCATAGCTATGATGAACAGACCCGATTCAAATTTTGTATTCAAAGAATCTAATTTACCTGTGTTTTTTGCTATTGGGAAATTAGATGAATTAATTCCTGCACAACACCTATTTGAACAGGCGGCTTTGTGTAAAATTGCCCAGGTGGTTTTATTGGAGGATTCTGCACATATGCCCATGTTTGAAACGCCAACCCAATTAAACATTGCAATTGAATCCTTTATTCAATTGGTTCGAACCAATTCTTAGTTGCCAAAGTTTCCTGTACTCCTAATGGATTTAAGAACAATAAGAAAATCCTTTTCAATTGAATATTCCTTTGCGTAAAGGAAGTTTAACTTTTGAATGGTAATAGGATTAAGCAATTTGTTTCCTTGCGCATCTAGCGGGCTTACCACGCCATTTTTTATGGATGGTAGCAGTTTAATATTATCTGCTGAGGCATAACCAACCCAAGTTTTTTTAGCAGTTAAAACACTAAAAATGTTATGAAATAGATTGAGTCTTTGCCTTACAAAAAGGATCAAAATTGGCGATAAGGCAAACAATAATAAACTGGTTATTACATCAAATGCGCGTTTCTTTTGTTGTTCAAACGCCTTTGCCAATTTTAAGTTAATTTCAATGGTATAAAAATCACCAGGTGTGTTTTTGTTATTGCTTCCAATAATGAAAAGGCTTTCTTCGGGAACAATCTTATACAAAATATCTTGTTGGCTATTGCTTGCCATCCATTCAATAATTTGGCTTGCTGCGAGGTCTTTGCTGCAAAAAATAATTTCTTCTACGCCAAAAAACTTAACCAATTCAATTAGTTCACTTACCTGGCCTAGGTAATGTATATCCTTATTTGGTTCGAGCGAAACATAACCCAAATACTCGCTCTTGGATTTTGATTTTACTAGCAAATCTTGCACGCGCTCCACTTCTGATTTATTGCCTACAATAATGGTCTTAAGATGGCTACCCATGCTCATACTCCAACGGCCGTATTTTACAAAATACAACATCACCCTAATGGCGTAGGGGACAATAATTGCAGCTAGGGCGCCTAAAATTATTATTGCTCTTGAGAAACGATAAGCCTCGCCAATAAATGCATAAAATACGGCAATGCCCAAGGTTCCAAATGCAATGCCTTTGGCAACACTTAAGAAGGTTTTTCTTTTGTTATAGGCACCTGCTAAGTACAAACCCAAAATCCACAAGAGAGAGTAAATAACACTGTTTGAATAAACAATTTCACTTGGATAAGCCTTTGGCGTAGCATACTTGAAATTGGACCAAAAATTAACCAATAAAGCTAGGCTAATGAAGATGGTACTAAAATCTAATAATGGTAAAAACACGCGGGATGCAAACCTACTTATAATTGCCGCAAATGCTCTGATATAAATGGCAATATGAATGAGTGCACTGAAGTTTCTAGCATGTTTTTGCGAGTAGTGTTTTTTAGCAAAAATGACCATCGCTCTGTAAAAGGTGAAAACAAAATTTACACTGGTTTTTTTAGTGCTTTCACCCTTGTAATGAATAATAGTTGTATCAGGGAAATAATAGTTTTTGAAGCCACTTTTATTAATACAATAACTCAAATCAATGTCTTCACCATACATGAAATAATCTTCATCCAAATAGCCAACTTGCTTTAACACATCTGCTCTTATCATCATAAAAGCGCCTGCCAAAACATCCACTTCATTTATTTCATTTTCACTTAAGAAACCCAAATGGTATTTGCCAAATTTCTTTGATTTAGGGAACAAAGTTGCTAGGCCACTTATTTTATAAAATGCAACTTCTGGTGTAGGTAAACCACGCTTAGATTCTGGTAGAAATTTGCCAGAACCATCAATCATTTTTACACCAACAGCGCCGGCATCTGCCGTTTGGTCCATGAAGTGAATGAGTTTTTGAAAACAATCTTCCTCTATAACTGTATCTGGATTGAGTAGCAATACGTATTTGCCACTTGCTTGTTTAATGGCTTGGTTATTGGCTTTTGCAAACCCAACATTTTCTTTGTTTTCAATAAGTTTAACCTCTGGAAACAAGGTTTGAACCATCTCACAACTTCCGTCTAATGAATGATTGTCTACAACAAATATTTCAGTTTGCAAGCCACTGCATGCCCTGCGCACGGCATGCAATGCCTGCTCCAGGAAATATTTAACATTATAATTTACAATGACTATCGAAAGTTGCATAAAAATAGGTAACGAATATAAGGCTTTGCTTATTGTATTGTCAACTAGATTAAGTTAAACTATTAAGGCTTGCTCAGCTTTTTTTATTAATATTGAGCCTATGAATCGTTGTGCAAGTTTATTTACAGCCTTTTGCCTATGCACTGTTGTTGCATTTGCGCAATTGCCTAACCAATTACTTTCAGATAAAATAAGTTTGAGTGAACTTGATTCTGCTCGTTTTGGTTTTAGTATTTCCAACACCAATTACATGCGCAATACAGAATACTTTAACCCTATTGAGGAAGGAAGAACTTTGTTTGGCTATCAATTGCATCCGAAGTTAAGTTATCAGCCAACAAAAAACATTAAATTAGAGACAGGTATTTGGCTAAGGCACGACTTTGGCGGAGCAAATGGATTTACCGAAGCCATTCCTACCTTTTCATTAAAGGCAAAAGGGAAAAATACCGAATTGATTTTTGGTACTTTGGAGGGAGCTTTAAGTCATGGCATTTTAGAGCCAATGATGGATATCAATAGCGCAATTTATAAGCGCATAGAAAATGGATTTCAATATAAATTTCATTCAAAAATAAGTTGGCTCGACACTTGGATTAATTGGGAAAAATTTATTGAACCTAAAGAATTTGCCAAAGAGAAATTTACTGCGGGCATTCATTACAGAGGTAGAATAAACCTTTCTGAATCAACAAAAATAACGTCTTATTTTCAATTCATGGCATCGCACCAAGGAGGCCAAATAGATACTGATACAATTAACCCCTTTTTGATGCAGTTTAATGCAGCATTGGGATTAAAGTTCCAGCATAATTTAAGCGAGAAAAATAGCATCTACCTAGATATGGCTTATTTGGGCTATAATGAAACTAGTGATAGCAAGATTTATCCTAAAAACGCTGGAAATGGGGTCATGGGAAATCTGGGTTTAAAATTAGACCAAACTGATTTGATGATCAGTTATTGGCAAGGTTCAAATTTTATTGCACCACGTGGTACGTCTATTTACCAAAGTAGCTCAACAGTTGACCCTAAAAATTATGAGGAAAATAGACAACTGGTATTTGTGCGATTTATTCAAAACAAGACTTTGTTTCATTCTCCTGTTATGGCTTCAATTAGGTTCGAACCAGTTATTGACTTGAAAAACGGGATATTTGATTTTAGCTATTCCCTCTATTTGGTTTACAAAGGAGATTGGAAATTTGGGAAATAACTCAAGTTTAAATTTATTAGCCAATTATTATTTTTTGAATTTGTAAAACAAAATCTGCATTAAATTCCTTTTAGTTATTAATACAATTAAAAATTTATGTTAAAAATTCATACCCTAAGAATTTATTTTTTAACTCTTTTTTCACTTATTTTTAGCCAGTTACACGCCCAAAATGTGGGTCAAATTAGTGGAAGTGTAAAAGACAAGAACTCTCAAGAAATGCTGATTGGGGCAACTGTTTTGCTTGAAGGCACCAATTATGGTGCACAAACAGACCTAGATGGCCGTTTTCAAATGAAAGGAATTACAACTAAATCATATAACCTAAAAATCCAATTTGTAGGCTATCAAAGCAAAACCAT
>CAIYNF010000154.1 GCA_903927505.1 uncultured Bacteroidota bacterium | reverse complement strand
GATAAACGCATTACCAAAAAAGGGCATATTCTTTCTGTTGATGAGCTTACACACGCCATTGATATTACATCTGAAAAGGATGCGCCTAAACAAGAAAAGAATATATTAAAAGGTGTTGTGAATTTTGGAAATACCAATGTAAAGCAAATTATGCGTCAAAGGCCAGATATTATTGGCGTTGAATTGAATACTCCTTTTCACCAATTGATGCACCAAATTGTAGATTCTGGTTATAGTCGCGTGCCAGTTTATGAGGTAAATCTTGATACCATTAAAGGGGTTTTATTTACCAAAGATTTGTTGCCTCATCTCAACGAATCTCCAGATTTTAATTGGCAAGGTTTAATTCGACCTGTTTATTACGTTCCTGAAAGTAAAAAAATAGATGATTTGTTAAAGGAATTTCAAACAAAACGCATGCACTTAGCTATAGTAGTGGATGAGTTTGGAGGCACCAGTGGTATTGTGAGTATGGAGGATATAGTGGAGGAAATTTTTGGAGAAATTCAAGATGAATTTGATGAAGATGAGCATGTTTACACCAAAATTAATCAATATACGTTTGTATTTGAAGGTAAAATGCTCATAAATGATATGTGTAAATACATGGATCTTTTGGTTGATGATTTTGAAGATGTGCGAAATGATGCAGAAACAATAGGAGGAATGCTACTGGAAATTAATGCGCACTTGCCAAAAATGGGGCAGGAAATAAAGTTTAAAAATTATTCTTTTAAAATAGAGTCTGTAGATGCACGCCGAATTAAAAGAGTTAAGGTTACTTTTATTCCAAATTAAACGTATGCGGAGAAATAGTTTTTTAGCTTCTTTATCACTTCTTATGTTTTTTGCTTGTAGCAACAATCAATCAGGTGTGCCTCGTCCAAGAGGATTTGAAAGAATTAATTTACCTGAGAAGAATTTCAAGCGTGTTGCATTAGAAAATTGTCATTATAGCTTTGAAATACCTAGCTATGCCGAACTCAAATTGGATCCATACCCAAGTGCCGAAGAATGTTGGTATAACGTCTATTACAAGCCTTTTGGCGCAACCTTACACTTGAGTTACAGGGAAGTGAAAGACAGAAAAGACTTGTTTAAATTACTCAATGATTCGCGTGAAATGGTTTTTAAACATGTGATGCGGGCAGATCAAATTATAGAAAATTATGTTTCTACAGATCAATTTCATGGTATTTTTTATGAGTTAGATGGAAGTACCGCCACCAATGCACAATTTTATGTAACAGATAGCACTGAGCACTTCCTGCGTGGTTCTCTGTATTTTGATGTAAAGACAAACCAAGATTCAATTGCACCAGTATTGAAATTCTTAAAAGCAGACATGCTTCATTTAATTGAAACCCTTCATTGGGAATAGCCTAACGCAGTATCGTGAAATTTCCTTTCTTGGTGTATGATTTTTCATCCCAACCAGTGTAATCCACAATGTAAAAATACACATCTCCTTGTACTTCATGTGATTTATATGCACCAGCAAATCCTTCTTTTTTATTATAGGTTTCAAAAATGCGTTCTCCCCAGCGGTTGTAAATTTGTAAATGATAATCTTTCACAAAAACAGGTACCGTTTTAAATATATCATTTAAGCCGTCTCTATTGTCTGTGTAAGCATTTGGTGCATACAAAAGTGGTAATTGAACGAGGCTAATAGTGTTTGATTTACTTGTTTGTTGATTGCCCACTATACTCTCATAAGCCATAATTGTATACGCATACAATCCATTATCATAATTTAATTTATTATCAATTGCAAGCAGTGGTTTAACACCCGTGGTCATAAACAAATTTTCATTATACAAACTTGGTTCAGTTTTTAGAACTTCATACCTGTTAATTCCCAACGACCAATATTCATAAGGAAGCCAATTCATGCTATTTGTAAAGGGTTCGGCACTACCTTTCAATAAAATAGTACAGGCCTCTTTATTGTTCTTGCTTTTATTTCCGCACAAATCGTAATTCACCAATTGGTAACAATAACTATAATCACTTACCTTAACATCAGTATCAATAAATTGGGTGTCGCTTACGGTATTTATGATGCTCTCAATGGCATAGGCACCAACACGGCCCTTGCGTTTCCATATTTCGTAATGCCAAAAACTATCAGTAGCGGCTTGCTCAAAAACCAACTCAACAACTTTGTTATTTTGAACAGTTGCAGTGTATATAGTTAAATCTGGCGCAAAGCTCATATTGCTTTGAGCACAGCTTGCAGCACTGGTATCTCCAAAATAATTACAATAATCACTTGAACTTATTTCATAACAAGTGCTTTGGTTCGGATCTAAGGTAAATTTGTCATAGTAATTGGTAGCATTTAAGTTGCTAATAATTGCAATTAAAGTTCTAACGCCATTTACTTTCCTAAATAAATATAGATTTTTTGAAAAAGGTTTTAGCTGAAAGGCTGTCCATTCTATATAAACAGAATCTTTATTTATTTTCTTCGGACAGCTAATAGATGGAGGCGTTGCGGGCGTTGGTGGAATTACATAAAATTGAATGGTCTTAATATTTTGTCTGAAATTAGGACAGGCATTATCTCTCACCAGCAATTTTATTTCAAGTGTGTCTGCATAAATATCTGCGCAGGTTGGAACCCAATTAACACTTAAATTGGCTGAACCTAGTTGATTTTGAACTAGGCTAAGGCCTTTGTTTTTTTGAATAAAGGTACCAGACAATTTTATGAATACAGAATCCTTTGGGTCTTTAGAATTAATTACAAAATTCTGATTAAAGGTATCAAATGCATGCAAAATAAAAAGCTCTTTTTGGATGTTTTGAAAAACGGGAACCGTGCTGGTATCATTCTTAGCAATACTGCAAATGGTTCTAGATGAATCTCCCGGAATGCCGCATTTATTTAGGGAAACCATTTGAAAACAATAGTTGATGTTTAAATTGTCTGGTGCTTTGGTATCGGCAAAAACAGTATTAATTTGATCTCCTAATGAATCTCTGTAAATAAATGGCCCTCCATTAATGCTTCTTATAATTTGGTATTTTAAGAAGTTTACATCTGCAATACTGTTCTGCCATTTTAATTCCAAAGTACTGTCATTAATTACCTTAATACATTCTGGAAAAGGTGGACCAATAATGGGTTCTGGCTCTATTACGATTTTTATTTTTCCATATGTTGTATTGGAATTAGGGCAAGCATCATCGTCAAATTTGAGGTCAATTACGATGGTATCACTTGGAAAATCTGAACATGATGGTGTCCAATTGATATTTCCATTTAACAAACCTGGTATATTATTTAAAATACTTAAAACAGCAGGATTGTTTAACCTGTCAATTACAGTTCCACTTGCAGACATGCTCAGATTGGCGTCGGGATTGCAAGTTACTGTGAAATCATAATTTAGATTATGACCAACCATTATTGTTAAGAGTGTGTCTTTAAAAACGGGCGGACCTAAATAAGTGCGCATGTCGAATTTAAATAATGCCAAATTACATCCGCCAACATTTGGATTGTAAGCTCGTTTACCCGGATTTGTTCTAGAATACGCTGTGGTTGTTGTAGGGAAGTCGCTTAAGCCACCGCAACCTGCACAAACCGCTTGATAAATTATTCCTGATTTATCAAAATGACTGGTACCTCCATCTACATGTTCCTGACTAAAGGCGCCGCCATAATAAGAGCCATATAATAATTTGCCAAAATTTTGGCTTAATACCATTAAAAAAAAATCAGAGCCATCTGTTGTTTTTTGAAAAGCATCATTGCTTATTGGCAAACCTGAAATATTATCCATCCCGTTGTGGTAACCTTGATTGGTGCCGCCACCCCAGCCACTTAAATAAACCCTTCCACAAATATCTACCATAAATGCCGTGGGAGAAAGAGAGGGTTCTGCACCAGATTTCCCAAAAGTAGTACTGGCCAAAACAGTACTTAAGGTAGGGTCGTATTTTTGCAAAAATTGTCGGGTATTTGCTTGCCCATAAGTTCCTGTTGTTTTAGGAATTAAACCATTGGTTTGACCCAATGAATAAATATTATTTTGCGCATCGGTTTGAACAAAAAATACTTGGTCGTAGGCAGTTGTACCTATGTAGATCAATTTTTGTTTCACCCCAGCACTTGAGAATTTTGCAATAAATCCATCTACATCACCACTATAACCAAAAGCAGAACTGTTATACAAAAGGGAAGAACTTGTTGTTCCACCACCCACAAGAAGTTCATTTAAATTATTAAAACACATGGAATGGGCAGATTCATCACCAATTGAGCCTATATAGGTGCTATATAAAATGGTGCTCAAGGAATTGTTAAGCTTAATAATATAGGCATCTTGAGCGCCTCCACCAAAAACAGCCTGTGAGGCGTTAACCAATGGTAGTCCTTGGGATTGGGTTGATTTTGAACAAGTAGATATGTAAATATTATTACTTAAGTCAACTGTTACTTCACCTCTAAACCAATCTGCATAATTATATGGAAGGGAATGGTTTTGCAATGAAAAATTATAAACTTCCGATCCATTGATACCATCGTCTTCGCTACCCCCAATAAAGCTTGATGCCATAAGCGTACTACCCGTACTATTTAATTTAAGAATAAATAAGTCCGATTTTCCATTGTAGGTTCTATCAAAGCCGGAAAAAGTAACAGGGAAATTACTTGAAGATGTAGTACCAAAAACAATAATTTCGCCACCATTAATTGTTACACTATGCGGCTGCTCATTATCACTCCCACCAATAAAGGTTCCAAAGAGCAGGGTGGAACCAGTTGGGTTAAATTTTACAATAAAGGCATCTCGCGCATATTCATTGTTTGCCGAATTTCCTCCAGCAAAACTAACATCATAAGCACCCGCCGTTACTGGAAAATTAGCTGCATAAACTGTTCCCGCGCCATAAGCATTTCCGGCATTATCATAACTGGCAGCGAAACCAAAATTGTCGGCAGCACTTCCTACATATGTGCCAAATACAACTGTTGGGTCTATGCTAATTGGGAGATAATGGTTAAATGCCTTTAGCTTGAATTTTATTTTATTTCCATCCAAAATAAATTGTGTTGGAATTTTTCTTTGTTGTTCGCCAATTGTCTGAAAGCTTACGGGGACTTGTTCTACCAGTTCACCTAAACTGGTTTGTACATGCAGTTCATTGTCTTTTATGGCTATTTTATCTGCACCCGTATAAGCCAATTCTATGAGATTTGGATTGGCACCCACTTGTAAATTAAAATTGATTTTTATACCATCTCTGAGTGCTAAAATTTCTAAATCAATTTTAGGATAGACGTTTTTGAGTGTAATTTTTTGATAGCTATAAACATAACTAGCCCATTTAGCAGGATCGCCAACAAAATAATTGAGATAAGCCTCACTTTGCACTTCTTTAATTACTTGAGGATTTGGATTAGCATTTAATAAGTTAACCTTTACTGCATGGAAATGTATGGAAGCCTGTTTTTTACCATGTTCCATATGATGCGTGGCCTCTTTATCTACAAATAAATAAGTAAGACAATTTTTTTCTACAAACAAATTTCCAATTGGAATATCAGATTTAAAAAGTACGTTTTGCGGCCACTGGCCTTTGTTTTCGGTAAATTGAATGGCAGATTTAAAGGGCAAAGATGCATTGACCTCCTTGTTAAAAAGGCACAGTAAGAGCATATTCAAAATGAATAGCTTTAATCCTCGACCATATTTATTGCAGTGTTTCAAAAATTAGGTAAATATAAATAATTGGTCGATAATAAATACCATGCCTTTTTCGTATACTTTTTTAGCTAAAATTTAACGCATTTAGCAATGGAATAAATGCTTAAATAGTTTTCATTTGTAATACACAAAACTGACTATGGAAAGTAAACAAGAATTGAAGGTAGTTTTAATACAGCAAGATTTGCAGTGGGAGGATAAAGTTGCCAATATTAATTTATTTGATACCTGTATTAAAAGCCTGTCAGCTGCTGCAGACATTATAGTTTTGCCAGAAATGTTTTCTACTGGTTTTACCATGCAAGCAGAAGTTTTTGCGGAAGAAATGTCGGGTCGAACCATACAAAAAATGCAAGAATGGGCTAAAGATAGCAACGCGGTAATTTGCGGTAGCATCATTATAAAGGAGGATCAAAAATTTTTCAATAGGTTTATTTGGGTCGAACCAAATGGTAAAATTGAAAAATATGATAAGGCACATTTATTTAGAATGGGAGAGGAAGAACAGCATTATACAAGGGGATCAGAACAATTGCTTTTAAATTATAAGGGTTGGAAAATAGCTCCTTTTGTTTGTTACGATTTGCGTTTTCCGGTATGGTTGCGTAGAACCGAAAAATTTGATTTTGACTTAATGATTTTTGTTGCCAATTGGCCCGAAAGGCGCAGCAAACATTGGGATTTGTTGTTGCAAGCAAGAGCCGTTGAAAACCAATCTTATGTACTTGCAGTTAATAGAATTGGAAATGATGGCAAGCAAATCTACCATTCAGGAAATTCTGCAGTAATTGACCCATTGGGAAATATTGTTTTCAAACTTGAACATGAGGCAATGGTTAAAGAAATAGTGCTTTCTAAGGCCTCCCTTGATAATTACCGTGAAAGTTTCCCCCTTGGTTTAGACACAGATAAGTTTGAAATTTGCTAGCCTTGCAACGTATTTAGTATATTAGTCGTCCAATTAGTATTGTTTAGAAAAAAAATATGACAAAGAAAATTTATAGCCTTCTTCTTTTAAGTTCAATTTTATGGATTCCCGCTTTTGCACAAAAAAAAGGGAATGATAAAAGTAAAATAACTACCGTAGCGCCTATTCCTGCTGCAGGTCAGGGTGTTTTGCAATTTGATTACCAGAAATTCAATTTTGGTAATATCAATGAAAAAGGGGGTAGGGTGTTTCATGCTTTTAGGTTTATTAACCTTGGACAAGGACCATTGATTATTAAAAATGTTCAAACTTCTTGTGGCTGCACCAATACCACTTGGCCTAGAAACCCAATTCAAGCAGGTGATTCTGGCGTTGTAATGGCCAGTTTTGATCCAGATGGCAGACAAGGGGAATTTGATAAAACCATTTTGGTTCAAACAGATGGTTCACCAATAAATGCAACCTTAACAATTAAGGGTCATGTATACGCTTCAAAGTATAATTTTACTGATACTTATAAATACCAATATGGTAACCTGGCCGTCATTACAAATAGTTTGAGCTTTCCCAAGGTTAAAAACAACTCTTATGATTCTACTGAAATTGGCTTATATAACATGAGTAACAAGCGTATTTATGTATATAAAATAGAGGCACCTGGAAATGTGGAAGCCATTAAGCCATACGATAATATGCCTCCTAATACGGATATGCGAATCAAAGTTCGTTACTATCCTAGAAAGCCTATTGAATATGGTCAAAACAGACAGGAAATGAGAATTTTTACCAATGATGATTCCCTGCCAATTAAGAAGTTTTATATTTCGGCAAATGTGGTTGAAGATTTTAGTGTTTTAACTAAAAAAGACCTTAAAAAGGCTCCTAAAATACAATTAAGTGCCACTGAAGTTGATTTAGGAAATGTGCCCTTGTTTAATTCTCCAGTTGCTATTTTCACCATAACCAATAAAGGTAAAAATGATTTAATTATCCGCAAGGTGGTGAGAAGCTGTAGCTGCTTAAATCCAGAATTGGATCAAACCATTATACCTAAAGGAAAAACAGCTACCCTTAAAGTAACTTATTCATTGGTAAATATGGCTGGGCCAGATAGTAAAACATTAAAATTAATTACCAACGATCCAAACCAATCTGAAATAACCTTAACCGTTAAGATTAATGTTACAGAATAAGTCTTGAACCAAGCTAAATTATTTAACAAGTAAAATTCAAAATTCAATTGATTCTATGAAGAAGTTGTATGTTATTTTATTGGGCTTTGCCGGAGGAGTGGCAGGCGCAATGCTCATCAATCAATTTCAAAGTAAAGTTTTGGTATTAGAAACAGCAGCTCAAAAGGAGGCAACATATTCCGTTGATTACAAAGTCCCTAATGCTGGAATGCCAGATTTTGTTAGAGCTAGCGAAGCTTCTATTCACAGTGTGGTTTTTATTAAAACACTTACCAAACAAAGAGCCTACCAGCAACAAGATCCTTTTTTTGATTTCTGGAATGGAATGGATTTTTTTGGACAAAGAGGGCCTGTTGCAAGTTCTGGCTCTGGTGTAATTTTAAGTGCAGATGGCTATATTGTTACCAATTTACATGTGGTAAAAAACGCAGATCAAATAGAGGTAATTACCAATAACAACAAGCAATCCTATCAGGCCAAGGTAATTGGTACCGACCCTTCAACAGATCTAGCTTTATTAAAAATTGACGCAAATAATTTACCTCATGTGGTTTTAGGAAATTCAGATAAATTACAAGTGGGTGAATGGGTTTTAGCTGTTGGAAATCCGTTTAATTTAACATCAACCGTAACGGCCGGTATTGTTAGTGCCAAGGGAAGAAATATCAATATTGTAAACAACCAATTTCCAATTGAAAGTTTTATTCAAACTGATGCTGCTATTAATCCGGGTAACAGTGGGGGCGCATTGGTGGATTTAGATGGAAGATTGGTGGGTATTAATACCGCCATTGCAAGTAATACGGGTTCCTACAACGGTTATGGTTTTGCAATTCCCGTAAATATTGTTGCCAAAATTGTAAAAGATTTAGTGGATTATAAAACAGTACAAAGGGGTTTTACTGGATTAGAAGTAAAAGATATTGATGCTGCTTTGGCGCAACGTTTAAATATTACCAATAACCATGGTGTCTTTGTAGAAAATGTTTTTGAAGATGGTCCTGCAGAGAAAGCAGGTATTAGAAAAGGAGATATTCTTGTAAAAATAAACGACAAGGATATAGACACAAAAGCCAACTTCGACGAGCAATTGGCATACCTCCGACCAGGGGATAAAATTCGTGTTAGTTTTATTCGTGATCAAAAAGAGATTCAAGGAACACTTTCTTTGTTAAATGAGGAAGGAAATACAGCTATTCTAAAAAAAGGCACTAAGAGTTCCGATTTGCTTGGTGCAGATTTTCAAGCCATATCTAAGGCTGAACGCGAAAAATTAGGAATTCGTTTCGGTTACCGTATTAGCAATATAAGACAAGGTAGAATTGCCAATATGGGTATTCAGGAAGGATTTGTAATTACGGCATTAAATAACCATGAATACGAGCGGGCAGAAGAACTTATTAGAGACTTGGAAACTATGCGCGGACAAGTTTCCATTGAAGGAATTTTCCCTAATGGTGGTCGCGGTGTTTTTTCATTTTATACCTATTGATAATTTTATTACTTTCATAAATCTCACTTTTTCCGCATCTTGCCAAGGCGCATAAACACTTATTAAAACTAAACTATGATACGTTTCGATTATTTAGAAGCCAATAAAGATGCCTTTAGAAAACAATTTCTAGAGGCCAAACCCTTTCCACATATTGGCATTGATGGTATATGTGAAGAGGATAAATTACTTCAATTGTATAGCCAAATTCCAGAAATTGAAACCCCTAGTGCCGATTATGTTTTTGCTAAAAACAAGTTCGAAAAAAGCAAATATTATGAGTTGGGCGGTCTGTTTCAAGAATTACACCAAGATTTTTTAGACCCTCGTTTTGCTGAATTTGTGAGCTATATTTCTAATGAAGCTATTTTTATCGACCCAACATTTTATGGTGGTGGTATCCACCAAGGTAAAAGGGGCAGCTTCCTAGATATGCATGCCGATTTTAATTATCATCCCTTGCACGACAATTGGTACAGAAACCTTAATCTTTTGCTATACATCAATAAAGATTGGCAAAAAGAACATGCGGGAGAATTGAAACTAGAAGATGGCAGAACCGGCGAAAAAACGGAAGTAGATGTGCCTTTTAATCGTTTGGCAATAATGCATTGTAGAAGTTATACTTTGCATGGTTACGATCCAATTCAATTTCCTGAAGGCAAGTTCAGAACCTCTATTGCAGCTTACGCCTACAGCATTCACACAGATCAACTAGAATCAAGTAGAACTACTGTTTGGCATGTTAAGAAGGAAAGTCCAGTAAAATATTTATTGTCTAAAATTTGGGTGCCTGCAGTTAAAATCAAAAGCTATTTTAGCAAAAGTAAAACGGCAGATAACTAGTAACTAATTTGGTATTTTTCATTTAGCTTTTCAACAGCAGCTGGCCTGCCAAAAACAATTTGGCTAATCTCACTGTCGTTGTAAAGCATTACATATCTTTCTACTAAACCTGCATCACTTTGAGCGATGTTTAGCAAATCAAGCAAGCTTTGTATATCTAAATAATAGCTATTTGAGCTGGGATGAATGATATACGCTTTATTGTTAGCGAAAAAGGTAATTTGATAATCATAAGAGCTGGAATCACTTTGCATTTTTGTACCAAAGCCAATTATGGTATCGCCAGATTTATTTGGGTTTAGCGCCATTAAATCTTTAATGTATTTCGGATATTCAACAGGATTTTCAAATGTCTCTAAATCAATAGCTGCATAAACGCCAGATGCGTCTAAAACCTTATTAATATACATCCTGTGTGAATTATAATCATTGGTATCTGCAAGCGCTTTTTGTAATACCTTAAGTTCGTTTTTCGGTGCAATTATTCCCATTAGGGTAAGTTCATTCACCATGTCTTCAATATTGCCAGTTAATAGTGCATAAGTATCATTGAATTCTTTTAACTTGTCCTTATCATCTATATAATATGCTGCTTTTTTAATAAAAGAATCTGCTTTCATTTCTATCAAAGCATCAATGGAATTTTGTCCTGCAAATTTGCTTTCCCCAGCAAATTTTCGAATTAAATAAATAGGAATACGCGCATCCTGTTTTTGTTCATAAAGCCTTACTAAAACTTCCAAAGAAATGTTTTTTGGCTTTTCACTTTCTATCTCTTTGTATATTTTTTTACTGTATTTCTCAGTATCTGTTTCAAGCAGTAGTAATAGAGGTAAATCGTCTAAAACGTCTTTCTTGTAAAGCTTTTCAGCAAACGCGACATCCATTTTGTCGCCGTATTTTAAAATGATTTTTGCCACAGAATTGGCAGGATTTGTGGTGGCATTATTCGAACGTAGTGTTTCAAAATCTTTCTTTGGTAGTATACCCTCATTCAAAATTTTGCGGCTTATATCTAAACATATTTGTCGGTTCGAACCGAAATTTTTAGCTGCATAATCTTCGATACCAGCCATTATCCAAAAGTCTTTTTTTAGGTCAACCTTAGCAGTTGAAATTTGTTCGCACATCCATGCCAATGCTTTGCTTTGTTTCCCATCTTCACCAAGCCAATAAAAGAGTCGGCCATTTTCTACTTTCCCTCCTTCTATTAAGAAAGTTTCAAACTGCTGAATATAGCCAGGTATTTTATTGTATCCTGCCAATTGCACTGCAGTTGCGGCTTCCAATCCCGCTCGCATATTTTGAAACAAGGCATTTGCCAATTGTGGTGTGTGCAATAATTTTTTTTCTACACCATTCAAATAAAGGTCATCATAAATTGAAATTCTAAGCGCACTGTCTTGCCCACACAAATGCTTAACAATTAAGGAAAGGGTAGTGGTGTCGCCTTTCAAATATCTTCTTACAAGGCTTAGGTTGGTATCTATATCAATTGGTTTTATTGCATATTCTGTTTCAATAATTTCTTGGCGCATTGCCTTAATAAGCGAATCGCTAATAATTACTATATGTGTTGTGCTTTGGTCTTCCTCCTCAATCATACCCTCAATCTCTGGCATTGGGGGAATTTCTATATTTCCCGGTGTTGAAGGTCTAAACAGCCTTCTCCAGATTTGTGCATCACTTGTATAGCAAAGCATTAATAAGAAAATGAATGAAACTAATTTCTTATTTACAAGTAAGTTTAAATGCAATTTCAAATTATTTTTTGATATAAAGTGTCTCGTATTGATTGATCCAATCTTGCATACTCATTTTACCCAGGAGCTCCTGAATTAATGTAAATGGAATATCATCCATTTTCTTGAAGCGAATACAAGATTTACCCATATCTAATTTACCTTTTGCATGTTTAGGATATTCTGCTACAAACCAATCTAAGAGCTTTGAGCTACCGTAAACACCCATATGGTACAAGGCAATAAAATTTTTCTGAGAAGCAATGTTTACAAAGGGTAGTGGTAGTTCTGGTGTGCAATGATAACCTGCAGGATAAATAGTTTTAGGAACAACATAACCAATCATTCCATAAGAAATTACTTCTTCAAATCCTTTTAATTCTATGCGACAAATGCTGCTTAATTTTTGCATAGACGCTTGTCGCTCCGCAGGAATTTCTTTTAAATAGGCTTCTACGGTTTGGGCTTTGCTTTGCATGTGGCAATAAATAAGTAGCTAATAGTTTAAAGGTAATTCCCCTAAACCTCAGCAAATATTACTAATTCAAAAACTAATAGGTGTCGAGTAAAATATTGAAACCAATAGAATGGTGCCAAAAATGATCAAATGAAAAGCGGGTATAAGCAAATTTACCTTCTACTTTATCTCCATTGGTCCAACCATAATTAGATTGAATATTTACATAAAAACGTTTCTCACATTTAATGTTTAATCCCAATCCTAAGGGCACAACTAAATCTTTCACACCTGATTTTTGGTAATCGTTGTTGCTTGCATACGATGTATGTTTTGATCCAATACCTGTAAGAATATAGGGAGAAAAACGCGCATTGTCATTGCCTAATAATTTCCAACGAACAGTAATGTCTGAATAATTAAATTTGGCATGATAGTAATTGTTGATGTCTCTAAAATAAGTCTCTTGGCCTTTGTTAATAGAAGCGCTCAGGTCAAATTGATTACTTAAATAATAAGACAAAGTTAAACCATAAAAACCTTGGCGAGAATCTGAAGTTGTGATGCCATTTGTGCTATAAATCCTATGAGAAAGCATGTCAAATTTCAAAAACCCATTACCCAAATCACCACTGTATTCAGATATTCCTGCTTTTAAGCCAATGGCCAATTTATGATCTGCTGTTTGCGCATTTGCCGAAAAGCAAAGGATACATAATGTAAAAACACCTAGTAATAATTTTCTCATAATTGATTTATTTCCTAAGCGCTAAAATATAAAAAAAATAGTTTCACACCTTATTTTTATGGCAAAATTTACAAACAATTAAAAGTTTAGGTAGGCATAAGCCATATTTTATTTATGTTTGAGGAAGATGAATAAGCAATTGGATGTGTTTTTTTTTGGCAGCGGACGTCTTGCTCAA
Organism: uncultured Bacteroidota bacterium; assembly: GCA_903927505.1. GTDB lineage: Bacteria > Bacteroidota > Bacteroidia > UKL13-3 > UKL13-3 > B1. Next base: position 14,400 of record CAIYNF010000154.1, on the reverse strand, counting down.
AACTTGGCAAATGCCATAGCTGGCAGCTCGGTGAAGCTTTGTGGCGTTTATTCTAAGACCATTTCTCATGCCAAGTCTTTTTCGGAAAAGTTTGGCGTTCCCTGTTTTGAAAATCTCCAAAGTATTCCTACTAATTGTTCCGTTTATTTCTTAGCAGTACCCGATAGTGAAATTGAAAAGATTTCTTCTCAATTGATTACTGATGGACTAGTTGTACATAGTTCTGGATTTATGCCAATGAGCCAAATTATCAACCAAAGAAAAGCAGTATTTTGGCCGATCCAAACACTTAGTACAAATTCTTATGAAAGCCTTCATCATGTTCCCATTGCCATAGAGGCTGCTTTGAAACCTGATGAAGAATTATTGCAACAATTGGCATTGATGATCAACTGTACACCGCATATCTTAGATGGCGAACAGCGCAAGAAGCTGCATTTGGCGGCTGTTTTGGTAAATAACTTCACCAATCATTTGTATGCAGTGGCTAAAGATTTTCTCACTAAAAATAATTTAGACTTCAATTTACTTTTGCCACTTATCCAAGAAACAGTTACAAAAATAAAGTCTTTCGAACCAGCCTTGGTTCAGACCGGACCAGCAGCACGTAAGGATTTAAAAACAATTGAGGAACATCAAAAGTTATTAGAACAAGATCCAGAGGTATTGGCAATTTATAAAGTATTAACCCAAAGTATTATTCACCATAAATGAAATTACTTAAGAATTTTCAAAAAATAATTTTCGTTTTTATTCTTTTGCTAAAGGTCTCAGATGCCTTTGGTACCAGGCTGCTCATACCAATGGATGAGGAACAAAAAAATCATTTGAAAGCCTATGGTATTTCTTTTTGGGTGCTCAAAAAAGACCTTGAAGTGAATTGGTTATTGAATTACCGAGGTGGTAGTTTTATGATCAATTATGCCGAAGCCATTGAAAAAGAATGTAAGATAAGAGGAGTGAGTTATGATATTATCAGTGAAGGACAAGTAACAGAAATTCTAACAGAAATTGCCCAACCAGATGTAAATATGGAAATGGTACGTCTGCTCAAAGTGCCAAAAATTGCTGTGTATTCGCCCAAAACAAAGCAACCTTGGGATGATGCCGTTACCTTGGTTTTAACCTATGCAGAAATTCCATATGATGTTATTTACGACGATGAAGTTTTAGATGGTAAACTAAGTTTATACGATTGGTTACATGTGCACCATGAAGATTTTACTGGTCAGTACGGGAAGTTTTATTCTAATTTTGCACAAGCCGCCTGGTACCAAGCTGAAGTAAAAGAAAGTGAGGCAATGGCTGCCAAGCATGGTTTCTCTAAGGTTTCAGAATTGAAATTAGCCGTTGCAAAAAAAATAAGGGACTATGTTTTAGGCGGTGGTTTTATGTTTGCCATGTGCTCTGCAACCGATACCTGGGACATTGCCTTGGCCGCAGATGGCATAGATATTTGTGCAGAAGTTTTTGATGGAGATGCAGCCGATTACAATGCAGATAAAAAATTAGATTTTAGCAAAGCATTTGCATTTAAAGATTATAAACTTTACCTCGATCCAATGGTGTATGAGCACAGCTTTATTGACGCAATGCAAGGCACTAGGCCAGTTACAGAGGAGAATGATGTGTTTTCATTGTTTGAATTCAGTGCCAAATGGGATATGGTTCCTGCTATGCTAAACCAGAATCATACCAGCACCGTAAAAGGTTTTTGGGGCCAAACAACAGCCTTTAGAAAGCCTTTTATAAAAAGTGAAGTAATCATTTTAGGAGATAACAAATCGCTCAACGAAGCGCGTTATATTCATGGAACTGCTGGCAAAGGAACTTGGACATTTTACGCAGGACATGATCCAGAAGATTACCAACACCAAGTAGGGGAGCCGCCCACAGATTTAAGCTTGCATCCTAATTCTCCAGGGTACCGACTAATCCTCAACAATGTTTTGTTTCCATCTGCACAAAAGAAAAAGCAGAAAACTTAATTAGAAACGGGATTTGAATTTTCTATCACATTGAGTTTGTCGAATCCTTCAAATGAATTAGTCCAATTTTACCGTATTTACATGCATCAGCACATCCGTATGGTGATGCCCAGTAAATGCACTAAAGAATTGACCACTTACTTGAATCTTTTTACCTTTCAAACCCTTTAATTGTTGGGCATCTTCCGTAGCCAATTGAATTTTATTTACGTCTCTTCTGGTAATATCTCTTCCTTCTTTGCTATTGGTTTGAACCACATTAATTGGCTTATCCAAAACCAAAATAAAGGGATATTCTTTCTCATCCGTCTCAGGTGATTCTCCATAATTGGGCGTACCATAAAACATTTCTGTTTTTAAGGTGCCACTAATAGTAGCATCTTCAGCTTCAAAAGTATAATCCCCAGGATTGACAATAGTGTCAGTTTGTTTGATACTTTCAAATTCTAGAAACTCTGCACTGTCAATGGCAGCAGAATTTACTAATATTTTTTTGGGAGTTTCGTTGGTACAGGATACCAAATAAGTAGTTATAATTATTAATATCAATAAAGGTTTTGATGGTTTCATTTTGAGGAATTATAAATCTAAAACTACCTTTAAATTAGATTTTAGTTTGCCTTGTTGTTCTTTGGTTAAGGATCCAATTGGAGACAATAGTCGTTTGTTATCAATAGCTCTAATTTGATCAACCAATATATCACTTAATTTGTCCAATTGTCCCTTAATTAAATGCACACGCAATAAATCAGTTTCAGGATTTACATTCGAAGTAATTGGGCAAATTAATGTAGATAAATGGTCGCCATTTATTAAGTCGGTTTGAACAATTACTACAGGCCTAATTTTTCCTGGTTCAGTGCCTTTTGATGGATTTAAATTTGCCATCCAAATATCAAATTGTTTAATTTTCATCCATTAACATTTCAAATTCTTTTAAAATATCTAAGGAATCTTGCATAACAATTTTAGATTCTTTTAGTAGTTGCTTTTTGAGTAGTCTTCTTTTATTGAAATTATTATACATCTCAACAGCTTCATTAATATAACGATTTCTTGCCAAGTGCATTTTGGAGGTAATTTCTTCAGTCTCCTCAAAAATTTTTTCGTCCAATTTTAATGATAAATTTCTCATTTTAAATAATTATTGAACAAAGGTATGCTTTAAAAGTATATACTACAAGTATATAATTGTTAATTTATTGAAAATTAATTCTTTGCGAAGCTTAAAAGCCAATTAATTGTTTCCTCACTATCAGCAATTGACCATGAATGGGGGTTCTTTTTACCAGATAACTTGCGGTAGCCCTTATTTGCTGTTAGTACAAGTTTAGCGTTATTATTACCCATTAGTCGGAGTGAATTAATTGCTAGAGAACAATCTAATACATTAAGTTCATACAAACTTCTATCCCTTTCTTCCATTTGCCAAATAATATCAGGTTCTGAAATAAGCATAACAGGTGTATTTGCTAAAAACTTGATATTAGTTTGATTTGTATCTGAAAACGAATAAGGTGAAATTGTCTGAAAAGGAGTCTTATCATATTCAGGGTAACTTTGAAATTCATATTGTATTCGCTTAATAAAATAATCTGCTTCGTTTTTTGCAATTGGAACAGTACTATTTCTAACTGCATATTCTAAGCTGTAATATAATCTTTCAAAATCTAATGGTGGGTCAATTGCAAAAATGGCTTTTGGTTTTAATAAGCCTGCATTTGCATTGGCCCTTTCAGCATATTTTATTACTCCTGAACCACCTAAAGAAAATCCACCCAAAAAAATTGGTTTATTTATTATTCCATAACGTTCGTGCAAATTTTTTAATAACTGATCAATACTAGATTGTGATAGGCTATCAATAAAAAAAGTATAAGTACCATATTGAAGAGATGCAAACACCGTAATTAAACCATTTTTATTTGCTATTTTATGAATATCAGTCTCATTGGATGTAATTTGAGGAGATTCTCCAAAAGAAGTTAACAATACCAATAAACCTTTAACCTCACCTTGAGGTTTAAATGCAATATAATAATTGAAAAGAGTGTCTTTTGGATTCGAATAAACCACTTCCATGGTTTGTCCTTCTGCAACTAAAAAATTAATTGAAAATAAAAAACCTAAAATTACCTTTCTCATATTGTATTATTTTTTTTCTTGTAAAAACTAATAACCAACCAACCAACTAAAATCCCCTAAATCCAATTGCTTCTCTGCACTCAATTAAAGTTGCCTGCGCACTAATATTTGCTTTCTCTTTTCCAATTTGAACAACGCGTTTCAATAAGTTTTCATCACCATCAATGGCAGCAATTTTCTCTCTTATGGGTGTAAGGTAATTAACCAAATCTTCTGCTAAATCTTTTTTCATATCGCCATAGCGAATGCTGCAATTGGCATAAAGATTGGCGTAATGCGACACCTTCTCATTGCCTGAAACTATTGCCATCAAATCAAGCAAATTTTGCACTGGAGTGGTAGGGGGGGTATTGGGTTCGGTAGGACCTAAATCGGTAACGGCACGACTGATTTTTTTTCTGATTACTTCCGGTGAATCATTGAGGTTAATTACGTTTCCATCGCCATCACTTTTACTCATTTTTCCGCCACCTTGAAGTCCAGGAATTTTCACCAATTCTTTACCATAATTAAAGGCGAAAGGCTCAGGGAAAATTTCTTTTTCATAAATTCTATTAAACCTATTTCCAAAAGTTCTAGCCATTTCTAAGTGTTGCTCTTGGTCTTTACCTACTGGTACTTTAGTTGCTTTATGAATAATAATATCTGCTGCCATTAATACCGGATACGTTAACAATCCAGCATTTACATTATTGGGTTGGGTTCTTGCCTTTTCTTTAAAAGAAGCAACGCGCTCCAATTCTCCCATATAGGCATGCATGTTCAGCATCATATACAATTCTGCAACTTGCGGCAAGTCGCTTTGTATATATAAGGTGCATGCCTCAGGATCCAAGCCACAAGCCAGGTATTCCACCAAAACTTGTCGTACATTTTTATGTAAATCTATTGGATTGGGATGCGTAGTTAGGCTATGGTAATCTGCAATAAAGAAATAACAATTGTGTTCATATTGCATTTTAATAAAATTATTTACTGCACCCAAGTAATTACCAAGGTGAAGGTTTCCGGTAGGTCTAATGCCACTTACAATTATTTCTTTACTCATATCGATTACAAATTAAGGATTTTTTTTGTTTAAGGATAAACTTAAACAAGCAAAAAAATAAACATTAAAATTTTAGTGGCTATTTTATTTGCCTTTTAGCGCAGTAGTATCAATTGGATGCCTTAGCATCAATTGTTTTTTCAATGCTTTGCCACAATTTTTCGGCACTTAAATCCCAAGAGAATTTTTGTTTTCTTTCAATTCCTTTACGAACCAAATCTGCTGCTAGACTTGGATTAAGGAATAATTCAAGCATTTTAGCTGCAATATCTTTGCTATCAAATGGATCAACATAAAGCGCGGCATCTCCAGCAATTTCAGGCATACAGCTCACATTGCTACTAATAATTGGCACTTCACATTGCATAGCCTCAACCAAAGGAATTCCAAAACCTTCAAAATAAGATACAAAGGTGAGCGCAAATGCTGAAGCTGTTATTTTCTCCAATTCTTCTTGCGCCAAACGGCCAGTAATTATTATATCTGCTTTGTATGGACTGTTTTGAATACTTGAATCAATTTCACCTTTCCCCCAAAAACTACTGCCAACTAAAACCAATTGGTGATTAGCTCCGCTTTGCTTTTTAAACAAATCAAATGCTTGGATCAATCGTGCTAAATTTTTACGCGGACTCTGAGAACCTACAAATAGAAAATAGGGTAGACCCTTGTTATATTTGGCTCTTACAGCTGTTTTCTCAACCTCACTTAAAGGTCTATACCCTTCGTTTATGCCATTATAAACCACATCAATTTTATTCGGTTCGATCCGATACTGTGTTGCTATATCTTTTTTACTAAACTCCGATACGCTTGCAATTCTTGTTGCAATTCTTGCGAATACAGGAACAAAAATGCTGTAGTATTTGCTGTAAAAGAATTTTAAATCATTTGGATAGTGCTCAAAATTGATGTCGTGTATAACGGCCAATTGTTTGCACCTGGCACCAATTACCAACAAACCATCTGGTGCTAAAAACAAATCGGGCTTAATTTTTTGCAGGATATTTTTTACAGCAATTTGATAATACAATAGGTATAGAAATGGATGTCGCGCCGGCGGAAATAGTACAACTGGCTTTACGTTTGAGCCAAAAATAAATTCTTCTGAGTAGGGACGGTCAAATAAAAATGTAAATTCAATTTCAGGATGTGCCTGCGTAATTCTTTTTAAAGTTTGAAAAGTAAACCAAGCTATGCCATCCAATTTATTTGGAATAAGGGAGCGTGTGTTTACTACTATTTTCATCTAGCACAATAATAAGTAGAAAACAGAATATTTATTTTATCTCAGCCTATTTATTTTCAATTTCATTTTCGCTTACTTTGGTTCAACAAAAAAACAATCAGTAAATGTGTTACCATGCCTCTGTAAATGCCACCTTTCAACAAGTAGAGGCAAGCTATGCCAAAACTTTTGTGGAGGGAAGTCTTCCATTGTTTAGCAACAAATCTGATGTAATTGCATACCACCACAATGGATTTAATTTCCCTAAGATGCCTGTTATTACAAGTGATTTGAATGATAAGCTACAACTTTTCAATTGGGGTTTAATACCTAGTTGGGTAAAAGATTTTGAGGCAGCTAAACAATTAAGGGCACAAACATTAAATGCCAGAAGTGAAAGTGTTTTTGAAAAAGCATCGTTTAAAAATCCAATTTTAAGTTCCAGGTGTTTAATTCCGATGACGGGCTTTTTTGAATGGAAGGAAGAAACCGATAAAAGTAAAGTACCTTATCATATTCAATTAAAAAATCAAGCTATGTTTTCAATGGCTGGTATTTGTTCTAAATGGTGGAGCGAGGCCGAAGCCAAGGAATACCAGACATTTTCAATTTTAACTACCGCTGCAAACAGTTTAATGGAAGAAATTCATAATGTAAAAAAACGTATGCCCTTAATTCTTGCAAAGGAGCAAGAAGAGCTATGGCTTAATAAAAATTTAGGCCAAATAGAAATTGAGGCCTTCCTAAAACCTTTTCCCAGCGAGCAAATGGAAGCTTTTACCATTTCACCCATCATTTCATCACGCTCTAAATTTAAGAACAGCCCTGAGGTGCTGAAACCTTATTCGTATGAAAAACGTGATTTGTTTTCATAAAAAAAGCTCCGTTGTTTCCAACGGAGCTTTTTAATAACTAAACGTGCATTCTGTTTTTCTTTTCCAAAAGCACTTCTTTTGTCTCTACCATGTCTGGGTCAGGCACACAGCAGTCTACAGGACAAACGGCAGCACATTGTGGTTCTTCGTGGAAGCCCACACATTCTGTACATTTTCCGCTTTCAATGTAGTAAGTGTCTTCTGATTTTGGCGTAAAACGTTTGCTTACGTCAATGGACTCGCCATCAATAGTAATAGTTCCGCTAAGGTTGTTTCCGTCAGCCCATGCCCATTCGGCACCGGCTTCGTAAATTGCGTTATTCGGACATTCTGGTTCGCACGCACCGCAATTGATACACTCGTCAGTAATTATGATTGCCATATTTCTAAAATTTTTATAGGATGATAACTACTGCAAGTTTAGTTTTGTTGGCGCTTTCAAAAAAATAGAATTAGTCTAAATTATATTAATTATTAACAAATGGTAGATGTATTATCAAAATTAGGAGACAAGTTTCGTGAAATAAATTCAGAAACGCCTCTTTTACAGCAGGCTTACCTCTACAACAATTGGTTCACCATCGACATGCAATTGAAGTCGATTCATGCTTGGGCCGACATATTAACCAAAGTAAATTTAGAGGATTGGCTTAAAAACTATCAAATTTCGGTTCGAACCGAACCCAAAACGGTGGCAATTATCATGGCGGGTAATATACCTTTGGTAGGATTTCACGATTTATTATGTGTTTTACTCTCCGGAAATAAGGCTTTGGTAAAAATGAGCTCCGACGACAAACAATTAATGTCGTGGGTAATTACCACACTTATAGAAATTGAGCCAAGTCTTTCCGAGAAAATAAAGATTGCAGAAGATTACCAATTGAAAAATTTCGATGCGATAATTGCAACAGGCAGTAATAATAGTAACCGCTATTTTGAATACTATTTTAAAGATAAACCACATTTATTGCGCAAAACCCGCAATAGCCTTGCAGTACTTTCTGGAAATGAATCGCCCCAAGAGCTAGATTTATTGGCAGATGATGTATTTCTTTATTTTGGAATGGGCTGTAGAAATGTGTCCAAACTATTATTACCAAAAGGCTACAACCTTGAACCCATGTTTTTGGCTTTTGAAAGGTATAAGGACATTATTAACCATAATAAGTTTGCTAACAACTACACCTACCACAAGGCCTTGTTTTTAATGAACCAAGATCCGCATTTAGACAATGGCTTTTTAATTGTAAAGCAGGATGATTCTTTATCCTCGCCCTTAAGTGTATTAATGTTTCAGTTTTATGAAAACGAACAAGATATACAAACATTTTTAGAATTGCACAAAGACAATATTCAATGCGTGGTTGGAAATTTACCAGGAATGAACGCAGTTCCATTTGGAAAATCCCAACAACCTGCCCTCTCAGATTACGCCGATGGCATAGATACAATGGCATTCCTAGCCGGAATATAAAAAGTTAAGGAGTAAAGTAACAGCGACCAGCCAACTAGCTCCCAGCCAAGCAGCCACTCGCCAAAACAATCTCAGCCGCTTCTTTTTCCATCGGATGGATGCGATCAAGAAGTGGATTTATTTCTGTAATTTCAAATGCAAATAAGTTAGGAATTGCCAAAAAGTTTTTCAATAATGTAATGGCCTCCTCTTTTAATAATCCACCATGAACAGGTGTGCCTGTGCCACATGAAATGCTTGGGTCTAAACTGTCAACATCAAAAGAAACAATGATGTGGTGGCAATGCGACAAATGTTGCAAAGTATCTTCAATGATTTTTTGAAGCCCAATTTCTTTTCTATTTTGAGGTGTAAAATGCTTGATAGAATGATTTTCTAACAAGGCAATTTCTTCAGTCTCTAAATCTCTGATATCAATAAAAACCAAATCGCTTGGAAGTAATTTAGGACAAATTTTCTTTGCGCCCAATTGCGTCATTTCTTTCCAAAGTAATTGTGTAACTCTATCTACTTTGTTTTTATTTTCTGTATTCGATTGCAATCCTAATGCAGCGGCCAAAGGCATTCCGTGCATGTTTCCGCTTGGGGAGGTATAAGGCGAGTGCAAATCGGCATGGGCATCTATCCAAATAACACCTAATCTGTTTTCTGGAAATTTATTTTTATAGGCACTAATAGCAACAAGCCCATTGCTATGGTCTCCGCTAATAATCCAAGGTGTTTGTGAGGCATCAATTGCAGTTTCAACGGCTTGTAATGCAAGTTTTTCAATGCTTAAAATCGACTCAATATGAATGGCAAATTCACCCATATGGCTTTCTTCTTGCTCATTGGGAACTATTCTTTCTAATGGTAAATTTTCAATATAAGTGGTTGGAATTTCTTTAAGTAGCGCTTGTGGTCCTAGCTTAGCGCCTTTTTTGCCTGCTCCAAAATCTGATTCAATTGTAATTATTTTAACATTTTTCACGAAACCTCCTAAGGATGGTATGTGGCAAATATATAGGTATTGGATTGAGCTAAACCAATAAGCTTAATAACAGGCTGTTTATAATTAATTTTAAATCATGATTTATTTATATAAAATAACCTTTCCATTTTCTTAAAATTGTACAAATTTTCAAAATTGAGCACACTACATATTAAAAACCGGTATACCGATTTAATTCACCAGACTTTTTTCTTTCCACGACATGGTTTTGAGGTGGCAAATAACCAATTGAGTTTCCATGGGATCAACCTAATGGAACTTATTGAAAATCATGGATCTCCATTAAAATTTTCTTATTTACCCAAGATAAATTCGCAAATAGAAAAATCACGTGATTTATTTGCCAAAGCCTTTGAAAAATATGAATATGCTGGGAATTACAATTATTGCTATTGTACCAAAAGCTCTCATTTTAATTTTGTATTGAACCAAGTGCTTAAAAGTGGTGTAGATTTAGAAACAAGTTCGGCATTCGACCTTTCTATTATTGAGCGTTTAGAACAAAAAGGAAAATTCAATAAGAATCAATATATTATCTGTAACGGCTATAAAACAGAACAATATGCCCAAAATATGGGCCATTTGGTTACACAAGGTTTTGAAAATTTAGTTTGTGTTTTGGACAATCCAGATGAATTTGAATTAATCAATAAATATACCACCAAACCAACCCAATTGGGCATTCGCATTGCCACAGAAGAAGAACCAAACTTTTTGGTTTACACTTCGCGATTAGGTATGAGTCACAAGAAAATCATTGAATTATACAAAGAGAAAATAGAAGGCAACCCTAATTTCAAGCTAAAATTACTTCATTTCTTTGTAAACTCTGGCATACGTGATACAACCTATTTTTGGAGTGAATTAACCCGCTTGGTAAATGTTTATTGCGATGTAAAAGAAATTTGCCCAGATCTTGAAACCCTTGATATTGGTGGTGGTATGCCAATTTATACTTCCCTTGGTGTGGAGTATGATTATGGCTATATGATTGATCAAATAGTATATTATATCAAAGCTATTTGTGATAATAGAGGAGTGCCAGTTCCAAACCTATTTACCGAGTTTGGTTCTTTTACGGTAGGTGAAAGTGGCGGAATGATTTATTCTATTATTGGTCAGAAAGAGCAAAACGACAAAGAATTGTGGTATATCATAAATAGTTCTTTTATTACTACATTGCCTGATACATGGGGCATTGGGCAAAAGTTTATAATGTTGGCTATTAACAATTGGGACAAAGAATTTCAAAGAATTAACTTAGGTGGTTTAACCTGCGACAGTCAAGATTTTTATAATTCAGACACAAATACCAATCAGGTGTTTATGCCAAAAATAAATCCCGGTGAAGTATTGCACATGGGTTTCTTCCATACTGGCGCCTACCAAGAGAGTTTGGGTGGCTACGGAGGTATCCAACATTGTTTAATTCCTGCACCCAAACATGTGCTAATAGATCAAGATGAAGAGGGGAATATTACCTATGAAGTTTTTGCCGAAGCACAAAATGCAGAGAGTATGTTAAATATTTTGGGTTATTAGTTTGCAAAAAGGAGATTTATTCTATATTTGCACAAAATTAAAATTATGGCAACCACCCGTTTGAAAAGAAAAGGCAGAAGAAATAAAGTGTCATCTGTATTGCGTAAAGTAGGCATCAAGGTTAATACCCAATTGGTTAAAATTAAATCGCCAAATGCAGAACGTACTGTAATTATAGACTAATCCTGTCTCAGAAAGAATTTAAAAGCCTTGGTGTTTACATCAAGGCTTTTTTTATGACCTTCAAAATAAAAAAAGGCGACATTCATTTGAATATCACCTTTTTAGTGCCGTGGAGGAGATTCGAACTCCCATACCCTTGCGAGCACCACCCCCTCAAGATGGCGTGTCTACCAATTTCACCACCACGGCTAATGGCCTCAAAGATGCCTTAAAAACCTGAATTTGCCAAGCGAAAAACTATTTAAATAGATCCTTTATTGGAGATAAAAGTGCCGATATTGCTGCAACAGTGTTCTCAAATAAATTAACTACCGATTGAAAATCTGTTACAAACAGCACAATCAGGAATGTTACCAGTGCAATAAAAAATAATCTTAATAATTGATTCATTTAGGGGTGTTAATGAATATCAAAAATAATCCTTTTTAATAGAACACTTTAGCTTGTTTAGAAACATTTTCCCCAATCCCAGAGATATTTTCTAATTTAGTCAACTTATTTTAAATTTACACCTGCTCATGATTAACAAACATAGATTGCAATCAGAAAAATTAATTGTTGAAATATCCGAGAATGGAGCAGAATTAATTTCTGTTAAAGATACCGCTTCAAATTTTGAATTTATGTGGCAGGCCGATCCAAAAATTTGGAACAGACATGCACCCGTTTTGTTTCCAATAGTTGGAAAGCTAAACAATAATCAATTGAAAATTGAAGACAAATATTTTGAAATGAGTCAACATGGATTTGCCCGCGACCAATTGTTTGAGCCCATTGAAATGTATACAGATTTAATTCAATTGATGCTCAGCTCCTCTGATGTCTCACTCGCTAAATACCCTTATGAGTTCAGGTTCTTCACTTCATATTACCTAAATGATAGTACACTTCGTACTGAACATAAGGTGATAAATATGGGGGAGGAGAATATGTATTTTTCCTTGGGTGCGCATCCTGGATTTAACTTGCCCATTTCACAATTAAATCAATTTGCCATTCAATTTGAGAAAGAAGAAGTTTTTGAAAGGCATTTGTTACAGGATGGTTTATTTACTGGCAAAACGGAAAGGGTGCAAGCAAATGGGAATTTATTGCCCCTTAGCAATTCCTTGTTTGAAAAAGATGCCTTAGTCTTAAAAAATTTAAAAAGTAAATGGCTTAAATTGGTTCGAACCGACAGTAAATACAGCATACAATTGAATTTTGAAGGATTTCCTTTTATGGGCATTTGGACAAAACCTGGACAGGAAGAATTTATTTGCCTTGAGCCTTGGCTCGGAATTGCCGATTCAGTTGGTTTTACAGGCAATATCGGTGAAAAAGAAGGTATCATGGCCTTGGCTCCTAAGGCTGAAATAAGCTTCCACTACGATTTAATTTTTACTGCTGGATAATTTAGTAGTAAATAAAAATAGAATGCACCTAAAGCATATGCGCCAAAATCCCATAGATCTCTGGTATATGCGGACCATAAGATTGGGAATAAGCCTTCAAAAATAAGGCAGCAAGCAAACCAAATTATAAAAATTTGCAGAATTGAATAAACAAATTTTGGCGAAATGTATTTCTGTTGAACCCAAAGCGCAGCGCCCATCACCAAAGGAATTAGTAGGAAATCATCGGCATAAGAAGCAATAATTCCGGCAGGAAAGGCAAACCATTGCCAGCATTTTTCAATTAATAATAGAAACAGGAGTAATAAAAATCCCCAAGATTTCATTTAACCAGGCATTAAAGCCAAAATAATGGTAATAATGATAAAAAATGCAATTAAAAGCATTTGTCCGCTTTGCAATGATTTCTCCACCAATTTCCAAAAGAAGCTGTTTTTGGCTTGTTTCAATTGAACCCGTTTCATAAACGGCGTTCCTTCACTTTGCTCTTTTTCAAGCTCGGCGCGCTCTTCTCTGTATTTTTTGTCTAAAATTTCACCACAATGTTCGCAAAAAGCTTTTTCGCCATCGGTCCATTTTAGGCAATGCTCGCATTTTTTGATGGAGCTATTTGTTTGGGAAGAGTTCATTTAATCTTTTTTCTCGGTAAGCAAATATCTCTTTCACATTCCGATCTACAAAGGCCCAATGAAGAAAAGATGCAAATATCCATCCTTTCGACTGATAATGAATGGTATCTGTCATGAAGGTTTTACCATTTTCCTCCTTAAATGTATGGGTGTGGTGCCAGGTAGTATAAGGACCGCTCAATTGCTTGTCAACAAATTGGTTTGGTGCATCCCATGCTTCAATCTCAGTTTTCCAATTAAAGGGCACCCCAAATAGCTTTATTCGGTATTTAATAATTTGTCCGGGGAACATGGGAATGGGCAATGGACTTATTATTTTAAATTGGATGTTAGGAGGAGTGAGCTCGTTTAAATTTTCTGCTTTACTGAAGAAATCAAATACCTCCGCTAATGGTCGAAGAATTTCTGTTTGGTAAACGAGTGTTTTAGCTTTCATGATAGTATAAAGCAATAGGAGGGTGAATTGTTTTGTTTACTGACATAATTACCGTTGTTAAGCTCATTTTTAGTAAGTAAACAAATGTATTTTATAGGCTAATCTTACTTAAGTAATGTATTGTTTGTCAAACTATTGGTTAAACATATGTAAAGCATTGGTTTTACCACTATTTCATACAAATGTTAAGTAGGCACTTTACAATTGTTCTTTATTGTTTACATTTGTACTTGTCTTGGTTAACAATAGTTAATTACCCTTATATATCAGTACATTAAATGGATGAGTTAAATAAACGTGTGTTAAGTGTGATGGAAGCAATGAAATTAAGTAAAAGTGCTTTTGCATTGGCTTTAGATATTTCCCTACCTGTTCTTACCCACATCAGTTCTGGTAGAAACAAACCAGGTTTGGAGCTCATTCAGAAGATTTTATCTAATTTTCCTATCATTAGCCCAGATTGG
>CAIYNF010000153.1 GCA_903927505.1 uncultured Bacteroidota bacterium | reverse complement strand
TCTGCACATGGGAAGTAGAAAAAATGTCGAAATCTAAATACAATGTGGTTACACCAGACTTTATTGTTGCCCAATATGGTGCCGACACCTTGCGTTTGTATGAAATGTTTTTAGGACCTTTGGAACAAAGCAAACCTTGGAACACGCAAGGAATTGAAGGTGTTCAACGTTTCTTGAAAAAATTATGGCGCTTGTTTTTTGATGCCAACGGAGAATTAAGCATCAGCGAAGATAAACCAACAAAAGCAGAACTAAAAACCTTGCACAAAACCATTAGAAAAGTTGCAGAAGATATTGAGAATTTCTCTTTCAATACCTCTGTAAGTACCTTTATGATTTGCGTAAACGAATTGGGCGATTTGAAATGCAACAAGAAAAGTATTTTAAAAGAATTAATGGTGGTGCTTTCTCCTTATGCGCCGCATATAGCTGAAGAATTATGGGAATTTTTGGGCGAAACAGAAAGCGTAAGTAAGGCCATTTACCCAAAATTTAATGAAGCCTATTTAATTGAAGACAGCTTCTCCTACCCAATTTCTATTAATGGTAAGCACCGAACCAATATTGAGTTTTCATTAGATGCCGACCAAAAAATAATGGAAGAAACAGTATTAAAGAATGAGTTGATTGTTAAATGGCTCGAAGGAAAAGCACCTAAGAAAATAATTATTGTTAAAGGTAAAATTGTAAATATTGTAGCGTAAGCAAAACACAAAATGGAAGATAATAAGGAAAAGATTTTTACAGCCAAAGCATTTGATATTACCCTTAGAATGCTATTGGTATTTGGACTTATCTTCTGGTGTTTTGAAATTGTTTCGCCTTTTATTATGCCTGTATTGTGGGCACTCATTATTGCTGTAGCTGTAAATCCTGTTCAAGAAATTTTTGAACAAAAACTAAAAATAAAATCTGCTTGGGCGGCATTTATCATTACCGTTTTATTGTTATCGTTGGTTTTGGTTCCTGCCATAGCCTTTATTAATTCAGTAGTTCAGGTAATCATAGAATGGAAACGCGAATTTGAACAAGGTAATTTTACCCCTTTTGTAGTTCCTGAGTTTATAAAACAATTACCAATTATTGGAAACAAACTCAACGAATTACTCACCGAATTAACCAGTCATTTAGATTTATTTATTAATAAATACCAAAGTCAGGTAATTGATTTCTCTAAAGGTGCAGCCGAATTAATTATAGGTAGCAGCTTGGGTTTACTCAAAATTATTTTTGCCATTATTCTTGCTGGATTTTTCTTGGCCATGGGAAATAGAAACAATGTTTCATCCGAAATTTCAAATAGAATTATTGGTGCCGATGGTCCAACTTATATTCACCTATCGGTTCAAACCATTAGAAAAGTGGTAAAAGGCATATTGGGTGTAGCCTTTATTCAATCGCTATTGGCGGGCATAGGTTTTTATTTAGCAGACATCCCACATGCTGCCATCTGGACGCTTATTTGTTTTGTTTTATCCATTGTACAAATAGGTCCGGTTCCAATTTTAATAGGCACAGTTATTTTCATGTTTGAAACCAACACCTTTATGTTTGCCAGCCTTTGGACAATTTACTTTATTGGTGTAGCATTGCTTGACGGCATCTTAAAACCAATTTTATTGGGGAAAGGTGCACCAGTGCCCATGCTCGTAATATTTATAGGCGTATTGGGTGGTTTTATGTTGTCTGGATTCTTTGGACTATTTACTGGAGCTATTATTTTATCTATAGGATACAAGCTTTTTATGTATTGGTTAGAATCAGATAAAAACCAAACACCGAAAGAAAAAATTGAATTTTAAAACAGGTAGCGTGCTTCCATTTTACCTGTATGAATAACAGGAATCAAACCAGATTTTCTGCCTTCGTAAGACATGTTAATTTGTAAATTCTGCCCAATGCGTTGTTGCAGGTTAAGACTCCATAATTCATTTTGACCAATGCTCAAACCTTGCAACATATCATAAGCCAAGGGGCTGTTTACATTTCCTTT
>CAIYNF010000152.1 GCA_903927505.1 uncultured Bacteroidota bacterium | reverse complement strand
TGGCATTACTAAATTGGAAGTCCCCCTTTTTTGTAAAACCAAATGAATATCAACCATATTCAAAAAATCATTAAAACATTCTTCGTCTATAATTGGAAGAAATTGAATATTAATGAGATTTTCGGCATCTGCCAATTTTTTAATCGTAATTATAATGGGGCCTGAACCTACAATTATAAAAACCCAATTTTTATGGTTTCTAAAATGTTTTGCCAGCAAAATTATTTGTTCAATTCCTTGCTTTTCTCCAATACTCCCTGCGTAAGCAATTAATTTCTGTTCTTTGGTAAAGCCATATTTATTCCTTATGTGTTCAATATTTATGATAGGATAATACCTAGAACAATCAACCCAATTTGGAAAAATAACAATTTTTTTGTCAACCTTTTTTTCAATCAAAAAAGCCATTGATCTACTTATAGTACTAATATTGGAAGACTTTCTAAGAATAAAGTATTCAATTGAACTTAGAAATTTGATTAAGAAATTACTTTTAATCAATTTCAATTCTTTTGCAGCTTCAATTTGTAAATCCTGTATATGGTAATTTAATACCCCCCCCTTAAAAAATTTATAGATTATACCCAGTAATCCGGTATGAAATGGCGGTGCAATGCAATAAATCTGTTTAATTTTTGGCCTTGCTAATAAAAATAGAACAACAAATGATGCCGTAATAAAAAAACTTAAATCTAATAATATCCTATTTAAACCATTGGGTTTTTTAGGAACATAAATAGGACATCTATAAACTATTAATTTCCCATTTTCTGAAATTTCTTTTAAATAAAACTTGTTTTTATATGGCTTTTGTATTTGCCATTGCGGATAATATGGATATGCTGTTATTACAGTACAATTAACATTTTTATTACAAAGCCACTTCACCATTTCACCGGTGTATCTGCCTATTCCAGTAATTTCAGGAGCAAAATTAATTCCAATAATTAAAGCACTTTTATTTTTTTTCGAATCCAATATACTTTTCACGTTGTATTGCTTTATATACCCAATTAAAATAGCATGCCTTGTGGTAAGCGTATTTTAGTCCATTTTTCCCGTCCATAAAACCACCTAAAAGAATATAGGACCCCAGGAAAAAAAAGAAACCAGCCGCCGGAGATTTTAATATGGTATATTTAATTTTTTGCAAAATTGTTAGATCCTTATTATTGCTTGAAAGATTTAAAAATCGCTTGGCCTCCCATTTAGCATACTCCAAATGTTTATGTTGCCAACCAGGTTCATTAAAATTTACTTTATGTTCTAATTTCTCCTTAATACTGCCAATTGGACCATTTATAATTGGATGCTCATGTATTTCCATATCTAAACTACTCCAAAAGTCTTCCTCTATTTTTTCGAAAAAACCAGCATCTGTTTTAAATAATGCTAGTTTTTTTAAAGGGTATCCCCAATTTAATTTCTTATCACTATTATAAACACTGTAATTTAACCAAAAAGCATTAATTCCAGTTTGGGAAATTGCCTTTGTAATAGCTAGCTTAGATTTTTCTGTAAGTATTTCATCATCATCTAAAAATAATATCCAATCTGTTTTTGGCGTATTTTCCATTAAAAACCAATTCCTTTTTTTGGGGTATTTCCCATTCCAATGAAATTGTAATACCTTAGCACCTAATTCTATGGCAATTTCGGCGGTTTTATCTGTACTTTGAGAATCGATTACAACTATTTCAATTGCAAAATTATTTCCAATAGATTGAATGCATTTTACAATTCTTTCAGCACTGTTTTTTGTAGGAATTGCTATCGTTAAACTATTGGACATTATTTATTTCTTTGTATCGACTTAATTTTAATGCAAGGAAAACCAGAACAAATTGCATTTCCCTCCATATCATTAATTACTACAGACCTTGCACCAATTATACATCCTTCGCCAATAGTAACCCCAGGATGAATAAACACCTCAGCAGCAATCCACACAAAACTCTCAACGGTAATTTGCTTCGTAATTAACCTAAAACCAAAATTTTCATAATCATGTGTGCCAGTGCAAAGGGTGGAATTTTGAGAAACAACGGAATAGGATCCAATTTTAATTTTTCCCTGAGAATACAAGTTAACCTCATCTCCAATTCCGCAATAATCACCTAATTCAAGATTCCATGGCGCCCAAATTTTAACTGAAGGATAAACATGCACTCCCTTCCCAATTTTAGCCCCAAATAGCTTTAAAACAACCCTTCTATAGGCATGAAATGGCCGTAAAGAATACCTAAAAAATAATACATAGAAAATATTCCAAACGGTTCTTGCTATTTTATTTCTCAATGAAAATGATGCACCAACATGTGTATTTTGATTAATATTATTTTTCATAACCAAATTTGAGAGATAAATTTTCTTGCGATGCCGCGAATTGTTGAACCAATGACTTTAGTGAAAGATTGGTAATTCACATTCCAATGAGCGCCAATGCCAATTGGGTCAATATTAACAGGAAACCTTAATTTTATTTTCATTGGATCTTTAAGGTACAATGGAAATAAAACATACATAAAAACTGTTTCTAAATGTTTGATTCCATTAACACGCATAACTTCAGAAATATTTGTTAAATAATTTTTGAAAAAATCAACATTACAGACAAACAAATTAGTTAGCACATAATTTCTATTATAAGATAGGAATTTAATTTTCCTAGAGTCAGCAATAAAAAGCATTTCAGCATGAAACTTGTTTAACAATTTGCTTATGGAAGGAAAAAATATTCTTCCAGTTACCTTTATTATAAACTCGTTTTTATTATTGGACAAATGCTTGAAAATAACATCTTGAATCAATTCAATTTCATTATATCCATAATGAAATTCTGCCGGAGCATTTTTTGCAATTTCCTGAATTACTAAAATTTCTCTATTGTATATATTTTGGTGCTTAAAGATTTGCATAATTTCATCAAGAGGGAATCCAGAATTTTCTGCAAAAATTATCTTTGTTATACGCTCATCCTTATGATGCAACCATTTAGTTAGTGCTATTTTGTAATCATTTAACCTAACGTAAGGGTCACTTCTTTTAACTGATTTTATAAATTGCTTTGGCTCAATACAAGCAGTTAACAACAAGGTGAAATTTAATGCGTTTTCCAAAATTATCTATTTGTTTAATTAACCAAAAAATCTTTTAATCTTTGGGAATATGTATTTGGTTCAAATTGATTATCGTAGAGTTTTCTGGCATTTTCTTTCATTTGAACATATTCATTTAAAGATAAACTTTGAAAATTGCGAAGGATATTTACAAGTTCGTTTAAATTTAATTCGCCGCTAAAGCCAGCCATATAATTATCAATTAATTCATAAATATTTACTGCTTTTGAAACAATTACAGGTGTTGCCATTCCTAAAGATTCAGCAACAACCAATCCAAAATTCTCTTGATAACTATATAAAATTAAGGCTTTTGCCTGTTTTAAGTATTGCCATTTTTCTGTGCCAGTAAGAGCGTCCTTTAAAATTATTTTGTTTTTTAGATGAACATTAGATAAAATTTTCTTTTTCAAATCTTCACCATATTTAGAATTCCAACCAGGCCCAGCGATTAATAGAGAAGGCAAAATAATTTGATTTTCAGCTATTATTTTTTCATAGGCGTTTAATAAAATTTCAATCCCTTTCTTAGGATGAATTCGACCCAGAAATAAAAAGTAATCTTCTTTTAATTTGGGAATATTTTTCACCTTATCAATTGCTGGAATTTTAAGCCCATACCCAACCATATATTCATTTTGGGGCTTATAGCCATTGAATGTATCCCGCGCCAAATTTAATTCCAATTCAGATGTAAAAAACAACCCACTATAATTTTTCACGTTGTATTTTTCAATAAAATGCCAATATAAAAAGTTCCTCAATGGCTTAATTCCTCTATGCGCCCAATTTTGAAAATAGGGATCTAACATCCCATGAGGCATAAGAAATATTTTATATTGTATCTCAGAATTGGCTCTAATAAGCTTTTTAAAAGCTCTAATTGAACTAAAACTAGTATAAAGCCAAAGACCATGTACTATTGAAACATCATAATTTTTCAAATTTATATTCAACCATTGGCCCAATGCGGCATTAAATTGCCATGGGCCTTTAGATTTGCCAAGTGCAATAAGATTTAACGCTGACTTCTGTATAAATTCCGCATTTGGATCATCTAAACAAACTATGGTAGTATCAATCCCAATTCCTTTTAGAGCCTCATTAACATATGAAATCCCCATTGGAGGTCCACCTGTTGAAGGGTCCATAGAAGAAATGATACGCAAAAGTTTCAAATTTTTCATTAATAAACAAAACCAGAATTGCGCAAAAAATAGGCGCTATTTTTTGGCAGGGATTTTATGAATTTCGCTGGTACACCTCCGTAAAAGGAATAGAGCTCTAAATACTTATTATTTAACAATGATTTTGCCCCCAAAACAGAATAATCTGGCAATGCCGCGCCACCTAAAATAACAACATTTGTACCTACAAAACAATAGGAACCAATTTTTATAGGTTCAGAATCTTGGATACCTTTTTCTATATCTATGCTATGGGTTAAAAATTGGGACTGATAACCAGCGATTGTTGTATACTTACCAATGTATATACTATTGGTACAGTCTAAATGGTGTTGCTTTGTAATTGCGGATTGCTCGTCTAAAATTAGTTGAGGATTTCTATTCAATTGATGTTGGAAGTGTTTACTGCTATTTTTAATTGAAAATCCAGTTATCCAATTACTTCTATTTATTGTTGCCCCTGCCTTCAAATGAATTAAATGCAAATGAATGGCTACATTTAAATGCCCTATTTTTGAGTCTTTTTCCATAATCAATTTGTCGGGATAAATCCAACTAAAACCAATCTTTGAGTTTGGGTGCAATTCATACCCAAAAAACAATTGTAGAAAAATCCTTTTAATGGGCCATGGTAAAACTACAATAATGCCCTTAATTATGTTTTTCATTAATTTAAAATTTCTTCGTAATAATTTTTATACGCGCCAACCATTTTCTCTATAGTATAATTTCTGCTATTAGAAATACCATTGGCTATAAGTTTGTTTCTATAAGAAATATTATCAAGTTGTAATAATTGATTTTTAAATTCAATTACATCATGAGGATTAGCAAGCAATGCACTTCCATGTGTAATCTCAATAAAGGGATTGATATTTGAACAAATTACAGGTGCACCGCATGCTTGCGCTTCAATAATTGGCCATCCGAAACCCTCCGAAAAAGATGGAAAAATGAAGGCTTCACAACAATTATATAATAAATTAAGGTACTCATGGGAAGGTTTTTCAATAATAAGAACCTTATTTTCAAGCCCTGCCAAAATTATTTGAGCTTTTAATTGCTCATCAGGTCCTTTACCTGCAAGACATAAAACTCCATCAAAATCTGCCCCAAATTCATTCAATAATTTTATCAATAGACTTCTGTTTTTCCTGTACAAATTTGAACCAACATGCAAAAGGTATTTTCCCTTTGGCACTAAATGTCTCAATTCAGCAATTTCATTGCTTTTTAGCAATCTAAATGGTGCATTTAAACCATTGTGAATTACCTTTAAATATTGCCTATTTGTTAAATTTTCTAATTGCTTTCTGGTATTTATTGAAACGGATGCAATATGATTTGCTCTTGATAGATTAAATAAAATCCATTTCTGCAGCAATTTGCCAAATTTACTTGATTGACAATATGCATCTTTATGTCCAAATGCCCCTTTAATGGCCAGTACATCATGACAAGTAATTAAAGTTCTATTAACCCCAAATAATTTAATGTAAACAGCATTTGAATGATCACAAATATGAAAAACAATTTTGGGATAAATTAATAGTTGCAACTTAGCCCTGATAAAAAAAATCACAAAACTAAATACATATTTATCAATATATGCCAGGTATTTACCCAAATTTGAATGATTACTTTTAATAAAAAACCCAAACAAATAAATTGGTCTCCAAATTTCAATTTCATGGCAATCCTCCTTTAATTTGTCATATAAAACTTGGGCAAACCTATTCATGCTTTCCTGATTATCCTTTGAATAGTTGGCAATTAATATTATCTTAATATTATTCAATGGAATCCTTTCTACCACTTAATTGAAAAGTTTTTAAAGAAGCAATTAATAATCCCATCACCAATACACAAAATCCTAAAGAAGTTGGCTGGGATAATCCACCCTGAGGAAAAATGAAAATGGCATAGGACAAAATTATCCATGGTAAAATATCTTGATTTCTCAATGATTTCCATGCAAAACGACATAAGCGGGCGGTAATGGATAGCCTTAAAATAATTAAGATGATTCCAAAGAGCGGACCAAATTCACCAATTAATCTACCCAATTCCCCTTCTGAAATAAGAAAAACAGCTTTATTTGTCAAAATGGTGCTACCCACATTTGTACCATAACCGAGTCCTAAACCAAAAAATGGTTGATTCATGGAATTATACAAAGCATTAATCATCCCACCCAAATACCTGTCTAAAAAAACAGATTCTATACCTCCCTCTGCTTCATTTGCTCTATCAAATCTTGTTTTAAATACCTCAATTCCAGTAGAAAAAAAATCAAAAGAGCTTAAAGCAAATAATAAAAAAATTACAAACAATACAAAAATGAATGCCTTTGACTTTTCACTTTTTAATCTATTTAAACCAAAAAGCACAAAACCAAATGTGATTAAAATTTGAAAGACTAAACTTCTACTTATTGTAAATGGTATGGATATAAATAAAGCAATGGAAGAAACTAAAAGTAATAAACCAGATATTTCAGAAGAAACAGCCCAAAAATAGAAAACAAATACGCCAACCAAACAAAAGAAAGAACTAGTTCCACTGGTGAAAGAAAAGGTTCCTGGTGGCCTAAGATAGCCCATAGCACCACTAAACCCACCTCCATTTGTATCATTACCAACGCCTTTATTTACCCATGCAGTTTGCGGACTAAAAAACTGAGCAATAATTAAAACTGCCATAGGAATTGACAACCATAAAAGGCATTTGCCAACTAAAACAACATCCTCTTTGGTAAATACCTTTCCAATAATAAAAATTAATGGAAAATGAATAATAAAAATTCTAGCACCGTATAAATCGACCCAAAAATTACCATGTCCAAAAAACAAAGTAATTACAAAAGAAATAATTGTAATTGCTAAAATATAAAATAAAAAATTATTGATAAAAGAAATTTTGTTTCTATAGGCTTGTAAAATAAGCCATATGGCAAGTGGATCCCTTATCAATAAAATAGGGTTGGCAAATTCAGAAAGAAACCATTTCCTTAGGGCTCCTTCAAATATTAGCAATAAAAAGTACAACCATATCCCAATTTTAATTGCCTTAAAATTATTTTGTTTTTGGGAAATATGTAAATTATTTACCTCCAAATTACAAATTTGGTTTTCTTCTGGAGGTTAAAGGATTTTCAAACATTCTAAAAATAAATGCTGAAATTAAAATTGTGAAAATTAGTCCAATAATTTTGGAAGCCAAGTTCCCTTCCATAGTTTCCCTATAATTAGCTAAAAGTTCATAAGTAATAAACATAACTGGTATATGGCAAAGATAAATTGAATAAGACCATAAACTTATGTTTAGAACAAATTGACCTATCATCCTATCATTTGAAATAGGGCTTTTAAACTTTTCAATAATTGGCAGTATACATGCAAAAGCAAGTGGTGCAATAAATAAAATTCCTTGGCCACTTCTTAATACTTCATAACTAATATTGGAAAAATAAAGTAAATAAATACAAAACACCAATAATAATGAACCAATAATTCCGCAAATTTTTAAAAAGGTTTTATTTCCAGAATACTTCATGGCATAGAAAGAAATTAATACCCCATAAGAAATTGCATCTAAACGAGCTAAGGTAATACCTCTTAAATTATGTCCAACGCCAGTTGATATAAAATAAAATCTACTCAAAAACGAAAACAATATAATTAACAAATTGGCGTAAACAAAAACATTTTCTTTACTTAATTTCAATTTATTAAACAAGAATAAAATAATTGGAAAAATTAAATAAAACCATTCCTCAATACATAAACTCCATGAAACGCTAAAAAACTCAACTTCTCTATTTAAAAAATTTTGCAAAAATAAAAGGCTTTTTATAAAAACATCTAAAGGAAACTCTCCATTTCTTGTCCATTTAAAAATCACCATCATTAATAGAAATAAAAAATAATTTGGGAGAGTTCTCCACCACCTTCTATTCCAAAAACGTCCAATTTGTTTCCATGAATATTCGCTACTAAAAATTAAATTTTGCCACAATATTTTTCCAATCAAAAACCCACTTAATGAAAAAAACAATTCAACACCCCAAAAACCTATTGATTCAAGCTTACTTGCAAAATGAGCTAATAATACAAAAGAAATTGCAAAACAGCGCATTAAATCAAGGCCAAAGTTTCGTTTTATTAAATTCATCTAAATATTGTTAATTGTAAATGCTGCCATTTCTTTTGAGTACATACTCCAAGGCCTGTTTCTAGCGGTATTTTGGGCAGCCACTCCTATTTCATTAATTAAATTAGGAGAAATTAGTAACTCAGAAATAATTGTTTTTATTTGATCTACATTGTTTGGTTCAACCAGCCATCCATTTTTTTTATGTTCAATAAAATCAGCCGCTGCGGTTCTCTTAGTAGTTATTACTGGAGTTCCTTGAGACATTGCCTCAGAAATAACCATTCCAAAGCCTTCAAATAAACTTGGAAAAATCAAAACATGGTGATTAGCCATTTCTTCTAAAATTAGCTTGTGGTTTAGACTAGGAATATATCTGTGTTTTAATAATTCACGATCCAATATTGGACAATCAAATCCAGTTTTACGACCAATTACAGTTAGTTCAATGTGCTGTTTAAAACCTTTCACTGCTTCAAATACTTCGGCAATTCCTTTTCGCTGGGTTAAACCTCCTACAAATAATAATTTTAATGGAACAATTGGCAAATCTGATTTAATTTTATAATTATCACTCACAGGAGGAAAACCATAGGGAATAACACTTATTGGACTTAATTTACCATTATAAGCAGAAAGAGTTTCTTTGGTAAATTGACTTGCCACAATAATGTGATCAGATAATGCCAATTCAGAATCTTTTTTAGCTAATTTTTCATCTGAATTAAATAAACCAGTTAAAGTAGAGGCATAAGCAGGGTTTCTTTCCTTTTCTAGTTCTAAAATGGTTTTTGCATACTTCCAATAACCTATAGATAGGTCATAATAACGGGTCAAATTCAATTCTTTTGCAACTTGAAAAGTACTTTGGGCCGCATCCTCATAAGCTATAACACCATTTATATTCCTATTTCTATTGAACCGGATATTTTTAGCTACAAATAAATCATGCTTTCGATAAACGGCATCTACTGAAAACCTACCAAATTCGTGCTTAAAAAGAGATTTAGCCCCAATTTTTATGGCAAGTTGTCTCATCCATTCGTCATAGGAACTTGTTTTAATTTTCCCTTTTAAAGAATTATCATAAACTCTTTTTCTCAATTCAGAAAGCTGTTTAAATTGGCCTAAATTAAATAACAAATCGCCTTCAAAACAGGCTATACTTGTATAATATTGATGTAAATAATTTTCATCAAGCAATCCTCGCAATGCATAGCGAACAAATTCATTTCCAGTTGGGTGAGATAAAATCAACATGTTAAATTTTTGCGAAAATATTTTCCCAACAGGAATTTAAATAACTAGAAGAATAATGCTGCTTATAGAACTGAATTTGATTTTGGTTCAAACCTGGCCGGTCTTTTACTTGGTTAATAAAGTCTAAAACCTGGATTTTAAGACTTTCATAATCAATATCCCTAGAAAGTAGATAATTCAATTTAGAATCAATTGAAATCTCCACAATCCCTCCAATATCGGATGCTATCCATGGCTTTCCACTGCCCATTGTCTCTAATAAACTTATTGGCAAACCTTCAGGATGCGTGGAAATTAAAATCAAAGCATCTATATAATTTAAAACCTCAGTTAATTCTATTTCCCCTTGAAAACTACCATGATAAAATAAATTACTAAAAGAATTAAAATAACTAATTGGATAAGATTTACCATCTCCCCAAATATGAAACTCAATATCTTCAAAATCCTTATCAGTAGACATTTGGGCCAATAAATCTATTCCTTTTTCTTTAATCAATCTTCCAAAATATCCGAGACGAAATGGGCTATTAGAATGGGATTGATTTTTTAAAATAATTTCCCGAGAAAAGCAAGAAATATGTACAACTTCTCTTTGAAGAATTCCAGACAGACTATTGGTTGAAACCTCTGTACAGGCAATAAGAACATCGCATTTTTTTAATGTTTGAAAATAGGAATTCGACCAAGCCTTCTTATCTAAGTAATCACCAGTGGTGTGATGGTGATGAATCCACTTAAGTTTTTTATTAAATAACTGGTTTAAAAGTAAAATGCTATTACCTTGACCATTAGAATAAAAGATATCAAATTTATTTATCCAAAGCTTAGGCAATATTTTAAAAAACATTAGCCACCTTAATATGGATAAATTAGCCTGAATAAACCAAGTATTGCTGCAAATTGCTTTATAACAAGTTTGGGTCTCCTTACTAGATTGATTATCCAATACCAAAATAGAAAGTTCATATGCTGCCCCCTTGAATTGAAAACATAATTCTTTCAGATGGCTTTCTATACCTCCTCTTTCTAAAAGTCTTGGAACAAAAATTAAAACCTTCTTTTTTTTCAAAATGAATTATTTAAAAAATTAATACCAAGTATTCGTGTCAATTTGGTTCTTTGAATTTTCAAGCTCCAAATTAATACTACAAAAAAATGAAACAGCCTACTTACTAATTTAAAATAAAAGGCCTGGAAAAATAATTTTGGAGAATCTGGATTTTGAAATGGATTTTTATTAGATTCTACGGCCTTTTTAGTCAGGAAAATCATACGTTTTCTAAGAAAATTTAATTTTCTCTTATTTATTTCTAGAGATGGTAATTTATTCAAAGTTAATAAATCATCATAGCTAATTATATGTCCAATTTGTCTAATCAAATCTAGGCGAGGATCCTTTGGATTTGGATGTATTAAAATAACTGGTACTCCCATAGCTAAACATGGAATTGCGCAATGAATTTTACTTGTAAGCACGAGTGAAGCTTTCTTGTAATTTTCAAATAACTCAGCCACCAAAGTCTCATTTTGGGTTACATAATACTTAAAACTTGCATTGATTTCAATTGGATCGTGGCTTATTTTGGTAATTCCAAGAGGAAAAAGTTCATTTAATTTATCTTCAATATTTTTTGGAATTTTATGGTCTATATTATCTACCCACAACACCTTTGAAGTTTTTAAGATATCCTTACAACTATTCTCAAAAGTAAGTGTAAGACACCCTGAATAATAGGCAGCAATCCCAAAAGCTCTAAATAACCAAAGGGTTTTATAATCTCTACAACCAATTGGTTCATGAAATTTAAAGTGATTCCTAATGCTACTTGAATGCAAAAATTCACTCTTAGCAATATGAATAGAAATATAAAATGGTTTTATATTTAATGGAGGTGGGAAATTTTCAAAATTATGTTGGTACCACCCATTTCCTATAAGTAGCCCATCATTTTCATTTTCTGGTTTAGGATTTTCCCTATCTAAAGCAAGCGCATTACTATTCAAAAACTGCTTTGCTGCCAAACCTTGAATCACATCACCAATGTTATTTCTTAATAAGCCTTCTATTTGATAATAATGATTCAATTTAAGCAATATTATGTTTATTTATGATAGAAATAAATTGCTGCGCAATTTCTTTCTGCCTGTTATTATGATGCCCTTTGGGGGGTAAACTATATGTTGAATCTGAGAAATAAAGCAATTGATTATTAAATTGCTGTAAAAAAATATTTA
This sequence comes from uncultured Bacteroidota bacterium, assembly GCA_903927505.1. Lineage (GTDB taxonomy): Bacteria > Bacteroidota > Bacteroidia > UKL13-3 > UKL13-3 > B1. Next base: position 34,509 of record CAIYNF010000152.1, on the reverse strand, counting down.
AATATTCATTAGGTCTGTTTCCCCTAATCAACAATGGCAAACCGTGCTCTAACATAGCCATAGATGAACCACTTTTACCTAAATACTTATAGTCTGCTCTTGAAATTCCAAGATTTGCGGTTTGAAACAAAAGTGAAATAGTTTGATTGGAACACTCTCCATAATGCTGAATACACTCATTCCCAAAATATTTAACGAATAAACTATAAGACTTTGTTTTGTAGGTTTTAATATTCCCAATAAATTTTATTGAGATTTCGAGATTTTCTCTTTCAACTAGATTTTTCAACCTAATTAACTGATTTTCTAATTCATTTATTTTTGTAGTTAGGTTACCAAATACAACAATTGTAAATTTTGAGGTATCAATTAATAACTGATTACATGAAAATTCTTCCTTTAAAATATTACCAAATAAAGGCAAAATCTCTACATTATTTAAAGAAAATAGCATTTGAGAAAAATAGGGAATACTCGTAGTTATTGAAAATGGATTAATAGATTTAATAAATTTATAAATAGTTAATTTTTGAACTAATCCCAACAGGATATTTTTAATATTCCATAATTTTCCCTCTTCAATCCAAAGTTCATGAAAATGAATATGCGCATTTAAATTAATAATACCACTAAATAAATTGGCCAAATTATATGGTATTCCCTTTTTATGAAAGGAATAACTAACAAACTGAATACTAACTATATCTGGGGAAAACAAATTGATGTGATTTGTAATTATTTCTTTTCTTTCTAAATCACTTAATGAATCCGAAATTCTTATTTTAGGAATAGTTAATACTTCATAATTAAATCTTGTTAATTTATCAATATATGGATCATTAATTGATACCAACATGATCTCATGACCTAATTCTTGCAATTGATTTGCAAGGACAAATGAATAATCTGCTACACCATTTTTTCTAGGTTCAAGACAGCCTAATACAATTGCAATTTTCAATTTCTATATGCAATTAATTTCGCCGGAACACCTGCCCATATTTCATTTACTCCTACATTATTTTTTAATACAGCACCAGCACCAATTATTGCACCATTCCCAACTGTAACGCCACTTAAGATGATTGAATTTGCTCCAATCAAAACATCTTCACCAATTTTTATAGGTGAATTGGTGCTATTTTGAAATTTTATAAACTTATTTATTTCAAAACCATGGTCATGATCAATAAATTTAACACCTGAAGCAATTAGTGAAAATGAGCCTATTTCAATTTTTGAGCGAATATTAAATTCAACATTTTTACCGATAAAAACATTATTTCCAATAATAATTGAGGGGCCAGGACTATTTATACCGTCATATTTAAATGATATATCATTCTCTAATTTACAATCAAAACCAATTGTTACTTGATGAGGCCAAACCATATCTACCTTGGGCAAAAAAGTATTTTTACCAATTTTAAGTCCCGAAATTTGATACCCAAATTTTCTAAAAGCTCCAAAAAACCGATTAATATATTTTTTTAAAACAAAAATTATCTGAAAATAAAAATACATACTTAAATAAAAATTAGGATAAAATTAAAGACCAATTTATCAATATAACATTTCCAACCACGAAAGGAATAGGATGCTAAATTTTTAAATCCAAAAACAGCGTCACCTATTAATATTTTAAGACGCCCAATTTTAAAATTCAAGTTAGTTTTCGTGTTAGATTTTTTTATAAAATACTTTTGCGATTTAATTCTATTTTTAAAATTAGCAAAAGCAACTCTCCTTCGCCACGGGTGTATCACAATCGCATTTGAACAAAAAAACAATGTTTCAAATTTAATCAACCTACTCTTCAAATCTATGTCCTCCATGGTAGCGAATAGGAAATTCTCATCGAAACATCCAACTTCAAAAAAAGTATTTTTCTTTATGGCAAAATTACATGACCAAAGTTTACCACCATTTTCATTGATTGGAGCAACCTCATCATATCTTTTTTTCGGTTGATTAGATATTGTTTTACCTTCTATTACGTTGTAATTACTGCTATTAATTAGCTCCAAATATGCCAAAAGAAAGCCGTCTTGTGGAATGCAATCATCATCCAAAAAAATAAGCCAATTACCAATTGCATTTTGAGCGCCAAAATTCCTATTTGCTGCAGGACCTTTCTGAGGCCCTAACAAATATTTAACATCAATAAAAGAGTTATTTAATGCATTCTTCAAATCGAAGGAATGTCCATCGTCTGTGACTATTATTTCAAAATTATTTTTAAGCTCCAAATGCAACTGTTTATTAAGCTCCGTTAAACAATGCAATAAATCTATGTCCCTTTTAAAGGTTGGAATTATAACTGAAATAAATGGCTGCATCTAATTTAAATCATTTATATGTAAATTTTGAAAACCAATATTTAATCCCTCTAAACTCAATTTCTCGAAATTGCTTATAATGAATTCATCCGTGTTTCTATATAATTTATTGTAATTATCAATATCTATTAAATCTTTAATTGTATAAAATTCATTTTCATTCCAAGTCAACTCTTTTAATAATTCCTCATTTTTCTTTGCATAAGCAATTGGCAATATTTTTGATCCTGCTCTAAGTGCAAAAATAGTGGCATGCAATCTTGTGCAAATTACCAAATCATTTTTTCTAAAGAGTTTTTGAATAAATGAAGGATTGGAATTATAATTTAGATGTGTAACATATTTATTATTCAATACTATTTGAGAATATAACCTATCTAAAGGTGTGAATGGAACACTTAACACCTCCATATGTAAATCTAATGCCTCTTCCACCTTCAGATGAATTAAACGCAAGTAATTTGCTTGTATTAAGTCGAAATTTGCATAAACATCAGGGCGTTCCTTTCTATATTGGTCAATAGGCTGAACCTTGCTATTAATTATTTTACCATATAAGGGAAGGATATTAATAATCAGGCGACTTTTGCCAATCGAATCATTAATTGTCTTATTTCTTGCTAATTCAAAAGCTGGTATTCTATAAGAAAAACTAAGATCCGGGAAATTAACAATATCATTTCTATTTGTAATAAAACTTAAATTTTCAGCCTGTAGTTTACTTCTAGTGCTTATAAATGCTGCCTTTTGCAACATTTCAATAATTTCTAAGCTATATTTTTCTTCATTAAAATCAACTCCAAAAAAGGCAATTTTAGAAAATTTATAGGGATATTGTTTAATAATTTCATTTAAGCAAGTCTTATATCCAATAGCTCCACCGCCAATAATAGCATAATCCCTTTTGGGCCATTTTTTCAAATTATAAATCGTTTGTAAATCAGATGATATATCTTTTTGCTCAAGAAATTCCTGGATACTACGACCTAAAGCAATATCACCCAAATTCCCAAAATGATAACCTCCAACAATTGCCACTTGAGCTGAACGAAATAATTGTTGTAGATAATTTACCCTATGCAATAAAGCTGGATTCATAATTAGAAACCTAAAAAACCTCTTTAAATAAACCAAGATACCTTCTATCCCTTAAGCATATAAACCCAATGCGCTTATAGATCTTGCATAGCAATATTAAATTCAATTTTATTTTTTTGCTATAGATTGCGTTTAAAACCAATGAAAATAATCTGTATTTATAAAATTGAATAATTTCAATTTTTTTTAAATAAGGTAAAAATTTATAGGCAATTTTGAGTGCCTCAATTTTCATTTTAGCTCCATCCTTTTTAGTTTTAGTATAAGAATTAGACCTAAAAAAACTTCCCAATTTAGAATATCTTTTAACACTTGGATTTGCCATGGCTATTCTGCAGTACCAGTCTAAATCCATGCAATAGTGTAGGTTTTCATTTAAATAGGCAATTTCATATTTTAAAAGAAATTCCCTTTTAATAAAAACACTTTGAGATGGAATAATATAATTTGCACGATAAAAAAATAAAATCAAACTTGACAACAACAAATGATTGTCTTTGCTTCTTAATATTTTTGCATTTTCTATATTTTCACCAATCAACACATCACCGTATATAAAATCAGCTGTTAACTTTCTTTTATTAAATATTTCTAAAAAAATATCTCCTAAATATGCATCGTCTGAATTTAGATAGGCCACATAATCTCCTTTTGCAAACTCTAAACCCTTGTTAATTGCATTAGCCTGTCCACTGTCTTTTTCACTAACCCAAAATTTGATTTGATTATTGTATTTTTTAATAACATCTATTGAATTATCAGTGCTACCGCCATCAATAATAATAAGTTCAAAATTTTTATACGATTGATTTAAAACAGACAAAATTGCTGACTCTAAATATTGACCGTAATTGAAATTAGGAATAATAATGGAAATAAGGGGTAAATTATCTTTTATTTTTGTTTTCATAATTAGATTGCGTTTAAATCTAATAAGGCTTTAATTTTTAAAGTTTATAAAATGATTGAATCTCTGAAGAGCTATTCATAATTACTGAGTTCAACTTTTGAATAATGGGATGATCAATTTCAAGTAATTTCTTTAAGCAAGATCCTCGAAAATCAATTGGTTCGCCTCCCCATGCTGTAGCATCATTCAAAAGATCTAAGAGTTTTTGCGGAATATGAGTTAACTTAATTTTTTTTGAATAACTTTTTTCAGCAATGCTTATACAAGGAATTAGAGGCTTGGCTAATTTTTGATTTCTACTTTGAAGTGTAATATCTAAAAATTTATTTTTTGTAAAATCCTTGTCTCTTGTTAGTAATTCAATTATTACCTTTTGATCCACCCCATACAATTCAGACTTTTTTGAATGATAAAAAGTTTCAAAATCCAAATTTGCAATCTCGCCAATTTGGCTAGGTCTATATGCACTTAAACCAGCCAAAATTATTGTAATGGGCCATTTATGATTTGTATGGGTTCTAATTGATTGAATGGCGTATTCCTTGTTTTGAATAAAATAATAGGTTGCCTTTATTTCCTGCTCATTTGGCAGCGAATCCAAATCTCTTGTTATAACCAAATTTGCCTCATTATTAAAAATGGGTTTAAATCTCCACAAAGTTGGCTCAGTATTAACAAAATCTAAATCTAATTCAAAAATTTCAAAGGCATTAAATGCAATACTCAAATCCTTTAAAAAAGGGTATAATGGATTGCTCTTAATTTCTTTAGAAAAATATACAACTATTTGTGCATCAGGATAAATTATCTGATTAACCGCAGCAATGGCAGGCAAATTATACCAATATCTTAAATTGGAATTATGTAGATCCCAAGTCCTCAATTTAACATATAAATTCTTGGGACTAAATAATGAATAACTAATAATTTGTTCTTTCAAAAGTCTTGATCTTCTTTGGGATTCCTAAAATATTTATCCTGAATTTTAAAAGGCTATTTTTTATTCTCAATCTTCGCAATTCATTTCTTCTATATTCAATCACCTTATTTACCTCTCTTGTGCCAATTAATACATCCATTTTACTTAATTGCAAATGCTCAATAATTGGAAAATGTGAAATATCTCTTTTATCCTTATGAATTCCAGAACCATCATTCCCAATATTAATTACTAGAGATTTAGTTGGATACAAATTTAATTTACCTAGTAAAAACATGGATGCATACCATCTAATTGCCCATGAATCCGTTTTGCCAATATTTTGTTCCTCTAATAATTCCTTAAAATTATAAGTATTATTTAAATTAAATTTTTGCCAAAGATTTAATTCATTAATTTTATTCCACAAGAAAACTCCATCAGATTTAAAATGACCCCACCTGGTCTTCCATGTAGCCCAACCCCAACAACCAACTGAATAATCAAAATATGTACTTGCTTTTTGATTAAATTTTATTGGAAATTGAAATCCTTGAATAGTAGCAACATTTTCATTCATATAATACAAAAACAAGCTTGTATTCATATAATTAAGAAATCCTTTTGACACTAAAATATCATCCTCTAATACAATAATAGATTCGTTTTCCCTTAAAATGTTAGTTATTCCTGAAATAATATTATTTGCTAAACCAACATTTTTTGGTCGTTCAATTAAAAAAAATTTCTTAAAATGATTTTTATAATTGTGAAATAAACTTTTTACTTGAAAGATTTTATCAATTTCGGTTGAATCAAAAGGATTCTTTGGACCATCAGCAAACACATATAAATCACTAAGTATTGCTTCGGGATTTTTAATAAGTGATTCCAACACTCGCTTAGTATGTTCAGGTCTATTATAAACAAACAAAGCAATAGGAGCTAAATTATTCTGCATTAATCCGTTTAAAAATAATAGTGTTAATTGTTTTAGCAACAATTGAGTAATTGTAGTTATTTAAGAATATTGAAAGGTCTGAGTTTATTAAATCCTCTATTTTTCTGTTTTTCAAATCTTCAACCAATATCAAATTAGGCTTATATTTTGTCCAATTATTCGACTTTAATACATTCAAATCATTGCCTTCTGTATCTATTGAAAAAAAATCAATTTCAAGATTTTTGTCTATGATATGCCGATCCAAGACTTCCTTAAGTCCAATTGTTTTGAGTTCAATTATTTTTGAAATATAATAGCCATTTTTACCATCTTTACTCTTGGCTTCTGCTTTGTTTAGCGTATTTAACGCTGATTCGTTAAAAATGTAAAATTGCATTATTTCTTCAACATTCGAAATTGCCAATTCCAAATTGATATCTCGTTTTCGCAGCCTATTGAATTCAAGCATCCCACTAGGCATTGCATCAATATTTATTCCATTCCAACCCCTCTCATAAAAAATTGCCGTATTTGAGAATCTAAGTGGATGATGAGCTCCAATATCAACATAAAACCCACTCTTCTTATAACCTAATAGTTTATCAATTATTAAATCTTCCCCTTCTTGACTGTATGAATTATTTAAAAAAGGAAAAGTATCCAAAGCAATTAATCTTCTAATTTTCTTTGGTATAGTTTTTAAGAAAATTTTAGTGCTTATTTTCAAAATTAATAACCACCTCCTATTGGAATAATTGGCTGTATTGATATTGGCTTAAATTTAAACCGTTTAAAAAAAATACTTGTTGTCCAGGTATAGTCATTAATTGGCCCAAAGCCACTAAAATCAATTTGAGTAAATCCTTGATTTCTTAATATTTGGCAATTTTCAGGACCTCTTTCTGAGTTATCGTAAATAATCATACCATCATCAGCAATATGAAAAACAGCTCGCTCAATACACTCATTTCTTAAAATGCCATCAATAATTATTACATCAAATTGTACCAATAAATCTTCTATTATTGAAGGGTATAAACTTTCATTTGCGAATATTATTTTTTGGTTTTCTCTTAAACTATCTTTTTGTTGATTATACCAATTCCAATTATGTTCAATTGAAATAATACTTTGGCATCTTTTAGAAAAATACTTTGAAGAATTACCCGAACCCCACTCAAAAAAATTAGACTTACTAAAATCTAATTGATTTAAAAATTCTATAGCAGGATAAGTAAACCAAGGCAATACCTCCATATTTTCATCTATAGAACTGCCCATTTGCTTTGACAAATAATGGCCAAAACCTTGATTCAAAATTTTTAATTTAGGATCTTCAATGGACTTACTTCCGAAAAGTCTTTTTATTTTACTAAAAACCATATACTTTACAAGTAGGTGAAATTTAAATAGAAACTCCCTTGGCCATTGGGTAATGTTTGGGCAAGCTCTCCAAAAAATCTATCACTTTCTATTGAAATAGGCATTGCCTCTGTAATCCAATCATGAATTACTCCTCCAGAGGCTATAAACAGCGTTATTGAATAATTACCCATCGCAAATGGCAAATTATAAATGGCAATTTTTTGGGTCCAAACGCCATCTTCCAAAGGGCTTATGGTTTGACCAGAAACCTTGTTACTTATTAATGTTAATCGTGTACCAAATTGATCATTAATTCCCAATGAAATTTCAAGATTTGATTTTAAATTAAATTGATAGGATGATAATTTTAAATCAATAATAAGATTCATTCCTGCATAAAAATTGTTCGTAATTTTATTGCTTTTTGCATCAATAAAAACAAGATCAACAACTTTAACTCGGCCATCCCCTTTTCTATCTATTCTTTCTGAAACATGTTTAAAAACAAGATTCCTATTTAAATAATTTTGTATCATATCGGAGGTTTTTCCGAAACCTGCTAACTCTCCCTGTTCTAAAAAAATTGTTTTACTACAAAGGGTTTGGATAGACTGCATGTTATGACTTACAAAAACAACCGTTCTACCTTGATTTTTGCTAATAGCCCCCATTTTATTTAAACACTTTTTTTGAAATTCAGCATCACCAACAGCTAAAACCTCATCTATAATTAAAATTTCCGATTGCAAATGGGCTGCAACAGCAAAGGCCAATCTCACATACATGCCAGAAGAGTATCTTTTAACTGGTGTATCAAGATAAGATTCAACTCCACTAAAATCAACAATCTCATCAAAATTCTGTTGAATTTCTTTTTTTTTCATTCCAAGAATCGAACCATTAAGAAAAATATTTTCGCGTCCACTTAATTCTGGATGAAATCCAGTTCCAACCTCCAATAAACTGGCAACCCGCCCGTAACCTTCCATAATTCCCTTTGTTGGGGTTGTAACCTTACTTAAAATTTTTAACAATGTGCTTTTACCAGCCCCATTTTTGCCAATTATACCAACTGTTTCTCCTTCTTGGATTTCAAAATTCACATCCTTTAAACTCCAATTCAATTGGTTTTGCTCAATTTTTATAACTTCTTTCTCCAGCTTTTCTTTAAATATAAACGAAAGTCTTTGTTCAATATCCCTTGATAAAGTGCCACTTCCTATAGCCCCTTTTCTATATGCTTTTGAGATATTATTTGCTTTAATTGAAAATTCAGACATGATTATACAGTATCAATGAAGTTTTTTTCAACTTTATGAAATAAAATCAAACCAGAAAAAAACACAATAGCGGTTATTAAAGTAGCTCTTAAAAGAATTATGATAGAAAAATCGCCGTGCCCTAAAAATGCATATCTAAAAGCCTCCAAAATACTTGTAATAGGATTTAATGCTATAATGGTTTTATACCTTTCAGGAGCTGCAGATAAAGGATAAACTACAGTGGTAGCAAACATGAGTAATTGAATTCCAAAATTTACAAGCAAACTTAAATCTCTATATTTTGTGGTCAGTGAGGATATTATTAATCCCAAACCTTGACCTAAAGCAGCTAATAAAATGAGTAAATAAGGAAATAATAGCAAGGTATAATTTAATTGAATTTCAAAACCTTTAAAATAATAATAAAACAATATCAAAATAAACAATAAAAGTTGTATAAAGAACCTTATCATACTAGAAAAAACAATACTGAACGGAAAAATAATTCGAGGGAAATATACTTTGCTAAACAAATTTGAATTATCCCTAAAAACAGATGCATTTTTAATAATACATTCTGAAAAATAATTCCAACAAATAATTCCAGGCAAGTAAAAAAGGGGTTTAGGTAATCCATCAGTTGAAAAAGCCCCTACCTTTCCAAAAACAAAAACAAACACTACCATTGTAATAATTGGTTGTATAAAAAACCACAATGGCCCTAATACAGTTTGCTTATAAAATGCAACAAAATCTCTTTTTATTAATAAAATGAATAAATCTCTATATTCCCAAGCCTCTGTAAACTTAAATTTAAACCAATAATTATCTGAGTTAATTATCCAATGTTTTTTTTCCATACCAGAATTTTATTTTTTATTATTATTTCTAGTGGTATAAGAATTTTCGCCATACCCATATCCATTTCCATATCCGTAACCATAGCCATATCCATAGCCATAGCCATATCCATTATTATACAATGAAACACCCCTGTTTTTTAACCCATTAAAAACGATATTTATATTTCTTAAATCATTTTGGCTATATAGCTTTTGGATCATTTTCAGATAAAATTTAGGTGTATGGTCATGCCTTATTACATAAATGCATAGGTCTGCATATACATCTAATAATTTGGCATCAGTTACCAAGCCTACAGGAGGTGAATCAATTAATATAAAATCAAAATTCAATTTCAAATCATCAAAAAGTTGATTTAATCTACCATTAAGAATTAATTCTGCTGGATTTGGAGGAATATATCCAGAAGGTATTAAGAATAAATTCTCGTAATTCGAAACCGGAATTATAATATCATCAGCATTTACTTTGCCTGACAAATAATTTGAAATCCCAATATCATTTGAAGTTCCAAGCAAACTACTAATTTTAGGTTTGCGTAAATCTAGTTCCACCAATGCAACTTTGGCTCCTGTTAATGCGAAACTACTAGCTAAATTCAAGGAAATAAAACTCTTTCCTTCACCTGATATTGAAGACGTAACCAAAATTGTTTTACATCCATCAATTTTTCTCATTTTGTTTTGGACAGCAGTTCGCATTTCCCTGTACTGCTCTGCTATAATGGTGCGTTCACCTTCTCGAATTACAATAGGATTAGCGCTTGGACTAAAAATAATTTCCACTAATATTTCCGCCAATGTTTCATTTTCAATTTGAGACCTAAAAATAACTTTATTAGACAATTCTTCTTTAATAAAAATATAAAATAGCACTACTCCTATTCCTAATGTGATAGCTATTAAATAAATATTTAATGGTATGGGCTTAATTGGCAAAATACCTGCATGAGCGTTATCTAATACTATACCATCAGAAACAGTAGCAGCAAAAGACAATTCACTTTCTTCTCTTGTTTGTAATAAAAAAGTATAAATATTGTTTTTTATAGTTTGTTGCCTGCTTAATTCTAATAATTTACGCTCAATTGCAGGTAACTTAAACAAATCAATTTTAACCTCTGCTAGTTTTTGGTTTAAATTAATTTCTTTGACTAATAAATTTCCTCTTATAGATTTAATAACTTCATTTATGTTATTTTTTGTTTTAACAATTTGGTTTCTTATAACTTGAAGTGAAGGGGCATTCTTTCCTGCCCTAATTTGCAATTGGGTTTCAGATTGTTGCAGTACTAATAAATTGGACAATAAATTTGATAGAATTGGGTCTGAAATTTCTAATGTAGCTGGCACAACTATTTCTTCTGCACCTTTCATTCTGATATAATTTTCAATTGTTGCAAGGATTTCTTTTTGAACCAAAATCTCAGTAGCTTTTTGGTTATAAATACTCGAATTTGCCAAATAGGCTGTTCCTGCACTCGAAATATCAGTTATCCCTATAGATGATTTATAATTTTCTAATTCATCCTCAATTATTTTTAACTCATTACTAATTAACTTTATTCTGTTTTCTAAAAACTTTAAGGTATTTGTTGCCTTTTGATTCTTATTTTCAATGCCAATTTTATTGTATGTCTGAATTATTTCATTTAATATTTTTTCAGCACGTATTGGAGCTGGATCGCTAAATTTTAAATTAATGATAGTGGCTTGTTTAGAATTTGGTGTCGCCTTAAAATTAGAAAACAATTGGTTGGAAATATTTTTTACTGAATGAATTTTAAAAAACAATCGACCATCACCAGTGATTGTTTCTGTTTTATTATTTATTATAAATTTAAATTTACCATAAGGAGTTATTACAAAAGAATCAAGTGGATATTTGTTATTAAATACAATAATGCTGTTCTTGTTTTTTGTATAACTAATTGGAAATTCTTGCGCTATATCCTTTATTGAATCAGGATTTTGGGCTATTATGCTTATTGGATTATTATTAAAAATTAAAATATCCCTGAATTTTCCTTTAAAAAATACGGGTGTATATAAATTCATTTCTTTAACAACCAACTCTAAAACCTTACTTGACCTAATTAACTCAATTTCATTTTCAATAATCTTGTTTCCGTCTGTTTGAACCAAATCCTCAAAAACCTTTGTATCCAATTTTTCTGTTTCACTTCCTTTTAGTAATAATTGTGCATTTGCCTCAAAAATTGGTGTTTGAAGTTTAATAAAATACCACGCCAATAAGACACTAATAATGCATGCAATTATAAAAATTGGCCAATAGGGAATTAGTTTATATCCTAATGAATTTAGAATATTTCCTGAACGATTATCTTCAAAAGGGTCCTTGTTGACTGTTTGCATTATTTTTACTTATTTAAGCTTGTTATGAGGATAAATAAAGATAAAATTCCGGTGGTAAATCCTAAAATCGACCTGCTTTGACTAGAATTAAATGCTCTTGCCGCATTTGACTCGATATAAATTATATCACGGTTTTTTAAATGATAAATTGATGGTTCAAATAAATTTGAATCATTTAAACTAAACCTTAAATGATTTCTTTTATTCCCCTTTTCCCTAATCAATAATATATTGTTTCTTTTAGCATACACAGTTAAATCTCCTGCATATCCAATTGCTTCTGTAATGGTAACCCCCTCTTCTGGACAAATTATTACTCCAGGTTTATTTACTTCACCCAAAATAGTAATGTGAAAATTGGTGATTTTAACTGATACCATAGGGTTAAGGCCGATTTTTTTTTCGATTAATCCATTTTCAATTATTTCCCTAACCTGAAATTTATTTAAACCCAAAACCTTAATTGCTCCCAAAATCGGAAATTGAACTATACCACCTTCATCCAATTTATATGTGCCATTTGTATTCTGGGAATTAATTAACAACATCGTTTGATCATCTAAATTAAATGCCTGAATTTGAATGATATCGCCAATTTCAAAGACACTTGAATCTTGGTAAGGTGCCACATTAGAGTAACCACTGCTATTTAAATTCTTAAAACTGCTAATTTTTCTATTGCCAAAACAGCCTTGAAGGGCTATTAGACAGAAGAATATGGCAAATAAAAATGCACCATTTTTTTTATACATAATTAAAAAAGATTATAGCTTCGCCACATCAGCCACAATAAATTTTGCAACTAATAATGAAGAAATAGTTTATTAAAATAATAAGAAGAAGACTGAATTTTCTAAGCTTATTAATTGACAAATTTCATTTATTAAACCCAAACCGATGTTAAAGAATTGTAATTAAATGTTGTCTTTATTATTAATAGGCAAGCTTTAAATTAACTGTTCTATTAGCCCTCAAGACAATTTAATTGGTAATCAACGCATAATGAAAATATTGAAAATGTTTGTTAAGAAATTGTTGCCCTATAATTAATTACGCATCACAAACCGATTCAATTTTCACTAAAATAACTTGTGATTATAAAACGAATAAAAAAAAAGACAAAAAAAAGTAATCACCCTATTATACAAGGAGAAGTAATGCCACCCAAATGCATAAATTTATGAGAACTCAGAAAAGGATTTCAGAATATATAAAGTAAAAACATAGAAGAGAAATATGTATCTTTGCACTGTGTTCTTTATTTCTGGGGCTGACCGGTATTGACGGGGTGATTGGTTGACGTGTAAGCAGGTAGTGCATTGGACAGTTGGCACTATAATCTCAATTTCCAAAACTATAGTTGGCGAAACTCAATTCGCAATGGCTGCCTAATCAGGACGATTACGCGATGCCTTCGGTTCGGATGTGTATCTCTTATCGCATATCCATTAGAACCGTCATTTGATAGGGGCGTTTGTAGGTAAGCCATGGGCTTATAAACGTATTCAGTGGATATAGGTATAATTGCTAAGCGAGGCAAGCTGTTATACCCGAATACAATGTCGCGCTAAACCCGTAGAAAGCACGTTTATTGCACTTCCGGACCAGGGTTCGAATCCCTGCAGCTCCACAAAATCAGTTTGGAGTGTGAGTCTTGAGCAACAGCGAAAGACGAATACTTCAAACTGATTTTGTCCCTCAAAACTCACACTCAAACTCAAACTAAAAAGTTTCTTGTTTGTGTGATTTTGTTTTATTAAAAATAATTGAAACCATTAAAGAATAATTATCTTGAGCAACAGCGAAAGACGAATACTCCAAACTGATTTTGTCCCTCAAAACTCACACTCAAACTCAAACTAAAAGGTTTCTGGTTTGTAAGATTTTGATTTATTAAAAATAATTGGAATCAGTATAGAATAATTATCTTGAGCAACAGCGAAAGACGAATACTCCAAACTCAAACTAAAAGGTTTCTAGTTAATGGAGGATTCAGAATTGAGTTAATTATTTGAGAAAAAGAAATTCTCAAAACGCACTCCAACTCAAACTGATTAAGCGGTCTTATTTTAAGACTGATGAGAATTTTAGAATAAACCATTCTTAAATTCTGAGTAGTTGGCAAGAATCAAAGGGATCTCTTGCTTTAAATTCTTTTAATTAATGTTTGATTTTGAAAAGTTGGAAGTTTACCAAAAGGCAAAACTATTCCATTTAAAAATTGCATCTTATCTTGAACAAACAACACTAAGTTCTTCCGAAAGAGACCAGCTAAAGCGCGCATCTATGAGCATTGTGCTCAATATTGCGGAGGGGTCTGGCAGATTTACAAAGCCAGATAAACGCAATTTCTATGTTATAGCGCGGGGTTCAGTTTTTGAAACTGTAGCTATTTTAGACTTACTTCAAACTTTAAACAGCCTCGAAAAACCCACGTACCAAGAATTCTATTTGCATGCCGAAGAACTTTCTAAAATGTTGTTTGCGTTGATAAGGGGATTGGGATAAGTATATCAAGTTTGGATATTCCGGTGAAACTGACCACCCAGACTTTGACCAATACCTGAAAACGCAATCTAGCAGGGCTTTTAGGCAGAAAGGCCTATTGGATAAATATTTTCATTTAAAACGCTGAAAGTAAAAAGCGCTCCAACAACAGGTGAAGGCTTAGCATGCTTGCTTTCAAAGGGATACCGCAAACTAGCCAAGTATTTTCCTGAAAAAATGAGGAGAAATTTATCTACCTTCGATATGCTTACAAATGATTCTAGCGTAAAAACACCGCTAATAAGTTGAATCCTTTGAATTAATACCCTCCTAATAACAATGCCATGCAAAAGCTCATTTATTGTTTTTTATTTTTACTGCTTGCAAACACACAATTAATTTTTGCCCAAAACAAAGGCCTAAAATATCCTACCTTTTGTGGCATAATTAAAGTAAAGGTAAACAATAGACCCTATACTAAAATATCTTGGCAGCCCTTGTTAGACACCACTATTATTGGCTATAAAATAATTAGCATTGCCTATAATGGTATAGATACATTTACCATTATGGGAAGAAATACAGAAAGCAAATTGGTTTTAGATAGCTTCATTCCAGGAAAGCCTGCAAGAATTTTTAAACTAGCCGCTTTTGATGCACAATACAAAATGTACACAAACCCAACGAGTTTTAACCTTATTGTTTATGGCGGGGTCCAGCTAATGGGTGTTATACACTGTTTCGTATACCCAATTGACAATGTTAGTCGTCACTATTTTAGAAGGTATTCAAAAGACAATGGCAAAACATTTATTTACGTTAACTCTTGGATTTCCGACCCCAATAAAACAATGGAATATCAAAAAAATTACGAAATTGACAATATCCCTGGCCTATGGCAATTAGGCACCCTAAACACCTGTGATACAAATCAAATCAGTGGAGGAAGTTCTTGGATAGTAAATGCCACAGGCATGAAGGAGCAAATATCAGACAGGCAATTGCTGGTTTACCCAAACCCCGCAACAGATGAAATTAATTTTGTTTTTTCAAACGCTGCGGACGAAAAGGAATACAACTTTGTATTACTTGACCCATGCGGGAGGACACTCACGCAATTTACCGTTTCAAATCTGCTAACAAAGTATTCTTTGTTGCCACTTAATTTGACAACAGGTATCTATTTTTTAAAAGAAATTAACGGCAGTTATACGGAAAAGCTAATAATAAAATAAGTTTTAATTATTGAATTTTTACCAGAACTGAATTTCCAATTCAAACTGATTGGCTCGGTAAAAACATAGAAGAACTTGAGCTAAAAAGAATTCCATTGCTTTATATTGTAAAGATTTCAACCAAAGGCAATATGCCAAAGAAGATGCGCGTTAGCCTTGTATGAAAACTAAAACCCTTGCCTTTTTGCTGCTCGCTGGTATGCTTGTAAGCATGGGATTTGGATTGATTAACAACTCCGAATCTACCCTACTTTTAAAAGATGCTGTAAAGCAAAATTTAATTACTTGTAAAATGGAAAACAACAAAGGTTTTTCCCATTACAACAAATGCTTATTGCTGCACCTCAAAAACAATGGCAACAACAAACTGCAAATTAAAATTCCAGTAGGCATGCAGGTTTGTCCTAACGACTCTATTTACCAAAATTTAGTGCTCACAGAAAACATGTTTGTGGAGCTTTTGCCAAACGAAAACAAAAAAATTGCAGCCTATGCCATGTGCACAGAGCCCAGCGACCATGCGCCAGGAGAAGCGCCGGTGTATTATACCTTGGGCAAGGATGCCAAACCTGCTTTATTGGAATTGAGCAATTTAATAGCACAAGAAAAACTTTTTAATGCCGAAGCGCAAAATGCAGTTTGGTGCGTTGCGGCCGGCTATCCAATTACAGATATCAATGGGTTTGACACCACCGCTGTGCGAAAGTTACAAACCATGGTGGCCAAATTAACCCATCAAAAAATGCCTCCTCCACCCAAAAGAAACGATTACAGAAGAAATTATTACGCACCTGCAAGTACCATGAAAGTTAGCGTTGGCGGTAATTATAGTTTTAATTTTAGCCGAACCAAACAGATTTTAATTGGCATGTTTAACATCCACAATGTATTGGTTCGTGAATTGTATAAAAACCCTGCAGAAGCACCCGGTAGAAAAACAATCAACTATGCTTTTGATGCCAGCGTATACACAGACTCATTGTATTATATGCGTCTCTTTGTAGATGGCGAAAAAAGAATGGAAAGCAGAATGGCACTCAAATAAGCGCTATCCTGCTTTCAAATTTCTTAAGAAGAGCGGTAGCCCATTTCGTAAACAGAATGCACATGCGGCCCTAAAAACACCCTTGCGTAAATTCTTACTATGGCCAATCCATCTATAATAAAACTTGCCGATACAAAAAAGGCCAAAGCCAATTGATTGGAATGAATATGGCTAAACACCAAATCTTCTCCAATAAAAGTGGTGGTGATAGGAAAGCCAGATAATCCAAGGCAACACAACAAAAACAACAAGGCCTGACGAGGATGGCTGTATACATGTCCATTGAAACGGGAAAGGTCTATTTTATCTTCAATGCGTTTCATTCTATTTAAAGAATAATACCCCAAAGCACCTGCCATAAAAATACCACCGAGGTAAAAAACAGTTTCGGTAAATTTAAATTCTTCGTTAAAAGAAATGGCCAAAGCTAGCCAGCAATGGTTTAAAATAATTAAAATCCAACTTGAGCGTGCTTTACTTTTTTCGGCAAAGGCCTTCAGCACCATAAGCAAACCTATAAATGAAAATAAAATTGGCAAATAATGTGAAAAGGAAGCATGCATCTCTAAGTGGTAATATCTTGAAATAACACCCAATAAAAAGGCAGGAACAAAGAAATACATTACATGTTTCATGCTGATGAAATTAACGCGTTTACCCAGCCATTTCAATGGGTTCCAGTATAATTTATACATCATGCTATTTAAGTTCCACTCCTTTAAACTCAAAATATAAAAGGTGTAAATAAACTTTTTAGAAATTACATGCTTGATATGGTTTTTATTGGGCTCATAGGTATAAAACATTTGCTTAATTAAATAACTCACCACCGATGGAGAAACCAATAATTGATAGGTGCGTAAAAAGGCATTTCCAGCAAAATGAACCAAGGCAAGTATTCCCCAACCTAAAGACAATTCAATAAACATTAAACCAATTTGTGCTATAGAAGCATAAGCAATTTGGCTCTTTATATTGGATTGAACCCTTGCCGTTAAGGTAGCAACAATGGCAGTTGCCAAACCCAATAAGAAAATTAATACCCTAACAGAATATTGGTGTTCCCAGAACGGATAGGTGCGCATCATTAAAAACACCCCTAAATGTACCGCCAATGAACCATAAAAAATAGCACTCGAAGGTGTTGGTCCTTCCATTGCCCTAGGCAGCCAAGCAGAAAAAGGCAATTGTGCAGATTTTGCTGCAGCAGTTAATAATATCATTCCCGAAATAAAAATTCCAATGAGGGTATGGCTTTGCAATTGGTCACTTACCATTTCATAATTACTCAATTTTAAGAAGGTAATATTCTCTCTAAACAAATGATGGCTCAACCACATGGCCAATATTAAACCAATATCGCCAATCCTATAAATGGAATAAACCTTCAGCGCATTTTTTACAGGCAAAAACCTTTCGCGGTAAAAGGCAATTAAAAGAAAAGAAGAGATGCCTAAAATTTCCCAACCCACAAACAGGGTTTCCATATTACCCGCAAAAATGGCAATATTATAACCCATGTAAAAAAACAAGATGGTGTTGAAAAAGCGCTTAAATCCTGGCTCGCGGTGCATATAGGTTCGGCTATAAATGGCTACCAAAAAGGTTAGGGTCGAACCAACAAATGCATAAACGGCTGTTATTTTATCAAAACAAAAATCGAGGAAAAATTCATATTCACTGGAAGTAAAAAGCACCCAATCTTTCTGATCCAAAGTAGGATGCCCCTGCCAAATCCAATAAGCCAGAAACACATACAAACTAAACATGTGCAAGCCAACAGAAAAAAACGAGAATTGTGAAATTAAATTCTCATTCTTCTTTGGCAATACAACGCTTATCAAAAATCCTATTAGTGGCAAAACCACCCAAAAATTTATTAATTCATTCATACAGTTAACTAATTAAAAAGGTAAACAGGTAAACTTCCATCTTCACTTATAATAACTGAACTTACATTGTCCAATTTTTCTAAGTTTTTTGTTAGTGGTTGATACGGCTCAAAACATTCCTTTTCTGCATTGAAATAAAATATCTCACGCGTTATTGGTTCCACCACACTTAAATGAATCCAATTGTTTTTAAACCACTCATAGGTTTCTGGCGCCTGTTGAATAGTTTTTAAAACCACTGCAGGAAAATGTTCAACAATGATGAGTAAACGCAATGGGTCGTGCACCTCTATCATCTGACTTGGCAAGCCCGGACGCAAATCGCCATCAATGCCATTTGCTACGCCAAATAAACCCATCACATTATGCGGCAATTTGGTACCCGCTCCTAATTTTTGATTATCTACCCGAGAGAAATAATATTCTAAATTAATACCACCACAAACCGGTGCAGCCGCTTTTAGAATATTGTATAAATATTTTCCTTCGGGGTCTATTTGGTAATCGTAAGAATTTAAAAACGACCTTCTATCCAAAAACAAACCCTTTGAAATTTCTCTCGAACCAACAATACACAAAGCATTGGTAGCATGGTTCAATTCTGGTCTTGGTTCGAACAGCGAAACAGAACGGTTTCTTATTTGCTCGTGAATGGCCGCAATATTTTCTTTGGTATCTATAGAGGCAAACCTTCTAGAGCGTTCACGTGCATTTTCATCCAAGGCACGTAAAAAAGTTGCATGGTTTTCTTTGTGCCATTTTTGGTGTTGCTCGTCCATTAATTGCTCATCAAAAAAGGAAATATCATCGCGCGTAGTATCATGCAAAGCCCCAATAAAAATAGTGGCATTGGGAATATCAATTCCTCTTTCACGCAAAACTTTTCTTAGCTCCGGATGATTGGCCATGTGTGAAACCACACGGGCATTTACAGAACCAGGTCTGCCACAACAAGCACCACAATCATAGGCTGCATAATGTGGGTTATTGGTACTGCTCGAACCATGCCCTACCACATATATAAAAGGCGCAAAGTTTTTAATTAAGCCAATACTTTTTAGCAAACCTTCTACCCTATTGGCCATTTCTTCAATGGTAAATCCAATTTGCAAACCCTTTTCATGGTGTCTTGGATGGCGGTTTTCTACGCTAAGGTGTGCATGCTTATCCATGTGCTTAAAAGAAGACGCACTGGCAGCGCTGGCTTGCGGTTTAAAGATATTGGCCAATAATTTAAATACCGACCAAAAGCCCAATGTTTGAGAGAAAATCCATGCACCATTAAACTTTTTCATGTGCAAAGAATAATGCGGATCTTCTTCTCTTTTAATTTTAGAACCACTTTCTTTTATTAGGTATTTTGGGAATATAGGAGCAGGACAAAGTTTGGTAAAAAACTTTCCATTTTCTGGCTGAAAATAAAATTCAACATTAAAGAAACCTGGGGTACCAAAGGTTTCGCTGTTGGTATCTTCTTGCTCTACATACCTGCGGATAGAACACTCTCTGTCATCAATACAAAACAAGGCCTGAAAACTTTTTTCACCTGCTTGCGTTGGCATTTTTTTCTCTTGTTGAATGCCCGCAAGCACTTGGTCATAATAGGAAAACTCTAAAGCCTCCTGCCAAATAGCAAGCGCTTCTGCCGTTTCACCAAATTGAATGGGAGCAAATAAATCTTTAGGACGATCCCTTATAATTTTTGAAAGTGGCAACCATTTATTTCCAAATTTATCGTCTAAGGCATCAATTTCTAATAACAATTCCAACAAAATTATTTCCTCTAAATGAATACGCTTTCTATCCAATAAAGTTTCAGGCTGTGCTTCAACGGTAGCAACCATCCCCGACCATCCCTGGTGTGCAAATTGCTGGTCGAATAAATATTGTTTGTACATGCTATCATCAGCCACCAAAATCTGCAACAATTCCTCCATGGAGGTTTTTTCATTTAACAATAAATTTCTAGCTCTTTTGGTTTTAAAAAGACTTACATAGGTATTTTTCTCAAGTTCTCGGATCGAACCTAAAAAGCCTTTCATTAACACAGGAAATTTCCAAATGGCAATACCTTGGTCGAGGTAATTACTCAGCACCCTAAACAAACGCGGTTGGGTAAATGAATCTAAATCAATATACCCCAATTCTTTCCATTGGTGACGTAATTTGCCAATGCGTGGATTTTCTGGTTGGTCGAAATCCTTGCTTAGTAAACGTTTGTGGTATTCGGCCACATCCACATTTTTCTTCGTTTTTTTAATAACCGCATCGAGCACCAAAGGATTTATTTTTTTTTTCTAGGTATAAATCGCGGTAGGTTTCAATGGGTAAGGTAACTTGGTAACCAAACATTTTAGAGGCCTTTAGAATAGCAATTTGAAAAGGCAAATCTTGAAAGGCATGAAGCGTATTGTGGTGAACAAAATCTTTTAATGGGGCTTGTGCGGGCAGGTAATGTGCCAATTCATGAACAATACCATGCACATCAAAAGCAGGAGAACTATGTGACATAATGAAATAAAAGTAAATTGAAAAAATGGCCCAAACTGAGGGGCAAAAACAAAAAGAAAAGTAACTTGGCCTATAACCTAATTGCCCGAATGGAGAGAAATTTCTCTAAAGGCAAGCCCAATGCATTCTTTCCAAATAAGTATTGGAAAAATTTTGTTTTAAATAGAGCATTATACAAAAACAAAAATGAAAAACATAAACTAATCAATAAGAGTGAAGCGTTTTTAAAGTCTTGCAACTTTTCATCCAAATCCAATTCACTTTCTTCCAAATAATAAGCTTGCGAGAGTAATTCTTTTCCATCTTTGGCATGAATGGCAGTTGCCTTGCTATTGGTTTGGGAATCTGTTACAAAAGCAAACAAAAAAACACTGCTGAGCAAGGCCAGAAGCGTAATTGTAAAAACAGAAAGTTGTAATTTGTTCATTTTTGAATGAATACAAAGGTAACGAAATAGCCCTTATTTAGTATAGGTGAACATTAAAACTCTTGAAACAAGAAAATGACAAAGCGATTGAGACAGTTATTTATACTGCACTTGCCAAAGAAAGTAAAAGCCTTGTAAAAAAAATTAGCCTTCTAAAAAATTATGCCTTATTTTGCGCCTTTAATCAAATAACACAAAGCACATGCAATACGATGTAATAGTTATTGGTAGCGGTCCTGGCGGATATGTTGCTGCCATTAGAGCAAGTCAGTTAGGCCTTAAAACCGCAGTAGTTGAAAAGTCGGAATTAGGAGGCGTTTGCCTCAATTGGGGATGTATTCCAACCAAAGCCTTACTTAAATCGGCGCAAGTTTTTGAATATATTAAGCATGCCAAAGATTATGGTATTGAAGTGGGTGAAAGCAAACAAGATTTCCCTGCAGTTGTAAAAAGAAGCAGAGATGTTGCCAGCGGCATGAGCAAAGGAATTGCTTTCTTAATGAAGAAAAATAAAATTGATGTGATTGTTGGTACAGGTAAATTAGCCAGTGTAGGCAAAGTAGAAGTAACTGATGCCGCAGGTGCAAAAGTAATTCATGACGCCAAACACATTATTTTAGCTACTGGTGCAAGAAGTCGTGAATTGCCCAATATTAAATTAGATGGTAAAAAAATTATAGGATACCGTGATGCCATGGTATTGCCACAACAACCTAAAAGTATGGTGGTAATGGGAAGTGGCGCCATTGGTAGCGAGTTTGCTTATTTTTACAATGCAATGGGAACCAAGGTAACCATCGTTGAGTTTATGCCAAACATTCTTCCTATTGAAGACGAAGAAGTGAGCAAGGAAGTATCCAAATCATTTAAGAAATCTGGTATTGATATTATGACCAATGCTTCAGTAGAAAGTGTTGATACCAGTGGTGCGGGCTGTAAAATAAAAGTTAAAACAGCTGAAGGCATCAAAGAATTGGAAGCAGATATCGTGTTATCTGCAGTTGGTATTCAAACCAATTTAGAAAATTTAGGCCTAGAAACTTTAGGTGTAAAAACAGATAAAGGCAAAGTATTGGTAGATGATTTCTATACTACCAATATTAAAGGTGTTTATGCCATTGGAGACATTGTTAAAGGTCCTGCTTTGGCGCACGTTGCAAGTGCAGAAGGTATTATCTGTGTAGAGAAAATTGCTGGACACCATCCAGAACCATTAAACTATAATAACATTCCAGGATGCACGTATTGCTCTCCAGAAGTTGCTTCTGTTGGTTATACAGAAAAAGCAGCTAAAGAAGCTGGATATGAAATTAAAGTTGGTAAATTCCCATTCTCAGCAAGTGGAAAAGCCAGTGCTGGTGGCGTAAAAGAAGGTTTTGTGAAATTAATTTTTGATGCCAAATATGGTGAGTTTTTAGGTGCCCATTTGGTAGGAGCCAATGTTACAGAAATGATTGCCGAAATAGTAGTAGCAAGAAAATTAGAAACTACTGGTATGGAAATTATTAAATCTGTTCACCCACATCCAACCATGAGTGAAGCTATAATGGAAGCCGCTGCGCAAGCTTATGGCGAGTGTATCCATTTATAATATTTAGTTTATCTTGATAAAAAAACACGCCCAAGGGCGTGTTTTTTTATGCGCATTTTCATGCCATTTTAAGACTACTAGTACCAAAGTTTAACAAAGCTTTAATGCAAAAGCAATTTAATTTTACGTTCTTTGCAGCAATAAATGAATAAACGGTTTCAACATATTTTATTGGTGGTCTTATTAATTACTGGCATCCTCATGATGACCGCCAGTTGCTTTTTACACCCTGTTGCCAAACCTATTCATACCCAAATTAAGGCCGCCTCCAAAGGCGATTTTGAATTGGTAGCAGAATTAGAAGAGGATGAATCTGAATTAGAAAATCATCAGGTATCTTTTGCAATACCTTTTCTACACTATTTGTTTGAAAACGGAATGAAGCAAAATGCTTCAAATTTAATTGGTTTTGCAAACCCCGTTGAAAAGACACATCAAAAGACAGCCTTGCATATTAGCATCTGTCTTTTTAGAATTTAGAACGGGTACTCCACCCGCAAAAAACCGGTAACACCTAAACACCGGGATTCTAATTTTTCGCAAACAATTTTCTTACAATCTTATTTCATGAACAACATTCAAATACCTGCTGATGGTTTAGCGGGCCTAAAAAAACATTGGAAAGACGATCTTCTTTCCGGATTTATCATTTCATTAATTGCATTACCACTTTGTCTTGGTATTGCCATGGCATCTGGCGTACCACCTATGGCAGGTATCATTGCGGGAATTGTTGGCGGATTATTTGTATCGCTTGCAAGCGGTTCTCATTTAACCATTAATGGTCCTGCCGCTGGATTAGCAGTAATTGTATTAATGAGCATGGAAGGCTTTCGAAAGATGGCGCCAGCTGGATTAAGTCCAGAACAAATAGAAATGTTTGCTTACCAATGTACACTTGCTGTTGGTATTGGTTGCGGTATTTTGCAATTGCTTTTTGGCTTTGTTAAAGCAGGTTTTATTAGCAATTTCTTCCCTTCTTCAGTAGTCCATGGTATGCTAGCAGCAATTGGCATCATGATTTTCACCAAACAATTTCACACAGCCATGGGTGTAAAACCTGAAGGCAAAGAAATGCTTGAACTGATTGCAGAAATACCGCATAGCATTTTACATATGAATCCAGATGTGGCAATTATTGCATTGATTAGTGTTTTAATCTTAGTAATTCTTCCAAAAGTTAAAAACAAATACATTAAAATGCTTCCAGCACCATTGATGGTATTAATGGTTGCTATTCCTTTAGGACATTTCTTTGATTTAGAAACTGTACATAAATATTTGTTTTTAGACGGCCATGAATACACCTTAGGTCCAAAGTTTTTAGTTAGCATTCCTAGCAATGTTTTTGAAGGAATTGTAATGCCCAGGTTTGATTATTTAATTACTGGTTTTGGCATACAAATGATGATTACCTATAGCTTAGTTGCTAGTTTAGAATCTTTGCTTACCGCAAAGGCCATTGACAAAATGGATCCTTACAAACGCGAGTCAAACTACAACAAAGAATTGTTTGCCAAAGGCTCGGGAAATATTTTCTCAAGTTTCTTTGGTGGATTACCCATTATTGCAGAGGTAGTAAGGAGCTCAGCCAATGTAAACAATGGTGCAAAAACCCGTTGGGCTAATTTCTTTCATGGAGGATTCCTATTGTTTTTTGTGGTATTTTTAGGTGATATCATTCACCAAATACCCTTATCGGCTTTAGCAGCTATGTTAATGGTAACTGGCTACAGATTGGCCTCACCTGGTGAGTTTGCTAAAACACTTAAAGTGGGTAAAGAACAACTCCTTATTTTTATTTCAACAATAGTATTTACCTTAGCTACCGATTTATTAATTGGAATCCTCGCAGGTATTTTAGTGAAATTAATTATCCATACCCTCAATGGCGTTCCTTTTAAAAGTTTGTTTAAACCATTTTTTACCATGGAAATTATAGACAAAGAACATTATGTAATTGACGTAGAACATTCTGCCATTTTTAGCAATTTTATGAGTTTGAAAAAACATGTAGAAGGCTTACCTGATGGAAAGAAAATTACCATAGACTTTACTACTACCAAATTGGTAGACCACAGTGTAATGGAGCATTTACACGATTTAGAGTTGGCCTACGAAAGAAAAGGAGGAGAGTTTACCATTATTGGTTTAGACGACCATATTGCTATTTCAGATCACAAACATTCAACCATGAAAAAATAAGTTAAAATGAATAAAAACATTTTAATAGCCCAGTTAATAGTTATTCAATTACTGGGAATTACTATTTTAAGTAAGGCGCAAAAAAAAGACGACAAAGAATTAAAAATTTCTTTGAATGAAGATGGTTCACATTATTTGAAAACAACTTTTACAGCTCAGGTTTGGAGCCGGTACAATGAAAACAATCCTGGCACAACCGTTTTTACTTACCCAGAAAAAAACACTTTCGACATAGGACTTAGACGTGTAAGGGGACAAGTATTTGGGAAAATACACGACAAGGTTTTTGTTTATACCCAAGTTGGTATTAATAATTTTAATTATTTAAGCGCAAGAAAACCGGGCATATTTTTTCACGATGTGCTTGCAGAATACCAACTTACAAATAGATCTATGCAATTGGGCATGGGCCTAACCGGGTGGACAGGTTTTAGCAGGTTTTCTTCTCCTGCAATTGCAAGTATTTTAGGCTATGATGCGCCACTTTACCAACAAAGCACCAATGATGTTACCGACCAATTTTTACGCAAATTGAGTATTTATGGTAAAGGCAAATTGGGTAAGTTGGATTACCGTGTGGTAATTTCAAAACCTATGGCAGCAGCAGCATACAATATGGCTTATGCCAATAAGCCAATAAGCAGCAATTCGGAATTTTCTTTTAAACCAAGCAAACTGCAAAGTAGTGCCTATTTGATGTACCAATTTTTTGATGAAGAGTCGAACCTAACACCCTACATGGCTGGAACCTATTTAGGTAAGAAAAAGGTATTAACGCTTGGAGCCGGTGTTCAATATCAAAAAAATGCCCTATGGCATTTAGGAGCAGATAGTGTAAATGGATCCAAACCAAGCATTGAAGAAGACTTATTGAATTATTCAGTTGATGTGTTTTACGATGCCCCTGCAGGTTCAAAAGGCGCTGCAATAAGCTTTTACGGCGCACTTTCACATATGGGCTTTGGCAAGAATTACATCAGAAATGCCAGTGTAATGAATCCTGCCGACCCAAACAGCTTATTAATTATAAATGGTGGCGGAAATGGCATTCCGCTATACGGCACGGGCAATGTTGTATATGTGCAGGGAGCATACCTATTACCCTCCACACTTATGGATGAGAAAGCCGGAAGGCTGCAAGCCTATTTGATGCTGATGCATGCCAATTACGAAAGATTAAACGGCCCAATGCAAGTTTTTGACATTGGACTTAATTACTACATAGACAAGCAAAGAGCCAAGCTTAGTTTAGACTTACAAAACCGACCAATTTTTAATGCCTCAGATGCCAAAGAAAGTGGCAGAAGAAACGCAGTTATTTTACAATTTCAAATTGCTATCTAATCATTCGTTAAATAGGAAATATTTTAAGCTTTAACCCTAATTTTAAATTGTAAAGATTTATTCTGGAGCTGAATTTCGCTGATTTTAGTCATTTTTTAGCTTGAATATCAAGGGCAATTTCGCCCTTGATGCATTTTGGGTTTTGTGAACCCAAAGTAAAAGCTAATTTTGCCCCATACTAAAACAGACAATCAACTGATTATGACAAACAAAGACATTTCAGAAAATGTATTGAAAGCCGCCTCCAAGGCTTACATGAATTTAACTCCTGCCGAATTGGTTAGACATGCCATTGTTAACGGAGAAGGAACCTTAAACGATACCGGCGCCCTTATGGCTGATACTGGTGAGTTTACAGGAAGATCTCCTAAAGACAAATTTACTGTTTGTGATGCCAAAACTGAAAACACAGTTTGGTGGGGAGATGTTAACTTTAAATTTGAACCAAGTAAGTTTGAAGCTTTATTAGATAAGGTAGTTAAACATTATGCTGGCAAACAAGTTTATGCCCGAGATGCTTATGCATGTGCAGACGATCGTTATAAGTTAAAAATTCGTATCATCAACGAAACGGCTTACCACAATTTATTCTGCTATAATTTATTCTTACGTCCTAGCGAAGAAGAACAAAAAAATTACGAACCTGAATGGTTGATCCTTAATGCACCAAGCTTTAAAGCGGTGGCTGCAGAAGATGGCACACGCCAACATAATTTCTCTATCATTGATTTTACCAGAAAAATTATTTTAGTAGGTGGCAGTGGTTATACCGGTGAAATGAAAAAAGGTATTTTCACCGTATTAAATTATATCCTTCCAGAAGAACGCAATACCCTTTCCATGCATTGCTCTGCAAACATTGGTAAAAATGGTGATACTGCTATTTTCTTTGGTTTATCTGGTACAGGTAAAACTACCTTGAGCGCAGATCCAGACCGTAAATTAATTGGTGATGATGAGCACGGTTGGGCTGAAGACAGTGTATTTAATTTTGAAGGTGGATGCTACGCAAAATGTGTTGACCTAACCCAAGAAAAAGAACCACAAATTTTCAATGCCATTCAGTTTGGTGCCTTGTTAGAAAACACCCGTTTTATTCCTGGTACTTCTACTGTTGATTATACCAATATTTCGGTAACTGAAAACACCCGTGCTGCATACGCAATTAATGCCATCGACAATATTGCGGTGCCTTCTTTGGGTGATGCTCCTGAAAACATTTTCTTCTTAACAGCAGATGCATTTGGTGTATTGCCTCCAATCTCAAAACTGAGCGTAGGCCAAGCCATGTATAGCTTTATCAGTGGTTACACTGCAAAAGTAGCTGGTACAGAAGCTGGTGTTACAGAGCCTCAAGCAACTTTCTCTGCATGTTTTGGTAAAGCTTTCCTTCCATTACACCCGGGTAAATATGCTAAAATGTTGGGCGAAAAAATCAAAGCCAATCCAAATATCAATGTATGGTTAATTAATACTGGTTGGACAGGCGGACCATATGGTGTTGGTTCGAGAATGAAATTGCCTTTAACCCGTGCTATGATTACCGCTGCATTAAATGGCGAATTGAACAATGTAGCATTTGAATCGCATCCAATTTTTGGATACCAAATGCCAACTACCTGCCCTAATGTACCAGCAGAATTATTGAACCCTCGCAATACTTGGGCCGACAAAACTGCTTACGATGCGCAAGCAAATAAATTGGCAAATATGTTTGTTAAAAACTTTGAACAATATGCAAGTGGTGTTGATTCAGAAATTTTAGCTGCTGCACCAAAAGCTACACAACAAGCTTAATACTTGTTTAATACTTTATTAGAAAGAGACACTCTTTTGGGTGTCTCTTTTTTATTTTTGGCTAACCAATAAACAAGCAAGTTGACAAATAAAAAAGATGCAAGCTTTCTATATTCCTTAAACCTATTGTTATTGGGAGGGACATTCTTGTTGTTTATTTTAATTACCACCAAGAAATTAATTGCCCATTATTTATATCCAGGCCTTTCTTCCAATGAAGTGCTTTTGGGTAGAACCGACATATTCCCAAGCCATACATTTCAAATAAATACTGCGGCAGAATTGTATTTTACCTGGTTTGCTTTTACACTATCTCTTCTTGGATTAATTGTTATTTTATATAAACTTGTAAAGACTTGGAAATCTTAAAATGCAATTATTCTATCTCCCAAATTTAGACGATACTACATTTGTTTTTTCTGAAGAAGAATCGAAACATTGTGTGCGCGTTTTAAGAAAAAAAACAGGCGACCAACTTGTTTTGATTGATGGAAAAGGAACGGAGGCCATTGCAATTATTGACAGTGATAATCCTAAAAAATGTAGCGGCACCATCCTAAGTAAGAAAATCCACAAGCCCAATAGAAATTACCACCTTCACCTTGCCATTGCGCCAACAAAGAGCTTTGACAGAATGGAATGGATGCTCGAAAAAGCCATTGAAATTGGGGTGGATGAAATTAGTTTTATAGAAACAAGCAATTCGGAACGAGCCAAAATAAACTTGGCACGCTGCGAAAAAATTGCCATTGCAGCCATTAAACAAAGTAAACAATTTTTCCTTCCCAAAATAAATGATTTGGTGCTCTTTGAAAATTTTATCAAAGCACAAAATGCAGATGATTCTAAATGGATAGCTTGGTGCGAAACAACAACTACTGAACATTTAAGCAAACAAATTCCGTTTCCATTGCCTCAAAAATCTGTTTTACTCATTGGCCCAGAAGGTGATTTTAGCAAAAGTGAAATAGACTTAGCCCTTAAAAACAACTACAAAACAAGCTCATTAGGCCATTCTATCCTAAGGGCCGAAACAGCTGCTGTATTTGGCATTAGCCTTTTTGCGGCAAAGGCACATCAATAATTACCTTAAAAAAACTTATTGAATTTAACGCGGAAGCTGCCATATTTGTTAGATGAAATTCAACCGTGCTTTTGTGCTTCTTTTTGTATTTTTTTGTTTGCAAAGTTTTGGACCAGCTTCCATAAAAATTGCCAAACTCAAATACAATGGTGGTGGCGATTGGTATGCCAATAAAACTTCCTTGCCCAACCTTATTCAATTTAGCAACCAAGCACTTCATTTAAACTTGGCCGCGGAAGAAGATATAGTAGAGGTAGGCAGTACAGAACTTTTCAATTACCCATTTGTACATTTAACGGGTCATGGCAATATTCTTTTCAGCGACCAAGAAGCTAAAAACTTGCGCAATTATTTAATTGCAGGAGGTTTCTTACATGCAGATGATAACTATGGTTTAGATAAATTCTTTAGAAGGGAAATGAAAAAAGTATTTCCAGAATTGAGCTTTGTTGAATTGCCTTTTAACCACCCCATCTACCACCAGAACTTTCAATTTAACAATGGCCTCCCAAAGGTACACGAGCACGATAACAAAGCACCACAAGGCTTTGGATTGATTTATGAAGGCAGATTAGTTTGCTTCTATACCTATGAATGTGATTTGGGAAATGGCTGGGAAGACCAAGAGATTTATAAAGACCCAGAAGCTATAAGACTAAAAGCCTTGCAAATGGGTTCGAACATTTTACAATACGCTTTTACAAAATAATAAACATAAAAAAAGCGCAAGTGTAAAATTACACTTGCGCTTTTTCTTTATAGGATTTTCTAATTATCCCAAAGCTTTAATTTCAGAAACCAATTGGGTTAATGCTTTTTTTGCATCTCCAAATAGCATACTTGTTTTTGGTTTATAGAACAACTCGTTTTCAATACCCGCATAACCTGCTTTCATGGAACGTTTGTTTACAATTACATTGGCTGCATTTTCTACATCCAAAATAGGCATACCATAAATTGGAGAATTAGGATCTGTTTTAGCAGCTGGATTCACCACGTCGTTTGCACCCACAACCAATACAACATCAGTGGTATTAAACTCAGGATTGATTTCTTCCATTTCTACCAATTTATCATAGCTCACATTACTTTCTGCCAATAACACATTCATATGACCAGGCATACGACCCGCAACTGGATGAATGGCATATTTCACTTCAATGCCTTCAGATTCTAACAACAATTCTAAATCGTGCACCACATGTTGGGCTTGCGCTACCGCTAAACCATAACCAGGAACGATTATTACTTTTTTGGCATAACGCATTAGGATAGCGGCATCACTTGCACTTACTTCTTTAATACTTCCTTCAAAAGTTGAGCTACCTGCAGCTTCGCCTTTTGAACCACCACCAAAGTTTCCAATTAATACATTCAGCAAAGAACGGTTCATTGCTTTACACATTACAATGGTTAATAATGTTCCGGCCGAACCAACTAGGATACCACCTACTAACATTACTTTGTTATCATATAAGAAACCACCGCAAGCAGCAGCTACACCTGTAAATGAATTAAGCAATGAAATTACAACAGGCATATCTGCGCCGCCAATTGGCATTACAAACAATACACCGTAAATTAATGAAAGTACCAAAACGCCATAGAATAAACTTACAGCATTTTCGCCTCCATTAAATACAACCATATAGGCCATAAGCAAAATCACCAACATTAAACCAACATTGATAAATTGTTGTTTGCCAAACGACTTGTCTTTCACATTTCCGCTCAGTTTACCCCATGCCACCATACTTCCTGCAAATGATATTGAACCGATAATCATACCAATAATAATGGTAAGGATATGGCCAACAGGAAGTGAGGCAAAATCGAGATTTGGATTTTCTGTAAGGTGTTGAAATTCTATAATAGAAATAAGCATGGCACAAGCACCACCCATACCATTGAACAAACTCACCATTTCTGGCATAGCAGTCATTTGAACTTTTTTAGCTGCAATCCAACCTAAAACTGTTCCAACTACCAAAGCTCCAAAAATCAATGGTAAATTGTGCAAGTGTTTTGCTTCACCATTCTCATCGTAGGTATATAAAAAGATAGTTCCAAAAATGGCAATCGTCATACCAAAGGCCGCAATTAAATTTCCCTTACGTGCAGTGGCAGGATTACCTAAAAATTTCAATCCAATAATGAACGTAACCGATGCTATCAGATAAATGATTTGTAATATATATTGATTCATAATAATCTCTTCTTTGTTTGGTTAAATGTGATCTATTTCTTTTTCTTAAACATTTCCAACATACGGTCGGTAACCACAAAACCACCCACCACATTTAGGGTTCCAAGAATTACGGCCAAAAAGCCAAGTAGCAAGGAAAGGGTATGGTCTGCTTGGCCCATAACAATGATTGAACCAATAATTACCACACCATGAATGGCATTTGCACCGCTCATTAAAGGTGTATGTAATACACTTGGCACATGGCCTATTAATTCAATACCTACAAATATCATTAGGATAATGAGGTATATCAATTGCAGGTTTTCGTTTATAAATTCTAACATAGTAGATGCTTAATATTTTTGATGAATGAATAATTTAAGATTGCTTATTTTAAGATAGCTCCTTGGTGACACATTAAGGTTCCTTTGGTAATATCTTCTTCTAGTTCCCATTTAAAACCATCATTAGTTGCCAAATGCGTTAACAAATTTTGGATATTTTTGGCATACAATTCACTGGCATTTTGAGGCAAGGTACTTGGCAAATTGCTCTGACCAATAATAGAAACACCATGTTTTACTGCAATTTTATCCAATTCGCTTAACTCGCAGTTACCGCCTTGTTCAACCGCCATATCTACAATTACGCTTCCCAATTTCATTTGTTTTACTTGGTCTTCAGTAATTAATACGGGAGCTTTTCTTCCCATAACCAAAGCTGTTGTAATTACTAAATCGGCTTGGAACAAACTTTTATCTACGGCTTCTTTTTGTTTAGCTAAATATTCTGCAGAAACTTCTTTGGCATATCCACCTTCTACTTTAGCCGTTTCCTCTGTTTTAACTTCAATAAATTTTCCGCCTAAACTTTCAACTTGTTCTTTGGTTTCGGGGCGAACGTCACTTACTTCAACGATAGCACCTAAACGCTTGGCTGTTGCAATTGCTTGTAACCCGGCAACACCTGCACCATAAATTAAAACCCTAGATGGAGTAACCGTTCCAGCGGCGGTCATTAATAGTGGGAAAATTTTTCCCATATGCGCTGCGCCCAAAATAACAGCTTTATAACCTGCTAAATTTGCTTGCGAGCTAAGTGCATCCATATTTTGCGCACGCGAAATACGCGGAATCGCATCCATGCTAAAAGCACTTATTTTTTTCAGATTGAGTTTTTGAATAAGCTCCTGGTTAAAGGAAGCATACAAATAAGAAATAACGGCAACACCTTCTCTAAGAAGGCCAATTTCTTGATCGTCTGGTGCATTTACCTTTGCCAAAACATCACAAGTTGCCAAGGCATCAGATTTTGAAAGGATACTACAACCGGCTTTGGTATAAGCCTCATCATTGTAGTTGGATGCATAGCCAGCATGAGATTCAACAAGAACCTCGTGGCCATTTTTAATCAATTGCTGAGCAACCTGAGGTGTTAATGCCACCCTGTTTTCAGCTGTTCGGTTTTCTTTAATTACTGCTATCTTCATTGGTAAAACGCTATTTCATTAATGTTTAGAAGCGGAAATAGTTTTCAATTATACAGATTTCTATAGATTTAGAAACTAATAAAAGTCATTTAAACCGCCCAAGTCATCACGAAAATAGGCATAAAACACCCTATAAAATTGTAAAAATTAACAAATTTTAATTTTTAGTAAGCCTAAAAGAAAAGAATTAGCCTTCTTTTTCAAGATTTTTAAATAAAAATCAATTCCTAAAATTGCAGACAAATAGCAGACTACTAACTCTCCACGAATTAATAAAATTAAGCCTGCGAAAAAAAAATTGATTTATTTATTTACACCTATTGATTTTTTAAAAATTGAAGGTTTATTTCACGGCATAAATACAAAGAAAAATTTTCCTTGACTTTATAAAAAAATTAACGCTTAAATTTGCAAAGAGTAATACTAAAAGAATCATGACTAAGCCCAAAACAACAACAGGTAAAAAAGTAGTGGCAACTAAAAGTGCAAAGCCTGAACCTGCAAAAAAACCTCTGAAAAAAAGCTATGATGAAGACGATGAGGACGAGGATATTGACTTGGATGAAAATGATGATTTAGAAGATGATTCTTTGGATGCTGATTTAGATGATGACGCATTGGTTATCCCTAAAACATTTGATCCTTTTGAGGAAGACGATGACGATGATGACGACGATTTTTAATCGCTCGTTTTAGTTTATCCTGCATCAACCCCTGTTTTATTTTAGGGTCTCAAATTTTTTTTTAAATCTTCCTGCTTATTGTCTTCTCCAAACCAATGCTGGTGAGGTAGCAACATTACTTTGGTGTAAAGCTCTGTCATAGATGTAAAAAGAATACTGAACGGTATCTTTTGCATCTGGGTGCGGTGAAGGAAAAACCTGTACTTCAATATCGCCTCTAATGGCTTTGTGACGCCCTTCTGGTGTGATATTCTCTATGCGGTATAAATAACGAAGCGTATCGTATACCGGTGGGGTTGCGTCTGGATCCAAATCTTTAACCACCATTTGAAAAGAAGTATCCATCCACTCGTAATAATCTATGTGTAAATTATTATAATAAGGATTGGTTGGCCTGTTGTACTTATCTCTAATTGCTTGAAAAGGGGCATTGGTATCGCCCTGATCCAAGCCAAT
>CAIYNF010000151.1 GCA_903927505.1 uncultured Bacteroidota bacterium | reverse complement strand
TATTATTCTTACGCCACCTGTTGGAACCATTTTGGCTTCTGCCATTGAAACCAACAAATGGCGTATTAAATTAATTATGTTTTTTTCTTTCTGCTTTTGGACACTTTTAATTTTAGGACTTAAGCTTCTTTACAGAATAGACTTTGTAAAAATCATGGACCATTTTGAAAGCACCATGAACGAACTATTTTTTTAGGTTCATGAGCTTCTGCGTTGCTTTGTCTTTAGCTGGCTTTTCTTCTTTTTCTTCCATTGGCATGTATTGAATATAATGACGCCATTTATCCATTACTGCGGCAAAATCTGCTGGCAATTCTGAATCGAAGAAAACTTTCTTTTTGGTGCTTGGGTGAATAAATCCTAAAGACTTGGCGTGTAATCCTTGGCGCGGCATGAGTGCAAAACAGTTTTCTACAAATTGTTTGTACTTGGTAAAAGTGGTTCCTTTTACTACATAATCGCCACCATAGGTGTTATCAGAAAAAATGGGATGCCCAATACTTTTTAAATGCACACGAATTTGGTGTGTTCTACCCGTTTCTAACCTACATTCTATGAGGGTTACATAATCTAAACGCTCCAACACTTTGTAGTGTGTAACGCTCCATTTTCCTTTTTCAGGATCATCATACAATTGAAATATTTTTCTATCTCTGGCACTTCTACCAATGTATCCGGTAATGGTGCCTTCATCTTCCTTTAAATCTCCCCAAACCAAAGCTTGGTAGCTTCTT
Organism: uncultured Bacteroidota bacterium; assembly: GCA_903927505.1. Classification (GTDB taxonomy): domain Bacteria; phylum Bacteroidota; class Bacteroidia; order UKL13-3; family UKL13-3; genus B1. Next base: position 7,009 of record CAIYNF010000151.1, on the reverse strand, counting down.
TCAATGCTGTGGTCAAAAAATTGCTTGGCCAAATGTGTCATGGCCACTTCTTGTTTGGCAATAACTAAAATACCAGAGGTGTTTTTGTCGATCCGATGTACCAGACCCGGGCGGATATTATTTTCTTTGATGAAGTTTACATCTTGCAAGTGCCAAGCCAAGGCATTTACCAGGGTGCCACTTACATTGTTGTAACCCGGATGCACTACCATTCCTGGCACTTTATTTACCAAGAGTACATCATTGTCTTCATAAATTATATTCAGTGGAATATTCTCAGGTACAATTTCCGTATCCTTAGGAGGCGTGGGAAGTACAATTGAAATTACATCAAAGGGTTTTATTTTGTAACTCGATTTGGCTGGTTTTTCGTTAACCAAAATAGAGCCTGCATCTGCTGCAGCCTGAATTTTGGTTCGGCTTGCATTCTCAATGCGGTTCATCAAGTATTTGTCTATACGCAACAAACCTTGGCCTTTATCAACCACTACCCGGAAGTGTTCAAACAATTCCTGCTCTTCGCTACCATCTATTTCTTCTTCAAAATCTTCTTGCATACCTTACAAAGATAGTCGGTATAAAACAAAAATAGGAGCCGAGGCTCCTATTCTTGCGTAATCAATCAAATCTTCGCTGTTTTACCACAAACAACGAAACCTAAATATGGCAACAACTAATAATTTCTTATTTAGTTACCGTTAACATTTAAGTCGAAACTAAGTAGCGAAGCCTCTTCCTTTACAGGCTCATTTACAGCTTCTACTGTGTTTGAGTTGTTGGATTCTTTGGGCTCAGCTTTTTTGGGTGCAGCAGCTTTGGGTTTAACTAATTCTCCCATTCCTGCCACTTCAATTTTGTTTTCTTTGGCAAACATACCAAGCGCAATGGCTTGTTTAATTCCGCTGATATTTACCTCTACTTCAAAATCTTCATGAGAAATTGCTCTCGGATTAACCGTGAAACCTATTCTTTGATCTAAACAATAATCCAATAATATCTGGATGTTTTTGCGTTTACTTAATAAAATTGTTCTTTCCTCTGCCATTCAATTGTCCTCCTTTTAGGGCTGTAAAATTACAAAATCAAACGTAAAAGGATTGTTAAGATTTCATGTTTTGGCCTCAAACTTTGCCATGCTTTTCAACCTCAGGCTAATAAAAGTTAATAACAAGTGGACAAGTACGGGTTTGGGAAAAATCCCAAAATGAAAATAACTTGTAATGGTTTAGCTATTAGCTATTTACCTTAAAAGCGTAAAAGTGCCGCTTTTAGATTTATCGGAGCCTTCCCAACCAGAATAGCGGAGGGTATAGAAATAAACATCTTCTGGGCAGGGCTGCCCATTTAGCTTACCATCCCAAGGTTCGTTCTTGTTATTGGTTTCAAAAACGCGTTGGCCCCAACGGTTATATATCTGAATACTAAAGTCTTTCACAAAAACCGGCACCCATTTGAAATCGTCATTGAGGCCATCGCCATTAGAGGTGAATGCGTTTGGCACATATACAATGGGTGATTGGTAGAGTAATATGGTATTTGATTGACTTTCGGCATCAAAGAAGGTGGCTAAATTGGAGAGCAGGCGTTCTTTGGCCACTATATAATAATAGAAGAGCCCTTCATTCAAATTCAATTTGTCATCGAGGTAACTTTGGATAGAATCTGATTTTCCAACTTGAGAAAATGGATTGGCTGGATCGGCCCTAAATACCCGGTATTCTTGCACCCCGTCTGTCCAACCATTATAAGATTGCCAACTCAACTTGCTCATAAAATCGCTGGCGCTGCCCTTAAGCACCATAGAACAAGAAATACCACCAATTGGGCCTAAATTCTCGCAGGTATCCTTCATTATAATATAGTAGCAATAAGAAGTATCTGAAACATCTACTTGAAGGTCTGAGTATTTATTATCGCTGGCATTTTCAAAAGTTGCGATGAGCTCGTAATTAAATTTACCACGGGTACCTTTGTACAAAAAGTATTTTGCAAAATCTTTTTCACTACTGGCAGGCCATTCCATTTCAATATGGTCGTTATTGGCCACTGTTACATATTTAAGGAATTGCTTTTTAGGCAAAGCTTCAATTTGTTCAAAGGTGGAGAGCGTATCAGAGCTTGGTCCAAAATGCCCACATTTATTCATACCCCGCATGAAATAGGTATAATTTACTTGGTCGTAATTGGGCGTATTTGGATCGTGAAAAATGCGCAAGCCTTTTTGAAAGATGGTATCAATAACTTTGTAATTGTTATAATTTACGCCTCTGTATACAAGGTAATAATCAAAATAGGGGTCGTTGGGATTGGTTGAATCTCCATAGTACAAATAGGTTTCACGTTTGTTCACCAAGTTCATGCAGAGTAAATCTGTTGAGTTAACCAAAGGCATTGGTATAAACTTCACCCAAAATTTTGATTCCGCATTTCTAGAAATGGGGCAACCATTGTCAAAAACATATACGGTGAATGGCACAGCTTTGCCAAGTGTTTCGAGCTCACAAGCGCTTTGCCAGCAGATGGTTGTTTCAACCAAGCGAAGGCCACTTGTTAGGGTATCAAAAATGGGGCGACATTTATAAATGGTATCCAAAGAGTCACTCGAGATGCGCATGTAAATGGAGTCGGTAGCATCTATGCCCCTGAGTTTAAAACACACTTTATCTGGAATGGGAATGGTAACGGTATCTTGCAAGAGCAATTGATCATCAATGGTTGTAACGCTTGCTACGGGAGGGTTGTTAGGACAAATGGTAACGGTCATTTGCAGTTCCAAGCGTGATTCTCCAATTTTAATTCCATACCTGTATTCCTCTACTCGGATGCTTGCTACATAAACCCCAGGCGTGCTTGGGTTGCAGGAAATTAAACCGGAACTTGGGTTGATGCTGAGGGGCACACTACCATTAATAGGAGCCGAATTGCTAAAGCCATTGCGCCATACAGTGGTGGTATAGGGCCCCGCAAGTGCGGTAGTTGTAATGGGTGTATTTGTGCTTAAAGAACCATTTAAAGGATCAATAAAAGAGTACCTTAATTCATCACCATCGTCGTCGGTGAAGTTCATGTTGTATTGAAACAGGTTATTGACACACAACAAGGTATTTGGGTTATTGGTATAACGCGGGGTAGAATTTTTTACCGTCTTTAAATTGGGCACCTCTGTATAAAGAACCATGGCGGCAGCACCTGGATTTACAATGTTTGTAATGATCCCATTTCTGCAACAGCGCTGCCAACTAAAATAATAGCCATTATTGCTGTTATAGGTATTTGAATTTAAGACAATGTTTTTGGTATAGGTTCCAATATGCGTGCAACCTGTAACAATATTGGCGCAATTGTCGCCCGTGAATTTGAGTGTATCGTCGTTTATTTTACTAAAATTTAAAATAAATTCAGCCTTTTTATTATTATTAAGTTTGTCAAAAATTCCAATGGTAATGTTATTATCAAAATAGGCACCTGGGTTACCATTCTCACAATCGCGAATTACGTGGGCTGTTAAAAGATAGTTATCGCCGCTTATCCATTTAAGCTCTATCATTCCGCCCACCAAATGGGTTGCCCCCAGGAGAGAAGGAAAAATTACGCATAATATAAGGAATAACTTTTTCAAATAGGAACCGAAATTACAGCAAATACATGACAAGATGCAGACTTACAAGGTTTTTTACCAAGGGATTACAAAGAATCAAATATAAACTTTTAAATGACTTTCAAAAACGCCCTTAAACCCTACTTTTGCTAAATGATGAAACTGAATAAAACCAGGTTTGAAACCATTTTACAAATTAGGCCCGATGATATAGACATGAACCAACATGTGCATAGCAGTAGGTACATAGACTATGTTTTGGCGGCACGTTACGACCAAATGGAGCGTTGCTATAAAATGCCTATGCAAGAATTTGTAGAAAATGGCTTTGCATGGGTAATTAAAAGTTCGTTGATAGAATACAAACGTCCACTTGTATTAGGAGATGAAATTAGCGTTCAAACATACATAGACGAAATGCAAAAAGATAGTGTAGTAGTTCATTTTGAGATTTTTAAAACCAAAACAAAAAAATTGGCGTGCGCTGGCACTTTCAATTATACTATGGTCGATCCAAAAACTGGTCGTGCCACCCAAATACCAGATTGGATTGTTGAACGCTACTCTATCTAAAAAATGAAAATTAGACCCTACCAAAAAGCAGACAAAGCAAATTGTTTGGACATTTTTTCAAGCAATTGTCCGCTTTATTTTGATACTGCAGAATATGATTTGTTCTCCAAATGGTTGGATCACCAAGGTGGTCAAACAGGCTATGAAAGTCCTACCTACCAAGATGCAGAAAAGGATGCCTATTATGTTTTAGAAAATAAAAATTCCGTGCTCATTGCCTGCGGCGGATTTTATATTGTTAAAAATATGCCAGAGGCCAGAATGGCTTGGGGCATGGTGCATGCAGCCTTCCACGCGCAAAGTTTTGGTTCGACCCTATACCAATACCGAAAAGATGTTATAAAAGAAACTTGGCCACAGCATAAAATAACTTTAGGTACCAGCCAGCATACCTTCAAATTTTATGAAAAAATGGGATTGAAGCTAATAAATACTATACCTGCAGGGTATGGCCCAGATTTGGATCAATATAATATGGAGGAAAATCAAAATAAATAAGGTTCCATGCAATTGAAACAAGCCTTTGAACGTTTATTGGCATGTTTAGTTTCCATCACTTTTTACTACTTTTGCCGCATTGAAAAATAAACTCACTTTTATAGTCCTCTTAGCACTTGGCACCATTATATGGCAAAGCTGCAGGAAGAACGATGAATTTACCAAAGCCGCAGTAAGTTTAAATTTCTCTACCGACACCATTTTTTTTGATACTATTTTTTCTAAACTCGGTTCGAACCCAAACTCCCCGCGCAGCATAACTTTGCAAGTGCGTGTGAGCAATCCAAATGTGAATGCAGTAAAAACCAATATCAGTTTAGCGGGAAATTTTTATGGTCTCTTTAAACTCAATGTGGACGGCAAGGCAGGCACCAATTTTACAGATGTAGAAATTAGAGGCAATGATAGCATTTACATTTTTGTGCAGGCCTATATTGACCCCGTTGGTAGCAATACACCTTTTATTGTAACAGACCAGATTTTGTTTGAAACCAATGGCAACAAGCAAGATGTTGACTTAGTGGCTTGGACGCAAGATGCCAATTATTTTCAAAATGAGTTATTGGATTGCACTACAGGAAATTTGCTTTGGACAAGCGACAAGCCCTATGTTATTTACGATTCTATTTTGGTTCCTAAGGGCTGTACGCTAACCATTGAAGCAGGCACACAGATATATAATTATAACAAATCTTGTTTGCTGGTGGCAGGCACATTAATTGTGAATGGTACAGCAGATAAACCAGCGGTTTTTCAAGGCAGCAGGCTAGACGATGATTACAAAGAAATGCCCGGGCAGTGGATTGGCATTAGGTTCTTGCCAGGCAGCAGTGGCAACCAAATTACGGGTGCCATTATTAAGAATGCTTATATTGGAATAGAAATAGATTCTATGCCAAATGCTGGCGTATATGGCTTGAATTTAAAACAAAGCATCATTAAAAACATGAGCGCTTGTGGACTTTTAAATTACTCGGCAAAATTGTATGCAGAGAACAATTTAATTGCCAATACAGGTTTATATACTTTCATTGGAGAATTAGGTGGCACCTATACTTTGTACCACAATACCTTTTCGGCACAAAGCCAAGTAACAGGCAGAAAAGACCCCAGCTTTTATTTGAGCAATGCGCCAGGTAGGGATGGCAATGGGACAGTTTTGTATCGCTTTCCATTAAAATTTAATGTGCAGAATAATATTATTTACGGAACATTAGACGAGGAGTTTTTAATAAACAATGATCCCGACGGACTACCAATAGATGCAGGTGTTTTAACCAATTGCTTAATTAAAACCAAAACATTGAGTTTAAACGGCAATGGCAATTTATTGAATTTTGATCCAAAATTTAAAATGCCTTCTACAGGTGATTTTGAATTGGAGGCAGGTTCACCTTGCAGAAATGCAGGAACCTTTTTAGGTGTGGCCTACGATTTAAAAAATAGAAATAGAAATACTGCCATGCCTAGTATGGGTGCGTATGAGGGACAATAATTCCAATTATCAATTTCTTGTTTTCAATTTTTTTATTGCACAAGCGTAATAAAAAATTAGCTTTGTACTGCTTTAGGTTAATTGTGTTTTAAAGCACAATTATTAAAAGGGAACTGGGTGTAAATCCCAGACAGTACCCGCTGCTGTAAGCACCGAACAATGTTTATTGTTCATTTCTTTTTCTACCACAGTCACTTTTTGCTTTACAGCAATTGGGAAGACCAGAAAAAGAAGGTGTAAGTCAGAAGACCTGCCAGAGTAACATTTTCAACATGGCTTTCGGGAAGAAAGGCCGGGTGAACCAAGTCTTGCTTTTGGGCAGCATTTGCTATTACCTTCTTTTTTCTCGGCGCCAGTAATTTTTTAATTTGAAAAAAATTGGCTTTGTCTTCTTTATTTTAATGTTCGCTGGAGCAGTATTTGCTGGCGTGCATTCTTATCCAAGAAAGCCAATCCATAACTTTACTACTTATAAAATTGATACGTCTAAATTACTTCAGAGTTTGCAAGTGATTGGCCTGCGTTATCCCAATTTTTTTGTGGGTTCCAAATTTTCCTTTTTAGATTCGAACATATTACCCCAATACCAGCAAGGCTCTCTGGCAAATGTACTGGCAGAGCAAAGCCAGGTATTCATAAAATCATACGGACCAGGTATGCTGGCAAGTCCGGGTTTTAGAGGCGGCAATGCCAGTCAGACCGCAGTATTGTGGAATGGCTTCAATTTACAAAGTCCTATGAATGGACAAGTAGATTTATCGTTGATTCCCAATTTTCTATTAGAAAATATAGCCATACAATATGGTAGTCCTGCCAGCTTATTTGGTTCGGGCAATATTGGTGGT
>CAIYNF010000150.1 GCA_903927505.1 uncultured Bacteroidota bacterium | reverse complement strand
TTGTGTTGCCCTTGTTGCATTTTAACTACCAAGCAGGATTTGTAAATGCACGTGCGGGTCATGTTTTTTTGAGTGCCAGAATGGTAGAGAGTGGTGCAATGAAAACCTATTTAGACGATGCTTGTGCTTCGCATCCATACAATTTATGCGCCTACAAAGACAGTCTACCCAAAATGGCTCCCGATTTTATTTGGCAAGCAAACAGTCCTTTTCAAAAATTAGGTGCCTGGGAAGGCAATGCAGATGAATACAAAAAAATTAACAAAGAAATTTTAAGTACACCAAAATATTTATCGGTGTATTTGAAGTTTTATTGGCAAGTTGTTTCAACCCAAGTTACGGCACACAAAGTGGGAGAGGAGGTTTTGCCTTTTGGCGCAGAATCGCCGCCAGGTTGGGAAATAAAGACGCATTTTGTAGAAGAATTACAAGCATTTCTAAATGCCAAACAAGCCAAAGATACCTGGCCCAATTTTTTTCATGTATTAAATATTTCACTCAGTTATATTTTTGCTTTTTCAGTGCTTGCGAGCCTTTATTTTTTATGGGTTGATCGCGAAAAATCTTCCATGTTTTTATTGCTCTTAGTGGTGTTCTTGGCCTATTTTGGAAACCTCCTGGTGGTTTGTATTGCCTCCTCCGGATGCAGGTATAATACGCGTTTAGATTGGTTGTTACTTTTTGTTGTTCTTCTGACCTTCACTAAAAAAGCAATAGATAATAAAAAATCTATCCTTAAAAATCAGCATTCGCAAAGCAGCAATTAGAAAATCGCAACCAAAAAACCAGCAAGCAGAAAACCATTTCCAAAATCGCTCTTACTTTACTAAATTGCACCCAAATACCCATAAAATGTACGTAATAAAATTTGGAACCGACGGTTGGAGAGGCATTATAGCCGATGAATTTACCGTTGAAAATGTGAAGCGTGTTGCACAAGGAACCGCTGATTATATCAAGAAAAACTTCCCCGAAAATTTAACCATAGTTATTGGTCACGATTGCAGGTTTGCAGGTGAATTATTTGCAGAAAATACGGCCCGTGTAATGAATGCAAATGGTATTAAAGTTATCATGGCAAAAGATTATGTATCTACGCCAATGGTAAGTTTAGGTGCCGTAAAATTAGGCGCTGCATTAGGCGTAATTATTACAGCTTCGCACAATCCGCCAACTTACAATGGCTATAAATTAAAAGCGCATTATGGCGGTCCAAGCAGTCCTGCCGTAATTGATGCAGTAGAACAAGCTATTCCAAATGAAGTGAATTTGAAATTGAATTCGCATGAGGAAAATATCAAAGCAGGTATGGTTTCTTACGTTGATCTAGAAACCATGTATGTAGAAGAAGTTGAAGCTAAATTTGATATCAAAGCAATTAAAGACAGCAAAATGGAATTTGCCTACGATGCCATGTATGGCGCTGGGCAAAATGTAATGCGCAGCTTGTTTCCAGAAATTAGTCTTTTGCATTGCGATTATAACCCAGGTTTTGATGGTCAGGCGCCAGAACCTATTGATAAAAATTTAAGTGAATTTAGAGAACTCATCCAGGTAAGCGGCGATATAGATTGTGGTTTGGTTACCGATGGAGATGCAGACAGAATAGGGCTTTACAACAAAGCAGGTAAGTTTGTAGATTCTCACCATATCATTTTATTATTGGTGCATTACTTACACAAATACAAAGGAATGAGCGGCAAAGTAATTACTACTTTTAGCGCTACTTCAAAAATTACGCAGTTGGCAAAAGCATATGGCTTACCAATTGAAATCACAAAAATTGGCTTCAAATACATTTGTGAAAAAATGGTTACCGAAAATGTTTTGGTAGGTGGCGAAGAGAGCGGAGGTATTGCCATCAAAGGATTTATTCCCGAACGCGACGGAATTTGGATCGGCCTAACCCTTTGGGAATTTATGGCTAAAACAAAAAAGAGCCTAGATGATTTAATTCAAGAAGTTTATGATGTGGTAGGAAGTTTTGCCATGGGCAGAATAGATTTGCATATCACCGAAGAAATTAAACAAAACGTTTTGGCCAATTGCAAAGCAGGTAAATACACCAGCTTTGGATCTTACAAAATAGAAGGTACAGAAGATTTAGATGGCTTTAAATTCCATTTAGGTAATGGTGAGTGGGTAATGATTAGAGCAAGTGGCACAGAGCCTGTATTGCGCATTTACAGCGAAAGTAATACCGATGAAAATGCCTTTAAAATATTGGAAGCAACCAAAGCTACTTTATTGGCCTAGTATATTTATTTATAAATTTAAGAAAGGGGTTTGTGCGCGCACAGGCCCCTTTTTTATTGAATAATTGCAATCTTTCCTTTGTTGCCTGCCATTACTAATAGCTTTCCTTTTTTTGCTTTTCTAATTACATTAAAAGAAAGATTGCTTAATGAATTGTTGGTGTTTTGACTGGTAAGGGTAAGTTCTGTGCTATTTATATCTGCACCTTTTGTGCCACAACTGATAAAGTGTTCGCCATCTTGCATGAATTCTACACTTGATCTATAATTGGTATAGAATGGTTTTGGATTCAATAAGGCCAAACCGTCTTTGGTATAGGTATAGGTATAAATTCCTTGTTTGGTTAAAGCTGTATCTTGGTTGTAATCTCCACCAACAATGAGCAATCTATCTTTTGTAAATGCAAAAGAGAATGCACCCATGCTTGCTTGTCCTTGTGGCAAAGATTTTAATTCAAAATGCTGGTATTTCTTGCCAATTTGTAACCAATGAAATGTTGCTTTTGAACCACCGGTAACAAAGGCAACACTGTTGTTGGGCATACAGCGCATACAGGTGCCAGAGGCCGCAAACAGTGATTCTCCTTCTACTGCCCATGGACAAGTTTTAACATCTAAAGCTTGCCAAGTGTTTCCGCCATCACTGGTTCTATAAAAAACAAATCGTGCTGCAATTGGATCGCCAATAACAATGCCGTTTTGTGCATCCCAAAAATCCATAGCATCCAAAAACAATTCATTGCCTTGGTGCTCAAAAACTTTATTCCAATGCGCGCCTCCATCAAAAGTTTTTAATATATAAGAGGGATGACCACTACTCATCAAAATTGCTGTATTGGCATCAAATGCTTCTATGTCTCTAAAATCAGCACTGTCAAAACCTGCTATTCTTTTTAATTGAAAAGTCTTGCCTCCATCCATACTTCTGGCAAAACAGCCTTTACTGCCACTTACCCAAATAATTTTATCGTTAACAACAGATAAGCCCCTAAAGGAAATGCTGGAAAGCCTAATGCTGTCGGCATGTTCAATTCTTGAACTATCTAGGAGTGAAACTTGGTTTTGCGCTTTTGCGCTTTGATTGAGAAGAACGAAGACACTAAAAAATAGAAAAAGATTTTTTTGCATAGGTTCTCCAAAAATAAGAAATATTTCCCTTTTTACTATTACTTTGAGGCATCAAAAATAATGACAGATGGCGCGAATTAAACTTCAATTACCTGAAACTTTTGTTTTTTCTACAACAATTCCTGTGCGTGTTTCGGATATCAATTATGGCAATCACATGGCAAATCATGTATACCTCGAAATGATGCAAGAAGCTCGGATGCGCTATTTGGCACAGTTTGGTTTTTCCGAAAAAGAATTTGCAGGAATCAGTCTTATTATGGGCGATACTGCCATTGTTTACAAGCAAGAAACTTTCTATGGCGATATACTCCAAATAGCAGTAACAGCAGCCGATTTTGGCGAACGTAGTTTTGATTTATTGTACCGTTTTACCAAACAAGATGGGAGCTTGGTTTGCGAGGCTAAAACAGGAATGGTATGTTATGATTATGTAAACAGAAAAACCATGGCCGTGCCAGATCTATTTAAAAATGTGGCCAACTAAACCCGCATGAAATAATACATATAAAGCGCTAACTTGCAAGCACAGTTAGATAGATATGGCAAAGAAGTTAAATGATAAATTGAAAAAGCAAGTGCAGCGTGTTTTTGCCGAAGCAGGCAGAAAAATTCTTAATTACAAACAAGTTGCACGTAAGCTCGATATTGATAGCACTGAAGGAAAAAATGATGTGCTACTAGCCATGAAACAATTGGCCGCCGAAAAAATAATAGAAGAAATTGATGCAGGTAGATATGTAACCTTATTTATTCATCAGTTTGTTACGGGTAAAGTAGACATGACCCAACAAGGCACCGCCTACGTTAAACGCGATGATGGGGAAGAAGATATTTTTATTGCTTCAGAATTTAGAAATACCGCCCTCAATGGCGATAAGGTAAAAGTTTCTCTCTTTGCACACCACATGAATGGGCGTCAAAGTGGCGAAATAGTTGAAGTGTTGGCACGCAGTAAATCGCAATTTGTAGGTGTGGTGCAAGTGCATTTTAATTATGCCTTTCTAAAACCAGACGATAAAAAAATGCCAATCTCTATTTTTATCCCTAAAGATAAAATAGGTGAAGCCAAACAAGGAGATAAAGCCATTGCTAAAATTACTTCTTGGACAGCCGATGAAGAAAATCCATTTGGTGAAATTATTGAAGTTTTGGGTCGACCAGGAAACCACGAAACGGAGATGAATTCGATAGTGGTGGAATATGGTTTTGCCACGCGTTTTCCAGAAGAAGTTGAAAAAGAAGCGGAGAAAATTCCTGAGAAAATTAGCAAAGAGGAAATAGCCAAACGCCGCGATTTTAGAAAGACCCTCACCTTTACCATTGATCCGGAAGATGCCAAAGATTTTGACGATGCACTTTCTTTTCAAGTTTTGGATAATGGCAACTACGAAATAGGTATTCACATTGCAGATGTGAGTCATTATATTCCAGAAAACAGCAAATTGGATGTGGAAGCGCTTAAGCGTGCTACCTCTGTTTATTTGGTAGACAGAACCATTCCCATGTTGCCAGAAAAATTGAGTAATGGACTTTGCTCGCTCAGGCCCAATGAAGATAAATTAACTTTTTCGGTAGTGGTGCAAATCAACCAAAAGGCAGAAGTTACAGATACTTGGTTCGGAAAAACTATCATTCATTCGCAAAGAAGATTTACCTACGAAGAGGCACAAGAACGTTTGGAAAGCAAAACGGGTGATTTGGCCTCAGAGTTAAATATCATGAACGATTTGGCAAAAATCTTGAAAGAAAAAAGATTCAAAAAAGGTGCCATTAGTTTTGAAACGGAAGAAGTAAAGTTTCGCTTAGATGCCGATAACAAACCAATTGATTTATTTGTAAAAATTAGAAAGGATGCACATAAATTAATTGAGGAATTTATGTTGTTGGCAAATAGAAAAGTAGCAGAATATGGCAATGGCCTTGGTAAAGGAGATCATAAGAAAACCTTTGTTTACCGCATCCACGAAGAACCTAACGAAAATAAAATTCGCATGTTCAATATTTTTGCGGCTCGGTTCGGACATAAAATTGAAACGCAAAGCCAAAAAAGTATTGCGCAATCTTTCAATCAATTATTGGAAGATGTAGAAGGTAAACCAGAACAAAATTTAATTCAAAGTCAGGCCATACGTACCATGAGCAAAGCCTACTATGGTTGCAAAAAATCTATGCACTATGGTTTGGCTTTTGATCATTATACGCATTTTACTTCTCCCATTCGCAGGTACCCAGATTTAATGGTACACCGCTTATTGTTTAATTACCTTCAAAATGGTGTTAATGCAAACGAAGCACACTATGAAGACATGAGTAAACAATCTTCGCAAATGGAAGTGAAAGCGGCCGAGGCAGAGCGTGCTTCTGTGAGGTTTAAACAAGTTGAATACATCAGCGGATTTATTGGCGATGAGTTTGATGGAATTATTTCTGGCGTTACAGAATGGGGTATTTACGTAGAAAT
>CAIYNF010000149.1 GCA_903927505.1 uncultured Bacteroidota bacterium | reverse complement strand
TTTAGTATGGGTTTTATTTCAAGTTGTTGCAAAGAGTCGTTACGAACCAAATTGTAGGCTTTGGTTATAGAAATAATTTTCTCTACTCCTTCTGTTGCTTCAATTTCATTGCCTAAGTCGTAAAAATCGTTGAAGAAGCCCAATTTAAAGGCGTCTTTGCTTTGGGTGCCAATAATTAAAATATTGCCATCTTCTCCAAAGGTTTCTTTAAACTTAACGTATTCTATATAGTCGGTATCTGTTTTGGGAACTATTTTGGCAAAGTCGTAGGTCATTTCCACTTTGGTGGCAAAAAAACCAAAAAACAGGGTAAGCACACCCATTGAAACAAGCAGCCAGAAACGATTCCGGATGCAGAAAGAACCAATTGCATTCCACATATTGGGGCAAAAGTAGCCAAAATACTTAAATTTTGATTGCTCTTCTTTCTCTTGTTTAGCTGCTTTATTACACTATTTTTATGGCAATGTCGTTTATTTGTGGTTGTTTACTAAAAAAATGAGAAGACTTTCGCTCTTAATAGGATTTATTTTAGCTGTTCAGTTTGCCAGTGCTCAAGTTAATTTTGAGGGTTGGCGTGTACACTTGCCATATTTCAAAAATGCGAGTATTACACGCGTTGAAAATAAATTGTACTGTGGTTCAAACAGTGGCTTATTTACCTACGATTGTGAGGATGGAAGCGTAGAAAGATTGTCGAAGGTGAGCGGCTTATCTGATGTAGAGGTAAAATTGGTAAAATACAATGAAGCCAAAAAGGTAAGTGTAGTTGTTTATAACAATGCCAATATTGATTTAATTGATGAGGCTACTCACCGCATTTATAATGTGCCTGATGTGTTTTTGAAAAGTATGATTGGTTCAAAATCCATCAATCATTTTTGCTTTTATGAAAACAAGGTATACATGGCTTGCGCATTTGGAATTGTGGTTTTGGATTTGGATAAAAAGCAAATTGTAGATTCTTATCAGAATTTAGGTCCGGGTGGTACGCAATTGGAATTTTTATCAATTAGTGTTTTTAACGGACAGCTTTATGCATCAGCACTTACGGGTATTTATGCAGCTTCCTTGACGGCGCCCAATCTCAACGATTTTAATTTTTGGTTCAATATAAAACCTTCTAGTTTAAGTGGCAAGAGTATGAGTTACAAAGGTAATTTATATGCCTTGGTTGATGATGCTTTAAAAGTTTTTGAAGGAAATACTTGGCAAGATTATTTACCTACGCTTGGCAAGAAAATTACTAATTTGCAATTGAGCGCTTATGAGGCCGAAAATGCAGATTTATTGATTATAACACCTGAGCAAATTTTTGTAGAAAAAGGGAGTCAGAATCCAATAGCATTGCCACACACTTTTAGAAATGATGCAGTTTACGACAAGCGTGGTTATATTTCTATGGTGGATGATAATTATGGTTTAACCATAGACAACAAGGCAACAGGACAATTAGATTATATCATTCCAAATGGTCCTTATTCAAAAACATTTGGACATATGTTTTATGAGAACGAGCGCTTATGGGTTACGGGTGGTTCTGTAAACGACAGGTGGGATCCGTTGGTGTATAATGGGAGTAAGTTTTACCAATACCAAAACAATGCTTGGTATAATTTTCAAACCAAAGAATTTCCCCAGTTAAATGGCCTTTCAGATTTTATTGATGTAAGAAAAAATCCAATTGGCAACGAAGTTTATTTATCGAGTTTTGGCGGAGGAATTATTGAAATGCAAAACAATGTGATTGTTAAAAAATACGATGAAACCAATAGTACTTTGCAACGCTTGAGTGTGGCCGATACAACCTATAAACCTTTGCTCTCTGGCGGAATGGGTTTTGATAATTATGGCAATTTATGGGTGAGTAATTTTGGTGTCAACAAACCTTTGAGTGTAAAAACAAAAACGGGTTGGTTCGCCTTTAATATTGGAACCATTTTAGGTGGCAACGAATTGGGTTGGTTAACTTGTGACGATTACAATAACAAGTGGGTATTGAGTTTAAGAGATAAAGGAATTTTAGTTTATAACGACAATGCCACGCCAAGTAATGCAAACGATGATCGTTATAAATTACTAAATAAAGAAGTGGGTTCTGGAGCTTTACCATCTAATACAGTTTTGTGTGTGAGCAAAGATTTAAATGGTGAAATGTGGATTGGTACGAGTCAAGGTTTAGCCATTTTGAGCAATCCATCTTTGATCTTTAATACCTCTGATGATAATTTTGACGCACGTCAGATTATTATTAAAGTGGGCACCAATTACGAAATATTTTTGGGCAAAGAACAAATCAATTGCATTTATGTGGATCCTGCCAATCGCAAGTGGATTGGGACACCCAACGGTGTATGGTTGGTTTCTGATGATGGTTATACCATACTCAAAAATTTCACTGTAAGTAATTCGCCTTTGCTGTCAAATAATGTGATGCAAATTGGAATGGATGAACACAGCGGAGAAGTGTTTTTTGGGACTGAAAATGGTATAATTTCATACATGAGTGATGCGAGCATTGGGCAAAATGATTTTTCACATGTAGAGATTTTTCCTAATCCGGTAAGGCCAGATTTTACAGGCAGTATATCTTTAAGGGGTTTGGTAGATCAATCTACCGTGAAGATTACTGATATAAGCGGAAACCTTATTTATGAAACCATTGCCAACGGCGGATTTGCTTCCTGGGATGGAAGAAGTTTTAACGGCAAACGAGTGTCAACAGGTGTGTATTTGTTGATGGCTGCGAACAAGGATGGTAGCAAAACGCATATTGGAAAAATCCTTTTTATTAATTAATTCAAAATAATTTCGATCTTAAAATACAACTGTATGAAAGCAGCAGTTTTACATGAAATAAACGGGAAATTTGTTTTTCAGGATTTTGAAAAGCCTGTTCCTACAGGAGAGGAAGTACTTATAAAAGTAAAACATGCAGCGCTCAACCACCGAGATGTATTTATACAAAAAGGGCAATATGCTGGTTTGGCGTTTCCTATAATTTGTGGAAGTGATTTGTGCGGCGTTGTAGCTGAAGTTGCAAATCCTCAGCATGCGCATTGGATCGGCCAAGAGGTTATAGTAAATCCCTCTTTAACTTGGGGAGATAATCTAAGGGTGCAAGCTAAAACGTATACTATTCTAGGTTTGCCTAACAATGGTTCATTTGCAGAATATGTAATTGTTCCGGGACGTCTGGTTTTTGCAAAGCCAAGTCATTTATCGAGCCAAGCGGCTGCGGCATTGCCATTAGCTGGTTTAACAGCTTATAGGGCCTTGTTTAGCAGGGCAAAGGTAAACGTTGGAGAAAGTGTTTTGGTAACTGGAATTGGTGGTGGCGTAGCTTTATATGCGGCTCAATTTGCCATTGCAAATGCTTGCAAGGTTTATGTGAGCAGTGGCAGTGATGAAAAAATAGAAAAGGCAGTAGCCTTTGGTGCAAAAGGTGGCGCCAATTATAAAACGCCCGATTGGCATAAAAACTTAGCCAAAGAAAGTGGTGGTTTTGATGTAATAATTGATGGCGCGGGTGGTCCAGATTTTGCTAAATTAATTGATTTATGTAACCCAGGTGCGCGCATTGTGAGTTACGGAGCAACTGTTGGCGCTTGGAATACAGGTATACCTGGTAAAGTATTTTGGAAACAAATTGATATACTTGGTTCAACCATGGGCAACGAAGAAGAGTTTAAACAAATGGTAGATTTTGTGAACCAATACCGCATTGAACCCATTGTTGCCAAAAACTTCTCTTTGGCGCAATGCGAGGATGCCGCTAGGTTTATGGATGAGGGTAAGCAATTTGGTAAAATTGTTTTAGATATTTAAGCTTCTAATTTATTATTTTGCAAGTCGAATGAAAGTAACAGAACATATAAAAAACGCCAAGGAAACTTTATTTTCCATTGAAATTTTACCGCCATTAAAAGGTAAAGATATTAATTCAATCTATAACGGAATTAGTCCTTTGATGGAATTTAAACCTGCATTTATTGATGTAACTTATCACCGTGAAGAGTTTGTTTTGCGCAAGCGTAAAGATGGCGGTTTTGACAGGGTGTATACCCGTAAACGTCCTGGTACAGTAGCTATTTGCGCGGCTTTAATGAACAAGTTTCATGTAGATACAGTGCCACATTTAATTTGTGGTGGTTTTAGCAAAGAGGAAACAGAAAATGCCTTAATTGATTTACATTTCTTAGGCATAGATAATGTTTTGGTATTGCGTGGCGACAACATAAAAAACGAATCTAATTTTGTTCCAGAGCCAGATGGAAATAAGAACTCAATAGAGTTGTTACAGCAAGTGGTAGATATGAACAATGGGCGTTATGTAGATTTAGAATTGGAGAATGCCTCTAACTCAAATTTCTGTATAGGCGTTTCTGGCTACCCAGAAAAACATTTTGAAGCACCCAATATGCAAAGTGATTTAAGATGGCTCAAACAGAAGGCAGATGCCGGCGCAGAGTATATTGTAACGCAGATGTTTTTTAATAACCAAATGTTTTTTGATTTTACAGAAAGTTGCAAGAAAATGGATATTCATATTCCAATTATTCCAGGAATTAAGCCGCTTACAACTAAAAAACAATTGACTGTTTTACCCAAAATTTTTAATATTGATATTCCAGAAGATTTGGTTCACGCTGTAGAAAATTGCAAAGATGATAAGGCTGTAAAACAAGTTGGTATTGAATGGGCTATTCAGCAAAGCAAAGAATTGAAAGCGGCTAAAGTTCCTGTTTTACATTATTACACCATGGGCGTTAGCGAGGTAACCAAGGCCATTGCTTCCCAAGTATTTTAATTAATTTATGTCGTTTGAAATACAGCCATGGATGGGCCGAACCGAGCTTTTGTTGGGAAAAGACAGGCTCAGTAAATTAATAAACTCGAATGTTTTAGTTGTTGGATTGGGCGGTGTTGGTGGAATTGCAGCAGAAATGATTGCGCGCTCTGGCGTTGGTAAAATGACCATTGTAGATGCAGATACTGTAGATCCAACCAATAGAAACAGACAAATCCCTGCGCTTAAAAGTACAGAGGGTATGGTAAAGGCAGATGTGCTTGCTGCGCGTTTGTTAGATATCAATCCTGAATTAGAATTACAGGTTATTCCTCAGTTTTTTCGCGATGCACTCACTTTTGAAATATTAGACAATAACAAATTTGATTATGCATTAGATTGCATAGATACACTATCGCCAAAGGTATATTATATCAAAGCATGCATTGATAGAGGTATCCCAATAGTAAGCAGCATGGGAGCGGGTTCTAAGGTTGATCCAACCCAAGTAAAAGTTGCAGATATTTCAGAAACGTATAATTGTCATTTGGCAAGATATACGCGTAAATATTTACATCGTTTAGGTGTATATAAGGGTGTAAAAGCGGTGTTTTCTGCCGAACCAAAATTGATTAATTCGCAATTGATGTTGATGGAAGCACAGAATAAAAAATCTGCTGTCGGCACCATTAGTTATATGCCAACCGTTTTTGGTTGTACAGTTGCTTCTGTAGCTATTCGCGATTTATTTAACAGGTAGCCTATGACTTTACGCCTCTTTGCAGGTAGAAGAGTATTTTAAAAGAGAAATTTACCAGGTGATAGCTTATGAAATTTCTAAAATGCTTAAGAAATCCACTTTTTCTGTTATAGTCGGCAGCATTTAATTGAATGGTTTCCTTTTTCAAAATCAATTTGATTTTTGAAATACATTCTTGTTGAAAGTTTTGGTCGCGTATTTCAATATTACATTCAGTGCTGCCAAAATCGCTTAAATGGTTGATGTTGTATGAGCCAATGCTCATCCATTCTTTATCTATAAAGGTAAGTTTGGCATGCAATACACTGGGTTGCCATTCCCAAATTTCTACACCTGCTTGAAGTAAATCAGTATAAAAATAAGTACTCGCATATTTCACAATGGGCACATCGGAAATTCCACCAACAATCAATTTTATTTTCACACCACGTTTGGCAGCATTTTTCAATTTACGTTTGAGCGCAGGGGAGGGGAGAAAATAACTCGCCAATAATAGTATTTCTTCCTGCGCTTTTTTGAT
>CAIYNF010000148.1 GCA_903927505.1 uncultured Bacteroidota bacterium | reverse complement strand
AGAATTATGAATGATGAATTATGAATGATGAATGAAGAGTGAAGAATGAAGAATTATGTTTGCCCTACAGAGCTTTACAGGCTTAGGGAGGGCTATTTTTAAATTTACTAAGGTAGGTTAAATATATATAAGTTTGAATTAATGTATGTATAGCACGTTTTTTAGTACTAAAAAATATAAATGAATACATAAATAACAACTTATGTGTATATTTGTGCCTTTACTGCAAGCATCAAATGAAAAGAAGCGCCTATCAAAAACTGGTCGATTGGAAAAATAATCCGAATAGAAAACCCCTTATTATACAAGGTGCAAGACAGGTTGGGAAAACTTGGCTCATGAAAGATTTTGGCCAAAATGAATATAGCCAAATGGCATATTTTAATTTTGAAAGCAGCAAAGAATTGCAAGGCATATTTCAGCTAGGCTTCAATACCACGCAAATAGTAAGCGGTCTATCCATTTTAGCAGGTTTTCAAATTACTACGAAGGATACATTGCTCATTTTTGATGAAATTCAAGCTTGTCCAAATGCAATTACCTCCTTGAAATATTTTCAAGAAAACGCAGCTGAATATTCAATAATTGCTGCTGGATCACTTCTTGGAGTTGCTATACACCAAGGCATTTCCTTCCCTGTTGGTAAGGTTGAATTTTTAAATCTACAACCCCTAAATTTCGAGGAGTTTTTATATTGGATGGAGAAGCATGATTTACTCCATGCTTTACAAAATGGGGATAAAGAAATTATCCAAATTTTCAGTAATCAATACATCGAATTACTCAAACAATATTTTTTTGTAGGAGGTATGCCAGAAGTGGTAAAGGATTTTATTTCAAATAAAGATTACCAAAAAGTACGTCGCCTACAAGAAAATATTTTAACAGCCTATGAAAATGATTTTTCTAAACATGCACCGATTGCCATTTTAGCGCGCATTCGTCTGGTTTGGCAGTCGTTGGTAGGACAATTGGCCAAAGAAAATTCAAAATTTATTTATAATAATTTAAGAAGCGGTGCCAGGGCAAAGGATTTTGAACTAGCCATTGAGTGGCTCAAAGATGCCGGACTAATTCATAAAGTTAATCGCATCAACAAATCTGGTTTACCCATACAAGCCTATGCGCAATGGTCGGATTTTAAAATCTACTTCAACGATATTGGCTTGCTATGCGCCAAGGCTGGTGTTAGCCCAGAAATAATATTGCAGGAAAACAATTTGTTCATTGAGTTCAAAGGAATTATTTCAGAACAATTTGTCCTACAACAACTACTTTCAGAAATGCAAGAACCTTATTATTGGAACCCTGAAACGGGTATTGCCGAACTTGATTTTGTGATCCAAAAAGACAATTTCATTATCCCCATTGAAGTAAAAGCGGCAAACAATTTAAAATCTCGTAGCCTCCGCAATTATTACGACAAATACACACCAACACATTGCCTCCGCATCTCACTTGCACCCTACCAAAAACAAGATTGGATGGAGAATATTCCATTGTATGGTTTTCATCAATGGGTGAAGTCTAAATTGCAATAAAAGCATGCCATTATTTCCCCTTTTGCAAAATGCCTCAAATCCTTATCTTCGCAACCTATGAAAGTTGCACTTATCACCGGAATAACCGGTCAAGACGGAGCCTACCTGGCAGAATTACTTCTTAAAAAAGGCTATATGGTTCACGGTTTAAAACGCCGTAGCTCTATGTTCAATACAGATCGCATAGATCACCTTTACCAAGACCCACACGAGAAAAACGTAAACCTTAAATTGCATTATGGCGATTTAACAGATAGCACCAATTTAATTCGCATTATTCAAGAAACACAGCCAGATGAAATCTACAATTTGGCAGCAATGAGTCATGTGCATGTGAGTTTCGAAACCCCCGAATACACTGCCAATGCCGATGGAATTGGAACTTTGAGAATATTAGAAGCAATTCGTATTTTAGGCTTAGAGAAAAAAACAAAAGTATACCAAGCTTCTACCTCCGAATTGTATGGTTTGGTTCAGGCCGTACCGCAAAGTGAAACTACCCCTTTCTATCCACGTTCACCCTACGCAGTAGCAAAAATGTATGCTTATTGGATTACAGTAAACTACCGCGAAGCTTATGGCATGTATGCGTGCAATGGTATTTTATTTAACCACGAGAGTCCTATTCGCGGCGAAACATTTGTAACCCGCAAAATTACCCGTGCCGCTGCAAAAATAGCTTTGGGCTTACAAGAGAATTTATTCTTAGGTAACCTTAACGCGCAGCGCGATTGGGGTCATGCCAAAGATTATGTAGAAGCCATGTGGTTAATTCTACAACAAGAAACAGCAGAAGATTTTGTAATTGCAACAGGCGTTACTACCTATGTGCGCGATTTTGTGAAAATGGCTTTTGCAGAAGTAGGAATTGAATTGCGTTTTGAAGGAAAAGACGCAGAAGAAAAAGGTATTGTAGCCAGCATCGACCAAGAGAAATACAAGGCATTGGGCTTAGAGCACCAATTGAAAATTGGGCAGGAAATTGTGGCTGTAGATCCGCGTTATTTCCGTCCTACCGAAGTAGATTTGTTAATTGGCGATCCAAATAAATCGAATACTAAATTGGGTTGGAAACCAAAGCATACGGTGCAAACCTTGGTGGAAGATATGATGCAAAGCGACTTGCAATTAATGAAACGTGATAAGTTTCTAAAAGACGCTGGGCATACTGTGCTTAGAAATTTTGAATAGAATGATGAATGTTGAATTATGAATCAACCGTCATGGTGAGAATTATGAATTATGAATGTTGAATTATGAATCAACCGTCATGGTGAGAATTATGAATTTTTATTGTGAATTATGAATCAACCGTCATGGTGAGCTTGCCGAACCACCTTTCTCTTTTAGGAAATTTATCAAAATGAGAACAATGGTTCGGCAAGCTCACCATGACGGAATGTGTTAGTTATTACAAAATCCCTTTCATCATTCATCATTCATCATTCATAATTCCCTACTCCGCCATAGCTTTGTCGGGCAAGCATCATTCATAATTAAAAGGCTGCAATGGCAGCGCAAATCTCCTGCACCATTTCTTGGGTCATTTCTGTATGCATAGGCAACGACAAAACCCGCTTGCAAAGCATTTCACTCACTGGAAAACCTTCCTTAGCAACATTGTATATTTCATACGCTTTTTGCTGGTGCAATGCCATTGGGTAATACACCATGCTTGGAATACCTTTCTCCGCTAAATATTTTCTAAGCGCATCCCTATCTATACCCTCCAATTGAATGGTATATTGATGAAAAACATGGGTGCTATTTACATTACGCTTTGGAATTACAATACCTGGAATAGAACCTAATTCCTCATCATACCAAGCAGCGGCTTGCCTGCGCGCGTTTTCATACTCCTTTAAATATTTCAATTTCACATTCAGCACAGCGGCCTGCAAACTATCTAAACGAGAATTTACACCAATTACTTCATGTACATATTGCACACTTTGTCCATGGTTGCAAATCATTCTGATCTTTTTTGCCAGCGCATCATCATTGGTCATTAATGCACCACCATCTCCGTAACAACCAAGATTCTTGCTAGGAAAAAAACTGGTAGTTCCTATTTGGCCCATCGCACCGGCTGCAGAATTTAGAGACGAGAAGCGAGAGTCGAGAGACGAGTTACCTGTTTGCTGGTCGCTGCTTGCTGGACGCTGGTTGATTCTATAAACTTCAGATTCTTCCTCCTCGCTTATAGCTTCTCGCTTCTCGTTTCTATAAACAGCACCTATGGCTTGGGCCGTATCCTCAATTACAAATAAATTATACTTTTTAGAAATCCTTAAAACTTCCGCCATGTTGGCACATTGGCCAAATAGATGAACAGGCACGATTGCTTTAGTT
>CAIYNF010000147.1 GCA_903927505.1 uncultured Bacteroidota bacterium | reverse complement strand
TACCATTTGAATTTTCATGTTTTGGAGGTAAGAATTAAGAGTGAAGAGGTAAGAGTGTGTAATGTTTATTTTTCTTTTCCATTAATAGCATTCAGTTTAATAGTTTTTATAATTTTCAATAACTGTATTGCTTCTTTCAATAAAGAATCAATTTCATTTTCATTCAAAATTTCATTTAATATTTCCAACCAATATATTGTTTCATCTGCCTCCTTTTGGGCAATACTGACTTTATAAATAAAGTCTTTTTTCGTATATCCATTTGAGGCCTCTCTGAGATTAGCTCCTATGCTTGTGCCAGACCTAATAAGTTGATTAGAAATTTCGTATTGCTTAAGTTCCTTTAAATGATTGCAGAACTTTACTATTTCAACAGCAAATTTAAAGGAACGTTCTTTAATAGGTAGTTGGGATTTGTTTTGATAGGTAATCATTAAGCAAATCTAAACTCTTAATTCTTAACTCTTAACTCTTCACTCTACTTTATAAACAACATTATCCAGTATTCTATATTCCTGCTTGGTTTCTGGACAAATGGCAAGACCCTCTGCATTGAAGTTTAAGGTATGCCCAAATTCGCTTACCCACCCAATTTGTTTAGCAGGATTTCCAACTACCAAGGCATAAGGTAAAACTGCTTTGGTAATAACGGCTCCGGCACCAATCATGGCGTATGCACCAATTTCATTGCCACAAACTAGGGTGGCATTTGCTCCTATGCTGGCTCCTTTTCTTACAATGGTTTCTTGGTATTGGTCTTTCCTACTCACCGCACTGCGCGGGTTTATAACATTGGTAAAAACCATACTTGGCCCTAAGAAAACATCGTCCTCACAAATTACACCGGTATAGATACTCACGTTGTTTTGCACTTTTACATTATTGCCCAAAACCACACCTGGTGATACCACCACGTTTTGACCAATATTGCAATTTTGTCCAATGACACAATCCTGCATGATATGGCTAAAATGCCAAATCTTTGTCCCATCGCCTATTTGGCAAGGGTTATCAATGATTGCTGTTGGGTGATACAATTCTTTTTTCATTTTTTAAAATTATGAATGTTGAATGATGAATGATGAATTTCGACTAATGAAAGGTTCGGCAAGCCCACAATGACGAAAGGCTAAAGTCCATTTCATAATTTATCATTCATCATTCACAATTCCCTCCATTTATAAACCTCCTCAATCACCTCCACCACTCTCAAACCCTCCTCGGCGGTGCAGGCTATTTCTGCTGTACCATTCATCACCTCCAACACATTGGCATATACTAAAGCATGGTTACTGGCACTGCCTTTGTAAGTGCCGTAATCGTTGGGCGGAAGCGTTGGTGTAAGCGTTGGCATGGTATAATCATTTACGTTGCATGCCAATACCTCATCCATGTATTGCCCTCCTACTTTTACAGATCCATGCTCAGCCAAAATGGTAATACTGCTTTCCAAATTTTGTTCATGTGCCGAGGTGCTATAGGTAAACGCCCCCACTCCTCCACTTAGTATCTCAAAATCAAAATGCCCACTGTCTTCAAATTCAATCTCGGGGTGGTTAAAATTATGAAACCTGGCGTATGTTGGCTTTATATCGCCAAATAACCAAAGCACCGTATCTACAAAATGACTAAACTGCGTATACAAAGTGCCGCCATCCTGCGCTAATTTCCCCTTCCAACTGCTCTGCTCATAGTAAGCCTTATTCCTATTCCACAAACAATTTACCTGCACACTGTAAATTTTTCCCAATCGGCCTGAAACAAGCAATTCTTTCAACCAAGCAGCCGGCGGTGAGTAACGGTTCTGCATCACACAAAACACCTTCCTCTCCAATTTCCTAGCCACCTCAATCACCTCCCTGCACTCCGCAGCATTCAAGCCCATTGGTTTTTCTATGATTACATCACATCCTTTCTGCATCCATTCAATAGCTTGAGTGCAGTGGAGATTGTTTGGGGTGCAGATAGCTGCGAGTGAGTTAAGAGTTAAGAGTGAAGAATTAAGAGTTAAGAGTTTTGAACTATTAGGTAAGAGTGAAGAATTAAGAGGTAAGAGCTTTGAATCTGGCAGTAATTCCTCACTCTTCACTAATAAATCACTCTTCATTCTTACCTCTTCACTCTTCACTAATAAATCACTCTGCACTCTTACCTCTTCACTCTTCACTAATAAATCACTCTTCATTCTTACCTCTTCACTCTTAACTCCTACTATTACCAACTCTGCCTCAGGAATAGTATCAATAATAGCTGCATGGCGTTTGCCAATATGTCCGTGACCGAAGAGGGTGAAGTGTAGTTTTTTCATGCAGGTGTTTGTGCATTTCAATATTATGGATTTTTTGGGAGAATTGGAATGATGAATTATGAATGTTGAATTATGAATTTGAATCAACCGTCATGGCTCACTATGATGACACATTCATGAAATTATTAAATTATTTTTATTGAAAACAAAACCCCTTTCATCATTCATAATTTATAATTCATAATTCCCTACTCCGCTAAAGCTTCGTCGGGCAAGCATAATTCATAAATTCTCCTAAAAACAAAAAATCCCAAACAAGTTGGGATCTAAATAAGAAATCAATTAAAGTCTTTTGTGAGATAAAATACTGTATCAATAAAGTATAAAATATTGTTTTTTGTTAATACATTTTCATCATGTAAATCTTCAATTATTAGCCCTAAACTAGGATTATAATAGTCGTTATTTTTAGTATTCTGAAATCCATTTTCAGCCAAAAAGCTTTTTACTTTGTTTAAATCTGTGGCGCCGGTAATAGTGACATAAGCCTGCTCAACGACAGCAAAAACAACACCATCAACTTTTACAAAACCAACTAATTGATAGGCAGTATCTGCGAAAAAAAAATTGTGAAGTAGTAAATTAATAAAATAATCTCGCCAACTCGCATAATAAATTGCATCATTTAATTTGAAAACAGATTCTGAATTTTTCAAATAAACTTTTTGTTCGGCACCTTCACTCACATATTGATTCAAATCTATCTCTACCCAAAGATGATTCTCTTCAATAAAAAGGCCTAATTTCTCTGTTTCTTCAGCTTTGTATTGCTTACTAAGTTCAGTTTTTGGGCCTGTTCGCGCGCCTTGGTCAAGGTAACTGGCAATTGTTTGGATAATTCTTCCATACCTAACTTGGCTCTTTCCTGAAATGACATCGTGTAATTCATCTTTTAAATTGATTCCCACGTACAAATATAGGCAAACTAGAATAAAAGAAAAAATCCTTCAAACCTCCTGTCAAAATTGAATAATAGCTGCATGGCGTTTGCCAATATGTCCGTGACCGAAGAGGGTGAAGTGTAGTTTTTTCATGCAGGTGTTTGTGCATTTCAATATTATGGATTTTTGGGGAGAATTGGAATGATGAATTATGAATGATGAATTTGAATCAACCGTCATGCTGAGCTTGCCGAAGCATTGTTCTCATTTTGATAAATTTCCTAAAAGAGAAAGGTGGTTCGACAAGCTCACCATGACGGAATGTGTTAGTTATTACAAAACCCCTTTCATCATTCATAATTCATCATTCATAATTCCAATGCTGCCTTAAAAAGAAAGGTGGTTCGACAGGCTCACCATGACGGAATGTGTTAGTTATTACAAAACCCCTTTCATCATTCATAATTTATAATTCATAATTTCCTACTCCGCTAAAGCTTCGTCGGGCAAGCATAATTCATAATTTCTCCTAAACAAAAAATCCCAAACAAGTTGGGATATAAATAGGAAACAAAAAAAATAAAAAAACTACGCCTTTAGCTTCTGAAGCAATTTGAATTTAACAGCAATATATACCAAACCAATACCAACTGCGACGCTCCAAACCATTGCTAGGCTTGGTTCGGCATAGAATACCCAAACATTAAAAAGCAATTGCAATACCCCATACAAAATACTAATTGGCAAATGCGGAAATTTATACTCGTTTACCAAGAGCTGGTAAAAATGTTTGCGGTGTGCGGCAAAGATATTTTCGCGCTGCCATAAGCGTTGCACAATGGTAAAAATACTATCAATGCCATAGAGCAATAACACAAAAATATAGGCAAAATTGCCGGTAATGTTGATGCGCTCCAATACCACAAACAATACCAATAATGCCATGCTAATACTGCCTATGTCTCCCGCAAAACAAAGGGCTTTGGTTCGGGCATTGAAAAACAAAAATACCGCAAGGGAAATGCCAATTACCAAAATCATGGATTGCAATTGGGCATCGGGTTCTGTGAGGTAGAAAGGAATTAAAACCGCCAAGCTGTAAAAGCCGGTAATGCCATTAATGCCATCCATAAAATTATAGGCATTCTTAATGCCTATGAGCACAATAAACAAAGGCAAAATCCACCAAGTGGCTTGCAATAAATCCAATTGTTGCAACAACAATGCCACCGAAATTACATGCACCGCAAAACGTAATTTATTTGGAAGTCCTTTCACATCATCTATAAAACTTACCGCTGCACTGAGCATTAAACCAAGCAACAAATACTGATAAGGAAAGGCATTTACCACACTCCACATCACAAAGCCCAATACAAATACCACCCCACCCCCACGTATCACCACGCGCTTGTGCGAACTGCGTTCATTGGGCTTGTCAATAATATTGTATTTATCTGCTACCTTGAGGTAGAGGAGTTCTAGGAGGAAGAGGATGATGAGGTAGGGCAAGGGGTTTTGGGTTTTGGGGGTTGGGCAACTGGCTTCTGGCAACTGGCTTCTGGCAACTGGCTTCTGGCAAATTGATCTAGGTTGAATATTTTGTGATTAAAGGTGTTTTTTGTCCATAGTCCATGGTCGATAGTGTTTTTTGT
>CAIYNF010000146.1 GCA_903927505.1 uncultured Bacteroidota bacterium | reverse complement strand
CAACATAGCCAGTATAACTTAAGCCAGTTCCATTTGCACGAATTGCATTGGTTGTAATAGTTGCAGTATTTAACCAACCATTATTTACGGTTAGGGCTGCCAATGAATCATTTGAACTTCCACCAAAGGTGAAGTTTTCCATCAAAGGCGTTTGGGCAAAGCCATTTAATGCTGCTCCAATAAGTAAAAAAGTAAGAATTTTTTTCATATATTTTTTTGTTGTTTGTTCTTCGTGATTTCAAAAGTAAAGTTTTCTGAGTCAATTATTTAACAAATGGTTTATCATCATTAAAATTTAACATTAATACCTACCATAATATGTCTCTGTTCTAAATAACGAGCGGGGTTGCTAGGAGGAGGTCCGTTGGTAGACAAGCGCGGGTCTAAGTACCTTGGGTCGACCCAAGTATCTGGTACATTGTCTCCTAAATTGTATGCTTTACCGGTTACAGGATTAATGATAGAAGCATTTTTGTTATTAAAAAGATTGCTCACCTGAATGTTGAGGCCAACTGTATTGGTTTTAATTTTCCACCATTTGCTAAAGGTAAAATCTGCCCAGAACCATGGTGTTCCTAATTTACTCCATTTGGCATTAGGATTATTATTCTCTACATAAATTGGCCTTCCTGTATTTGGGTCGTTTCTGTCAAACACATAAGGCGTATAACGCACCCCAGAGCGGAAAACAGTTTCAAAATAGAAACTCATATTGTTGAGCCAAGGTCTTCCAAATAGGCCACCTTTTTTGTCTATTTTAAATACGTGATTGGTTTTAAAATCAAAAGGACAATCCCATGGTAGGTAATATTCTTTGGTATCTTCTACACTTCCGGTTGCCAAAATATCTTTAAGGGCTTGGTTGGCTGAGGCAGATTGCCCTGTGCTAACCATGTAGGTAAAGGACGCTTGTCCTTGGTAAAAACTCTTTATGCGTTTGATGTAATTGATTTCTACCCCTCTGGTTCGGGCATAATCGGAATTAATGCGCATGGTTCTTGAAACTTCTCTACCTGTAATGTCTTTTATAATTACCGAGGTGGTTGTCACAAAATCATATTTGTCTTTAAAATAGGCGGCAAAGCTTAAGGCATCATTACTGGTAATTTGAAATTTCAAACCCAACTCATAGCTAATATCTACTTCAGGATTTAAGTTTGGATTGCCAACTTTGGATAGGGTAGACCTATCTTGGTAGTATGGGTTTAAGCCGGGGTAAATAAAACTTGGATGTGGTAAAATGGTTGTATGCCCGTAATTGAAATAGAGCATTTTATTTTCTGCAATTGGAAAGGTTGCATTTATTTTTGGAAGGAACCTAAATTTATACCTAAGTTCTCCAATTTGAAAAGAGTTTTTGAGGTAATCTTGTCTAACGGCATCAAGGATGGGTGATTTTGGATCGGCCACCGACTCATCAATGAATTTGCCGGTTGCCCAATATTCAAACCTGCCACCAATGCTAGCAATTAAGCCTTTGTATTTAATTTGATCACTAATAAAAAAGCCGCCTCTTCTTGGGCTCACTTTCCAAATATCACTTTGTTGGCCCAGGCGGAATGTTTGCGAATAAGTTCCATCTGATAATTGAATGGGAGCGCCAATCCAAGGGCGAACAATGTCTATCCAAAGCATTTCTTGGAACTTCATTTCGAAGCCAAAAGTGAGTTTGTTGAGTGAGTTTTTGCTGAAATAATTTCCGGT
>CAIYNF010000145.1 GCA_903927505.1 uncultured Bacteroidota bacterium | reverse complement strand
GCTTGGCTCTTGGCATTTAATTTTGCCTTTGGGCTAATGCTGTTTCAAAAGTATATAGATTACCGCTATGAGGATGCCTTATTTCGCACCATGGCGTCTAATAACAAGGTAGAAGGAGATGAAGCACAAACCTTCAAAAATTTAGTAGCACTTACTTACCGCATTCAAGCTGCCAGGTCTGCCAATGTAAGAGGTATGATGGGTATGAATCCACTTAAAGGACGATTGTTTAGGTCGGGCGATATGCAATTATTGGATGCTACCGGGGCTTGCGGAAATTTCTCTCATGTTTTGGCTGAATTCTGCCAAGCAGCAGGAATAGAGGTTAGAATGGTACAATTAAGATTTAATGGTACCTATGGTGGTCACAATATTATTGAAGCGAAAGTGAATAATAATTGGGTTGTTGCAGATTGTTTATTTAAAACCATTATCTATAACCCAGACAGCAGCTTTGCTTCTATGACAGACGTACAAAAAAAACCTGCCGCCTTTGTTAATCAGTTTCCACCTTATTACCCTTACTTAAGTGCCTACAAAGAATTTAGGTATACCAATTGGGATAAAATACCGCTTCTAATGCCCATGCTCAAAAGCATCCTCACCCTGGTAAAAGGCCCCGAATGGACCAATACCCTCAGCCTGCGCGTATATTTCCTAAACCTCCACAAAGCACAGTTTTTCTTTCTGCTCTTACTGTATATTCCGCTCTTTTTCTATTCCTTGAAACATGTTTATTTGTTTGTGAGGAATGTTGTTGGGTTTTAGGTTTAGGGTTTTGGGTTTTAAGTTTGGGGTGCTTGGTCACCCTTCGCTGAAGCGCAGGTGGAGTTTGAGTTTTGAGTCGCTCGTCCTCCTTCGCTGAAGCTTCGGCGGGCGTCTTGGTGAGCTTGCCGGGACGTCATGGTGAGCTCAGTCGAACCACTGTTCTATTTGAGGAAACCTGCCATCTAAAAGATAAAGTACAACCCAAAAAACCATGGACCATGGACCATGGACAAAAAACACCTTTAATCACAAAATATTCAACATACAGCAATCTGCCAGAAGCCAGCTGCCAGAAGCTAGAAGCAACCCCCCAAACCCAAAAACCATCATACTCATCAGCGGCACATCCGGGTTCTTAGGAACCAACTTGGTAAATTACTTAAAAGATTACCAAATAAATAGCCTGCAGCGCGGGGAATTTGATAAGCCTATTGCGCCGGAGGTAGCGGCTG
Organism: uncultured Bacteroidota bacterium; assembly: GCA_903927505.1. Lineage (GTDB taxonomy): Bacteria > Bacteroidota > Bacteroidia > UKL13-3 > UKL13-3 > B1. The sequence continues at coordinate 2,733 of CAIYNF010000145.1, read as the reverse complement.
TGATCCATTTGGCGGGCAAGGCCCATGATGTAAAAAATACCAGTGGGGCGGAAGCGTATTTTGAAGTCAATACACAATTGAGCATACAATTGTTTGAACGCTTTTTGCAAAGCAATGCCGAGCGCTTTATTTTTATAAGTTCGGTGAAAGCCGCTGCCGATAGGGTGCATGGCGTATTAACAGAAGACATGCCCTGCGCGCCAGAAACACCTTATGGGCAAAGCAAGTACCAGGCAGAATTGGCCTTAGAAAAGCTTTTAGGGGCCCATAGGGCGCAGCATCCGCAGGCAGATAAGCAATTGTATATTTTACGCCCTTGCATGATACACGGGCCTGGAAACAAGGGTAACCTCAACTTGTTATACCAAATGATTGCCAAAGGCATTCCTTATCCCTTGGGTGCTTTTGAAAACCAACGCAGTTTTTTAAGTGTAGAAAATATTTGCTTTGTCATCAAAGAAATCTTGGATCGACCCATAGCCCCAGGCACCTACCAGGTAGCAGATAATTTGCCCTTAAGCACCAATGAGCTTATTGCACTCATGGCACAAGCAATGGGTAAAAAAGCCAATATTTGGAACATCAACCCTGCTTTTATAAACGCCCTGGCCAAGCTTGGTAATATATTACACCTACCCCTAAACACTTCCCGCCTCCAAAAACTTACAGAATCTTACGTAGTAAGCAATACAAAATTAATTACTGCATTGGGAAAACCTTTGCCTGTAGAAAGTAAGCAGGGGTTATTGAAGACGGTTTTGAGTTTTAGGTTTTGAGTTTTGGGTTGCTGGTCCTCCTTCGCTGAAGCTTCGGCGGAGTTTGGTTTTGGGTTTTTGGTTTTTGGTTTTGAGTTTTGGGGTACTGGTCCCCCTTCGCTGAAGCTCCGGTGGAGTTTGGTTTTGGGTTTTTGGTTTTGAGTTTTGGGGTACTGGTCCTCCTTCGCTGAAGCTTCGGCGAACGTCATGGTGAGCTTGCCGAACCACTGTTCTATTTGAGGAAACTTGACATCTAAAAGATAAAGTACAAACAAAAAAAAACCATGGTCAATGGACCATGGTCTATGGACAAAAAAGCAATATATTTGTAAGTATTGATTACAAAATACATGATATTTGTAAGTAGTATTGAAAATTAATGTTTAAAAGAAAGCAAGTTTTTGAGGGAGCAGGTAAAGAAAGTTATTTCCTGTGGGGTGCACGCCAAACCGGTAAAAGCACCTTGTTGAAGTCGGTATTTCCAGATGCAATTTGGTTTGATTTATTGAAATCAGATGTTTACAGGAGGTATTTAAATGAGCCCCAACAATTACGTGAAGTTGTTTTGGCAAATTCCACGGTGCGCCTAGTAATAATTGATGAGATTCAAAAAATCCCTGCCTTGTTGGATGAAATTCATTGGTTAATGGTTAACCACCAAATTCAATTTATTTTGAGTGGTTCGAGCCCAAGGAAAATAATACGTTCTGGTGCTAATCTTCTTGGAGGTAGAGCGCTTCGATATGAATTGTATCCATTAATTCAATCCGAAATTCCGGACTTTGATTTGTTAAGGGCTTTAAATAATGGTTTGTTGCCAAGACATTATTTAGCTGAAAATCCCAAGAAATTAATAGATGCCTATATTGGTAATTATTTAAAAGAAGAAATTATTGCAGAGGCAAAAATTAGGAACATAAATGCATTTACTCAGTTTTTAGATGCCGCCGCATTTTCAAATGGAGAAATGGTGAACTATACTAATATTGCTGCTGATTGTGGTGTTAGCCACAATACCGTGCGCGAGTATTTTCAAATTCTAGAGGACACATTAATTGGTCGTTTTGTTCCCTCATTTCAGAAAAAACCAAAGCGCAGGGTTATCACTTCCCCTAAATTTTATTATTTTGATGTAGGAGTAGCTAATAATTTGAAAAAGCGCGGCAAGATTGCTTATGGCAGCGAAGCATTTGGTGCTGCATTTGAACATTTTATTTACCAAGAGTTGTATGCGCATAGTAAATACTCAGATAAAAATTACCTCATTTCTTATTGGAGAACTACTTCCCAAATAGAAGTTGATTTTATTTTAGGTAATCATGAAGTGGCAATAGAAATTAAAGGAACCGTCAATGTTCAATCTCGACATTTGAAAGGATTAAAAAGCTTTTCAGAAGAATATAATGTAAAAAAACAAATTGTGGTAAGTAATGATCCTTTAGAGAGAAAAATTGGAGATATTACTATCATGCCTTGGAGTTTGTTTTTAACTAGTTTATGGAATGGAGAGATTATTTAGTTTGTAATAATACTCTTCACCTGCGCTTTTTTTAAGGCAGAATTGGAATTATGCTTGCCCGACGAAGCTTTAGCGGAGTAGGGAATTATGAATTATGAATGATGAAAGGGATTTTGTATTCAATAAAAATAATTTAATAAATACATGAACTTGTCGTCATGGTTCTCAGTCGGGACGTCATGGTGAGCTCAGTCGAACCACTGTTCTATTTGAGGAAAATTGCCATCTAAAAGATAAAGTACAAACAAAAAAACCATGGACAATGGACCATGGACTATGGACAAAAAACACCTTTCATCACAAAATATTCAACCTAGAGCAATCTGCCAGAGGCCAGAAGCCAGCTGCTAGAAGCTCTTTTTATAATTAAACATTTTGCAATTACTTCAAAACCCAAGCACAAAATTTGTTATTTACTTCATAGGCCTAAGCGTAGTATTTAATTTAGGAATTACTTTC
>CAIYNF010000144.1 GCA_903927505.1 uncultured Bacteroidota bacterium | reverse complement strand
CAGCGGCTCGCGCGCCCCGCAAGCCTGCGGGAAGGTATCGGTTCGACTCCGTTATCCTCCACAGCTGAAAATAATTGAGAAGCCTTCAAAGAAATTTGGAGGCTTTTTTTATTTTAATGCTCAGCTGGCTAGTGCGCATCGGTTCGACTCCGTTATCCTCCACAGTTGAAAATAATTGAGAAGCCTTCAAAGCAATTTGAAGGCTTTTTTTATTTAAGATGTTCAGTAGATTGATATGTATCGGATTGCAAGTCCTAGCCGGTAAAGCTGCAAAGAATTAGTTTTCTAAATTGATTCTAATAAGTTTTAGGCATTTGGCTAGAATGAACTATGCGAGCTATTATAATAGCTGAATCTTCAATTTTATATGAAATTCTTATACTATCTTTATTGAGGACTCTAAAGCTGCCATCATTTTCCTTTTTAAGTTCATCAATTCTATATATCTCAGGATTTTTAGGGATGTCACTAACAAGATTTAAAATACGATTTTTAATTGTTTTCGCATTTGAGGGAGAATCTAACTTTATAAATTCTAAAATATTCAAAAAGCTATTTAGAGCAAAACTATCCCACTTTATTTGTCTTATTTGCTTTCCCATTCGTTCAAGAAGACTTCTACTTCTGCTTGCGTTTTATACATGCCATTATTTACCCTCTCAATAGCTTGATCTATTTCTTTATTGTATTGTTCAATATAATTATTGATGGCTTTTACTTTTGTAAAAGCTATGCCCTTTATTTGCTCTAATAAGGCCTCATCCTTAGTGTTTAAAACCCATTCTGCGATTTTCTTTCTTTCGGCAATTGTTGTCATTTCAAAAAAATATTATAATCAAATTTAAACAATTAAATCTGAAAATGTAATTCGTTTTGGAGAGGATTAAAAAAAAATATGAAATGTTTCATTTGAAATTTTGATTTAGTGTTTAATACAATCATTCTATACAAGCACGCATTTATTTAGTAGTTTTTGAATTCTCTTGTATCTTCGTGGCTCAAAATTTTATTACATGAAATATCAATATGTAATTATTGGTGGTGGTATTGTTGGTTTGGCCACTGCTTACCAAATGCTCAAAACCAAACCAGGCTTAAAACTCGCAATTCTTGAAAAGGAAAACGCCGTAGCTGCCCATCAAACAGGCCATAACAGTGGTGTAATTCATAGCGGACTTTATTATAAACCAGGTAGTCTCAAGGCTAAAAATTGTATTCAAGGCTATCAAATGTTGTTAGAATTTTGTGATACCTACCAAATTCCATATGAATTATGTGGTAAACTGGTTGTAGCAACCTCGGAAGCAGAAATACCTGAATTGGAAAAACTCTACCAACGTGGACTAGAAAATGGCTTGGATAAAATTGCCATGGTAAGTCATGACGAAGCCTTGGCCATTGAACCAAACCTGCGTGTAGTAAAAGGCATGAAAGTTCCTTATACGGGTATTATTGATTATACTGCTGTATGCGAAAAATTAGCTGAATTGGTGCAAGAAATGGGCGGTGAAATATACACGGGCCATAAGGTTGAAAATATTCAAATGAGTGTTGAAAAGGCCACCATAATTACCGCACAAAGAAATTTTGAAACCAATATGTATATCAATTGTGCAGGCTTGTATTCTGATAAAGTGGCTGCATTTACCCAAAAATCAATTGATACGCGCATTATTCCCTTTAGAGGGGAGTATTATATGCTCAAACCAGAAAAGCGTAATTTGGTGAATCATTTAATATATCCTGTGCCCGATCCTAATTTCCCTTTCTTAGGTGTACATTTTACACGTATGATCGACGGTGGCGTAGAAGCGGGTCCAAACGCAGTATTTGCCTTTAAACGTGAAGGCTATACCATGTCTGATATAGATTTGCAAGAAATGTTTGAATCACTTGCTTGGCCTGGATTTAGAAAGGTTATGGGCAAATATTGGAAGACTGGTTTAGGAGAGTTTTACCGTTCATTTTCTAAGACAGCCTTTACCAAAGCCCTTCAAAAACTAATTCCTAGTATCCAAGAAGACGATTTAATTCCTGCCGAAGCCGGAGTGAGAGCGCAAGCTTGTGATAAATTTGGTGGATTGTTAGATGATTTTAAAATTATTGAAGAGCAACATGCCATTCATATTCTTAATGCCCCTTCACCTGCCGCAACCTCTAGCTTAAGCATTGGTTTGAGCATTGCCGCTATGGCTCTAAAATAAAATATGTTTAAATCCGAAACCAATATCCGCGTTCGTTATGCAGAAACCGATCAAATGGGTTATGTGTATTATGGAAATTACGCAGCTTATTATGAAGTGGCAAGGGTAGAAGCCTTGCGTCAAATGGGTTTGAGCTATAAAATGTTTGAAGACAATGGCATTATGATGCCTGTTTTAAACCTGCAATGTAAATACCTAAAGCCCGCCCGCTACGATGATTTATTGACCATCAAAACTGAAATTCGTGAATTGCCGAGCTTGCGTTTGCAATTTTACCATGAGGTTTATAATGAAGTGGGTGTATTGCTGAACCAAGGCGAGGTTACCCTGGTAAATATTGATATGAAAACCCAACGCCCATGCAAAAGTCCGGCTATTTTAACAGAAACATTATTACCTTATTTTAATTCCTAGTTTAAAGTAGATTTGTATCGCTGGCATGAATTGGCAAAATAAATTTATAATGCGTCCACTTAAATGGCTGTTTAAAAAAACGGCTAAAATGAGCATGCCCGGCAATAAAGACGTTTCGGTGTATGCGGTATTGGATTTCTTTGTGCGCAATATTGGAAAAAGCGAAATCAATTTGAGAGCCTCTGCGCTTTCATTTACCTTCTTTTTAGCCTTGTTTCCAACGGTCATTTTTTTCTTCACACTCATTGCGTATTTGCCCTTAAAATATACGCCAGATGAGATTTTGTTTTTTATTGCACAAGCCATTCCCCCAAATGTATACGAAACCATTAGAGAAACTTTGGATGATATTCTTAAAAACCAAAGAGGTAGCTTATTGTCATTGGGATTTCTTTCTGCACTTTACTTTTCTACAAACGGGTTTCATTCGCTTATGAGTTTGTTAAACAAATACAGTCAAATCACCGAAACCCGTCCATTTTGGAAACAGCGTTTGGTGGCCATAGGCCTGGCTTTTTTTAGCATTGTTTTGATTTTGGTTTCTGTTTTAATGGTAACCACTGGTACTATATTAATTTCCTACCTCGAAAAGGTGAAGTATTTTCCAAGTGCAACCATTCCAACACTCATTGCTGGCTTCAATATTTTGGTAGTAGGTTTTATTGTGATGGGTATAGTTGGGGCCATTTATTATTATGCTCCAGCCAAACAAAAGAAACGTTATTTTATGAGCACTGGCGCGGTGTTTAGTACAGTTGTTATTTTGCTAACTACCTATATATTTTCCCAATATGTAAACCATTTTAATTCATATAATAAGATATATGGTTCCATTGGCGTACTTATTGTAATTATGATGCTCATTTATATCAATACTTTTATTTTGATTTTGGGATATGATTTAAATGTGGCATTGGAAATGGCCATTAAACAAGAAAAGCAAAACAAATCGAAGCCGGTGGTTGAAAACCGTATTATTTATTTGCAAAATAATCCAACTGAAGAATAAATTCAATATTGATTTGTGCTTATTTCCCTAGCTAACAAGCAATTTTTGGTTCGAACCGAATAAAACTAATTATTGGAAAAAGGCAAGAATACCTATATTTGCGGGCGATTTTTTTAATGCGCTACATGGCTGAAAAACAGAAAATAGTATACATTACCCGTAGGGAACGCTTCAATGCTGCACATAAATTGTACAACAACAATTGGACATTGGAGGAAAATGAAGCCTTTTTTGGGAAATGTTCCAACAAGTATTACCATGGTCATAATTTTGAATTATTTGTGACCATTAAAGGTATTGCCAACCCGGAAACTGGAATGGTAATGGATTTGAAGAAACTGAAGCAGATTATTAAAGACTCTGTAACTGAGCAATTAGACCATAAAAATTTAAATGAAGATGTGCCATTTCTAAAAGGAATGATGCCTTCTATAGAAAATATTGTGGTAAGCGTTTGGGATATTTTGGCACCACAAATTGAGAATGGCCAACTGCATAGCCTTAAGCTAATTGAAACGGAAAACAATTTCGTAGAATACTTCGGCGAATAAGCTTCTTTTGGCTTCTTGCCAAGCTAACAAAATCTCCTTACTTTCGTTGTTTATTGATAAGCTATGATTATTGTAACGGGAGCAGAGGGTTTTATTGGCAGTTGTTTGGTAGCCCGGCTGAATGCCGATAATTTTAACGACCTTATATTGGTGGATGATTTTGGCGCTGTGCTTGGCAGGGAAAAAAACTTGTTGGGTAAAACTTACCTAGAAAAAGTACCGCGTAGCCAATTTTTCGATTGGATGTCGAAAAACAGCCATGAGGTACAATTTGTATTTCATATTGGCGCCCGCACAGATACTACCGAAAAAGACGAAGCCATCTTTAAAGAATTAAACTTAGATTTCAGTAAAACTTTATTCCAATATTGTGTGGCAGAAGGTATTCCTTTGGTTTATGCTTCTAGCGCCGCAACTTACGGAGAAGGGGAGTTTGGTTATGACGATGCCGAAAATACCCTAGATAATTTAAAGCCAATGAACCCTTACGGCAGGTCGAAAAATGATTTTGATAAATGGGTTTTGCAACAAGACGTACAGCCCTATTTCTGGGCTGGCTTAAAGTTTTTCAATGTGTATGGTCCCAATGAATTTCACAAAGGCAGAATGGCAAGTGTGGTGTTTCATGCCTATAACCAAATTAAAGAAACAGGTGGCGTTAAGTTGTTTCAAAGTCACCGCCCAGCATACAAAGACGGTGAGCAAAAGCGCGATTTTATTTATGTAAAAGACCTATGTGAGGTATGCCTATTCTTGATGCATCACCGCAAAAATAGTGGTATCTATAATTTAGGTTCGGGCCAAGCGAGAACATGGAACGACCTTGCAAATGGCATTTTCAGTGCCTTACATTTAGAACCCAAAATTAATTATGTTCCCATTCCAGAAGATATTAGAGAAACCTACCAATACTTTACCGAGGCCAATATGGATAAGTTAAATGCTATTGGTTATGCGCATGGATTTAGGTCTTTGGAAGAAGGTATTCATGATTATGTAACTTCGTATTTAGAAAAAAATACTTGGTATTAATTGGCTTGCGAATTTGTTAAATGGCATAACAGAAATTTTTGAATAAAACATTAAAATATCTTCTCTGGTTGGCCATAGGCTTGGTGTTGCTGGTTTTGCTCTTGGGTACAGAAATTGGTATCCTTCAAAATGCAGAGCAACAAGAGCGCAATAATTACGAGAAAATACAACAAGTTGTTTTAGAAAAAGAAGCAGAAAGCAAAGACCTCATCTACCAGTTATTGAGGGATACGAGTCGTATTGGTCGCAATTGGATGGACATAATTGAGGTTGCCAATAGGGAGCATTTTATTGTGCATTTATACAATAATGATACCCTGCAATTGTGGACTGATAATACCATTAACTCGGTAAAATATTTACCTGCCTTAAAAGATGGTTTTGTTTACCTCAATACCAATAATGGCGCCTATTTAGTGTCGTATTTAGAGAAAGGCACCTACAAGATTGCTTTGTTTTATCAGTTAAAAACAAATTACCTTTTCCAAAACCAATACATCCAAAATCATATCAATCCAGATTTGCAATTTTTGGGTTCGGCTTTGTTTAGTCCTTCTCCAATTAAAGGCTTTTTGGATATGTTTGATCGCAAAGGCAAATACCTTTGTTCGATCCAAATTTATGGATTCCCTAAGCTCACACCCTACTGGTTGCGCTTGCTAATTTTAATTAACTTCTTAGTAATTGCCTGGTTGTTTCATTTGGTATGTAGGGAATTGGTGAACAAGTATTTTTATATAGGGAGTTTTGTTTTTTTAGTGCTGACCCAATCTGCGCGCTGGTTATTTCTAAAGTATAAATTACCTGTTTTTATTTATTCTCAAAAACTGTTTAGTGCAGATATATACGCATCCTCTTTGTATAACCCTTCATTGGGCGACTTCCTTGTTGCTGTTGGTATTTTGTTATGGTTTCTATTGCTTATAAAGGATGCTGTTCCGGGTGTGTTTAAGCATAGAAGGGCGCATTTCTTGAGGTTTGGGTTTACGGCATTACTCACCATATTGTTGGCAGATGGATCATTTGATAGCATTAAAAGTTTGGTGTTTGATTCTCAAATTTCTTTTGATATAAAGAACATTTATGGCATTAACCTATATACCTTTTTAGGCTTATTTTTAGCCTTTATGCTCTTGCTGCTCACTTGGCAAATGGTGATGCGTTTATACCATTACCTGCAAAAAAATGAATTGAGTTTTTATGAGAAATTCTTTGTGCTGGGAATTGTATTTTATTTTATTCATCCCTATTTGGTAATTTATTTGTTTGAACGCAAGTCCTCGTATTCAGTAGCAAGTAGCCTCATGATATTTTGCTTCTTGGCCTATCGCCACTGGTTTAAAGATAAGTTAAATAGGTTTCAGCAGTATTTTGTTTTGGTGGTGATGCTAAGCATTTTCACCTCCCTAAGCATTTATTATTACAGCAATGTAGAAGAAGAAAATAGCAGGATTTTATATGCCTCTAAATTGGTTTCACAAAATGATGTGAATGCAGAATATTTTTTACAAGATGTAGAGGAGAAGGTTGCAAGCAGTAAAATATTAAAAGCCTATTATGCCAACCCTATTGCCTTAAAATCGCAATTGGCAAAAAGGCTTAGGCAGCTCTATTTTTCTGGCTATTTAGGTAAATATGATATCTCTATTTACGATTTCAATGCAAACTTAAACCATTACCAGACCAGAAATATATTTTCCTATGCGCAGGTAGATTATATTTACAATAATTTAGGTTCTACTACCATTAATAAGAACTTTAGGTTTCTTAAAAACAATGCCTATTTAAAAGGTTATTTGGGTAAATTTATTTTACGGGATAAGAATAAAATTATTGGTTATTTCTTTGTTCACCTGCAACCTAAATTATTGCAAGATGAAAACCGTTTTGACGAATTATTGATAGATGGTTTTAGGAATAATTACAACCGCCATTATGTTTACTCCTACGCTATTTACCGCGATATGCGCTTGCTCAACCAAAGCGGCGATTATGCTTATAGAACCACCTATACTTGGGATGATTTTAAAGACAAGAGTAAAAGTTTTGATGAAAATGGCTACAATCACCTACTCTTTAAAGAAAGTGATCAGTTGTTTGTTGTGGTAAGCAGAAAGGCAGCATCTTGGTACGAACCATTGGGCTTGTTTTCTTTGTCGTTTACTTTTTTTACACTCATTCTTATTGGATTTATTGCACTTCATTTCTTGTTCAACAACCAATGGTTGCAGCACCACAAGTACAACAAGCATCCTGTTTGGATATGGATTCAGAAGCATATCAATAATTTTCTTTTAATTAAGGACAGTGATTTAACCCTTATTAGAACGCGTATTCAATTGGGTATTGTGTTAATTGTGTTCATCACTTTAGGTGCTACGGCTTATTTCACCATTAATTTTATTAGCAACCAGAATTCAGTGAAGCAAAATGAAAAACTGGTAAAGAAGATAAGGAATGTGGCCAGTGCTATTGAAAATGAAAGTCAGGATATCAATTTTGCCAATAAACAAACCGATGCAGAAGCCAGTATCAATCAGATTGCAGAGTTTTACAATACAGATATTAGCTTTTTTAATCCACAAGGGGAATTGCTAACCTCTACCATTAAAAAGGTATACGACGATGGTATTTTGGCGCCAATTATGAATGCAACGGCATTCTACCATTTGAACAACTTGCGTGAATCTCAATTTGTACAAAACGAAGCCATTGCCACATTTCAATACAGTGGTGCTTATGTGCCTGTTTTTGGTAAGAGCAGAAGTTTATTAGGTTATGTTCAATTGCCTAATTTTTACCAAAGCTCCGATTTAAACGCAGAAATTTCTTCCATCATTGTTGGTTTTATTAACCTATACGCCCTCGTGTTTTTGGTGATTGGAATCATAGCTTGGTTTGTTTCAAGAAATATTTCTTATCCTTTAATGTTAATCCAAAAGCAAATGGCCGTTACGCAGTTTGGACAAAAGAACGAACCCATTCAATGGAACAGAAAGGATGAAATTGGGGAGTTGGTGAAGCAATACAATTTGATGATTGACCAATTGGAAGAAAGTGCCGAGAAGCTTGCAAAAAGTGAGCGCGAGGGAGCTTGGCGCGATATTGCCAGGCAAATTGCACATGAAATAAAGAACCCATTGACGCCAATGAAATTGAGCGTGCAACATTTGGAACGTGCCTGGAAAGACCAGTCGCCAAAATTACCGGAGACTTTTAGTAAGGTTACAAAAACCCTCATTACCCAAATAGATACCTTAAGTGATTTGGCAACAGAATTTAGCAGTTTTGCCAAAATGCCCGCACCACGTTATGAAACAATTCTTGTACACGATGTGTTGGAGCAAATAATTCACTTGCAGGAACAAACTTTTGAAGGAGAATTGAAAATAACCTGCGATGCAAGCATAGAGGTTTGGTTCGATAACGGATACCTTAATAGAACACTTACCAATTTAATTAAAAATGCCTGCCAAGCCATACCAGATGATAGGCCAGGTCTTGTTCAAGTGAGGGTGCATGTTTTGGGTGAATGGCTTGTTATTGAAGTGGAAGACAATGGTTCTGGTATTTCGGAGGAGCAAGCTGCTAAGATTTTTATGCCCTATTTTAGTACTAAAGTAATTGGAATGGGATTGGGTTTACCCATTGTTAAAAGTATGGTTGAAAGTGGCGGCGGTAGCATTTCTTTTGTTAGCAGTTTGGGAACTGGAACAACTTTTACAGTTAAACTACCGTTAAGTGAGGTGGAATGAGAGTCCGCTTTTTATTAATTATAAGCTTATTATTTTCTTTTAGTCTGTATGCCCAGAACCAAAGCATATGGCCTACGCGCAGCATTGTTATTCAAAAGGATTCCTTCCAACTCGATACTTTATTAATTGTAAAAGGGAGTGTTACTGTTTTATCTTTTACAGAAGGAATTGATTACCGCATAAATTATAAAGTTGGGGCATTTATTAATTTAAAAATCCCTAAAGGAACATGGGTGAGTATTGCCTATTTACCTGTTCAATTTCCAATTAGACAAACACTCAAACACAAAGATATTGGTATCATTCAACAAGAATTTATAATCAAACAAAATCCATTTCAATTACAAACGGCTCGGAGTGGGTTCGACCCAATTATTAAAAATGAAGGGCTGATAAGTACGGGTAGTTTGATGCGTGGATTAAGCATTGGAAATAGCCAGAATGCCATGTTAAATGCCAATCTTAACCTGCAGTTGGCTGGTAGAATAAACAATGATGTGGATGTTTTGGCCGCCATTAGTGATGATAATAATCCTATACAACCAGAAGGAAATACACAAGAGTTGCAAGACTTTGACCAGGTATTTGTGCAGTTTAGCAAAAAGAAAAATAAATTGGTGGTGGGCGATTATTTAATGGCCAAACCTGAAGGTTCCTACTTTTTAAATTACTATAAAAAATCGCGTGGCCTATTGGCGCAAACCCAATTTGATTTAAAGCCGAAACAAACTTTGCAAGTAGGTGCCCAAGCTGCTATATCACGGGGTAGGTTTGTTAGAAATACCATTAATGGTTTGGAGGGGAACCAAGGTCCGTATAGGCTTAGTGGTCCTAATGGAGAAGTATTTATTGTACTTATTTCAGGCACAGAAGTAGTTTACCTCGATGGTGAAAAATTAACGCGTGGTGAGCAAAATGACTATACCATAGATTACAACAGTGGTGAAATTGTATTTATGCCCAAACGTTTAATTACACAGTATTCTAGGGTGATTGTGGAGTTTCAATATTCGGATAGAAACTATGCCCGAACCCTGTTTGGATTTAATACCCGTTGGGAGGCAAAAAAAGCATCGGTTTACATGAATTATTTTTCGGAACAGGACAATAAGAACCAATCGTTTCAGCAGAATTTAACAGATAGCAATAAATTGCTTTTATCGCAAGTGGGTGATAGGTTGCAGGATGCCAAAGTATTGAGTGAAGTGAGAGTTGTGCCCTTTAATTCAAAGAAAATTCTATACAGAAAAATAGATTCATTAGGGCATGCTGGTGTGTATGCACATACCATTGATCCTTTATCGGATTCTGTTTTTTTTGAGGTGAGGTTTGCTTATGTGGGCACTCATCAAGGTAATTATGTGCAAGGTGCAAGTAGCTCAAATGGCAGGGTGTTTAATTGGGTAAGTCCTATTGCTGGTGTGCCTCAGGGCGATTTCGACCCCTATTTTTTATTGGTAGCGCCAAATAGAAAGCAGTTGTTGAGTTTAGGAACGCAATACAGATTTGCAACCAATCATATTGTAAATGTGGAAGTGGCCCGCAGTGATTTTAATAAAAATTTGTTTAGTGAATTAGATAAATCAAATGACGCAGGATATGCGTTGAAAATTGATAGTAAAAATAAATTTCATTTAAGAGACAGTAACCAAAGCATTCAGAGCACTGTGAATTATGAATTTACCGATGCACAATTTAGGTATGTGGAACGCTATAGAAATGTGGAGTTTAACAGGATTTGGAACCGTCAATTAAACAATTCGTCTATTGATACTGGCGCGCAAGAACATATCCTAGATTGGCGTTTGGCCTACGTGCACAAGAAAATGGGTTCTTTCTATTACCAATTAGGGTACTACAATAAAAACTTTGGAAGCTTCATTGGATTGCGTCACCAATTGGGAGCTAAACTTGCCTACGGTAAAAACAGCTTCAATACAAATTTTGAATTTTTAAATGCGCAACAAAAACAAAACAGCTTTCAAGTTGCTTATGGAAGTCAAATTCAAAACGGTCAATTCAATTATATACGTGAATTTAAATTACTTCAAATTGGTGCTACTTATGTGAATGAAAAAAGTAGTTTTAAAAATCAAAAAGACAGTTTATTGAGTGGTAGTTTTGCTTACCAGCAAGGGGAGGTATTTATTAAAAGTAAAGACACAATAGGCTTAAACTATCAATTAAACCTGCGCACACGATTGGATCAATTGCCTGTTGGTAATGATTTTTTGAATCATACACTTGCCAAAGAAGCCAAAGCAAGTTTGGGATATTTACAAAAGAATTTTAACAAGCTCAACCTGGATATTTCTTTCCGAAATTTTCAAGTATTGGATTCGGCTTTTCTGCAATTAAAGCCAGAGCAAACCTTATTGAGTAGGGTAGAATATGATTATGGATTTTTCAAAAGATTTATAACGGCAAATAGCTATTTTCAATTAGGATCGGGCAATGAGTTGAAACGCGATTTCCAATTTGTAGAAGTTCCAATAGGGCAAGGATTATATGTTTGGAAAGATTTTAATGAAGATGGTGCGCAACAAATAAATGAGTTTCAATTGGCCTCTTTTGCAGATAAAAATTTGGCTAATTATATCAAAGTGTTTTTGCCTACCACTACCTTTATTCGCGTAAACAGCACACAATTTAGCCAAACGCTTTCTATAAATTCTTTTTCGAACCGAAGATTGCCGGGCTTTTTGGGTTTCCTTAATAAGTTTAGCGACCAAGCGGCCATGCGTCTCGAACGCAAAATTGGAGTGGGAACCCAGGATTTGTTTTCGCAGGTGTTTAAGTTAAATGTAAAAGACAGCAGCTTGATTAATTTGGGTTCAATTTTTAGAAATACCTTGTTTTTTAACCGCAACAATCCCAGATATGGTTTAGATTTTACTGTTAATAAACAGCAATCAAAAACACTTTTAACCAATGGCTTTGAAACCAGAAACCGAAATGAGTTTAATGCTGGTGGTAGGTATTCTTTTAATGCCAATTGGACTATTAATACCAATTACAATTGGGGAACAAGGTTGTACCAATCAGAATTTTTTACGCAGAATAATTACCAGTATACTTTTCAAGAAATAAAGCCCAAACTTTCGTATCAATATTTGCAAAAATGGCGTTTAGGAATTGATGCCCAATGGCTGCAATCTGCCAATTTACTTGAGCTTGGCGGCGATGCCAGTAAGGTTTTGGAAATTGGAGCAGAGCTGCGTTATTCCTTTGTGAAAATTGGTGTTTTAAGTTTTAAATACAACCATTACCAAGTTAATTTCAAAGGAAATGTAAACAGCCCCTTGGCTTATGATATGTTGCAAGGTTTGAGCATTGGTCAAAATGAATTATGGAGTCTTAACCTGCAACAACGCATTGGGCAGAATTTACAAATTAACATGTCTTACGAAGGCAGAAAATCT
>CAIYNF010000143.1 GCA_903927505.1 uncultured Bacteroidota bacterium | reverse complement strand
TACCGGGTATTCTTACCATGCCAAATGATGTAGCAAAAGCGCCTTTGGTAATAATTGTAGTGGAAGCAGGACCAACAGATAAAGATGGTTCGTACGAAGAAAACAAACCCTATAAAGATTTAGCTTGGGGACTTGCCAGCAGAGGATTTGCGGTATTTAGATACGAGAAAAGATCAAACACATACGGTATTTATTTGGCTCGTGATAAAGCGGCTTATGAAACTTTTACGCCAAGAGAAGATTTGTTGGATGATTTATACAGATCTATTGATACCCTTAAAACATTGCCAGATGTTGACCCACAAAAAATTTATGTATTGGGGCATGGCCAAGGTGGCATGCTTGCCCCTTTGGTTGCCAAAGAAAGAAATGATGTAAGGGGCGTTATTATGATGGGTGCTAATTCCAAAAGAACCCAAGAAATGATGATGGACCAATACAAATATTTGAGTACCGTAACACCTAATAAAAAACCAGAATACGACGCCCAAACCATTAATGCTATTCGCAGTATGGATAAAAAATTAAATCCATTAACAGAGCACGACAGAATGCCTTATGGTGTGCAAGCCACTTACTGGGTATGGCTCAACAAATACAAGCACTTGGAGATTAGCAAAAAGATTAAAAAACCAATGCTTATTTTGCACGGAGATAGAGATTACCAAGTAAACATGGAAAACTTGGAACTATGGCACAAAACATTGGATAAAAACCCAAATGTTAGCATTAAGAACTACCCAAAATTGAACCATTTGTTTTATTCTGGTGAAGTGGCTTCTACTTATAGCGAGTATTATCTTAAAGGAAATCTTCCCGATTATTTGGTGAAAGACATTTGCGACTGGCTTTCAACCCATTAAATTTCGACTTTTAAAACGAATATTTTACATTATTCAATGCCCGTATTGTGCTATCTTTGGCGCAAATTTTACGGACATCCATGGATCAATTCTCTTATATTTCTAATGCCGACATTTCGGCTATTGACACACTCCACCAACAATACTTACTTGACCCTGAATCTGTTGACTTTGGTTGGAAGAAATTTTTTGAAGGATTTTCTTTCGGTTCGAACCAAAATGCAGGACCAGTTTCTGAAGAAGCGCTTAAAGAAATACATGTTTTAAACCTCATTCAAGGCTACCGCATGCGCGGACATTTGTTTACCAAAACCAATCCAGTTAGAGATAGAAGGCAGTATACCCCAAGCCTAGCCATTGAAAATTTTGGCTTAACAAAGGCCGATTTAGAAAAATCATTTACTGCAGGCGCTGAAATTGGAATTGGAAAAGCTAAGCTTAAAGACATTATTGCCCACCTGGAACAAACCTATTGCCAGAGCATTGGTGCAGAATTTATGTTTGTGCGCGAACCTAAAAAATTAGATTGGCTCAAAGCAAAAATGGAAACGGGTAAAAATACCCCCCAACTTACATTGGAAGAAAAACGCCATATACTTTATAAATTAAACCAAGCTACCATATTTGAAAACTTCTTACATACCAAATTTGTAGGCCAGAAAAGATTTAGTTTAGAAGGTTTAGAAACGCTTATTCCCGCCTTGGATTTTGTAATTGAATCGGGTGCAGATTTAGGTGTAGAAGAATTTGTATTAGGGATGGCACACCGCGGTAGACTAAATGTTTTGGCCAATACCTTGAACAAAACTTACGACGAAATTTTTAAAGAGTTTGAAGGAAAATCTGCTGAGGACGATGGTATATTTGAAGGTGATGTGAAATACCACATGGGTTTTTCAAGTGAGGTAAAAACACATAAAGGCAAAAAAGTAAAATTGAGTTTGTGTGCAAATCCATCTCATTTGGAAACAGTAAATCCTGTTGTAAAAGGTATTACGCGCGCAAAATTAGAAGGCAATTACAAAAACGATATTGATAAAGTTGCACCTATATTAATTCATGGCGATGCATCTGTGGCAGGACAAGGAATTGTTTATGAAGTGCTACAAATGGCTGGTTTAAGTGCTTATTCGGTTGGCGGTTGCATTCATATTGTTGCCAATAACCAAATTGGCTTTACCACCAATTATACCGATGCACGCACATCAACCTATTGTACAGATGTTGCTAAAACAACTTTGTGCCCTGTTTTTCACGTAAACGCAGATGATGTTGAAGCAGTAGTGTATACCGTTAAATTAGCAATGGAATACCGCCAAGAATTTAACAGCGACGTATTTATTGATTTATTAGGTTACCGCAAATATGGCCACAATGAAGGTGATGAGCCTCGTTTTACCCAACCCGTTTTATACAAAGCTATTGCAGCGCAAGTAAATCCACGCGAGCTCTATAACAAAAAATTAATGGCCGGTGGAAGCATTGAAGCTGAATTGGCAAAAGAAATGGAAGCAAGTTTTAGAACCATGCTTCAAGAAAAATTAGAAACATCCAAAACAGCTAAACCTGCCAAGGTTAAAAACTTTGTAAAAGATGTTTGGAATGGCTTTAGACCCGCAGCGATTGAAGATTTTGAAAGCTCGCCAATAACTGCAGTTGAGGCCAATTTATTTAAGGAATTGGCAGATCAACTTACCAATATACCAAGCAACTTTAAGGCATTTTCTAAAATTGAAAAATTAATGAAAGACCGCAAAGCCATGATTGGTTCAAACAATTATGATTGGGCAATGGGTGAGCTATTAGCTTATGCCACTTTGAGCTATGAAGGTCATAATGTGCGCATGACGGGGCAAGATTGCGAGAGAGGCACTTTTAGTCATAGACATGCCATTATAAGACAAGAAGATTCTGATGCTGCTTATAATACATTTGATAGCTTAGGTAAAAACAAAAAAGGCAAGGTATATTTTCACAATTCGCTATTGAGTGAATATGCAGTTTTAGGATTTGAATACGGCTATAGCATGGCTACGCCAAACGACCTAACTATTTGGGAAGCGCAATTTGGAGATTTTGCCAACGGTGCACAAATTATCATAGATCAGTACATTGCAAGCGCCAGTGCAAAATGGAAAACCTTTAGCGGCCTTACTCTTCTTTTACCTCATGGTTATGAAGGACAAGGACCAGAGCATTCATCGGCGCGCATTGAAAGGTTTTTACAGTTAGCTGCCAATTGGAATATGCAGGTTTGTAATATTACCACACCGGCAAATTATTTTCATGCCTTACGCAGACAATTACACAGAAAAGACATACGCATTCCATTGGTAGTAATGACTCCAAAAAGTTTGTTACGCCATCCTGCTTGTGTAAGTAAATTAGACGACTTTACCAATGGTGGCTTCCAAGAAGTAATAGATGATAGCAGTGTAAAAGCGAAAGACGTAAAACGCGTTTTATTGTGTTCAGGTAAAATCTATTATGAGTTATTAGACAGACAACAAAAAGAAAACAGAAAAGATATTGCAATTGTTAGGTTAGAACAATTGTATCCAATGCCAGAAAAACAATTAGAAATTATTTATTCTAAATATGCTGGAGCAGAATTCTGTTGGGTACAAGAGGAGCCAAAAAACATGGGACCTTGGTTAAACTTATTGCGTTGGGATGCCAACTTCATACTCAAGCGAATTTCACGTAAATCAAGCGCCTCACCCGCCACTGGCTATAGTAAAGTGCATGCAGTGGAGCAGTTGGCTATTTTGGATGCGGCATTCAAGCTATAAGTGCCCTAGAAAAGGATTCGTCGTTGAATTTCCAAATAAGGCATTGAAGTCCTACTTTTGTGCCAAACCATATCTATGAAGTTATTTAATATTTTTGCAGGAATAATGGGCTTTATTGGCCTTGTTTTCATAGTTTCATTATTTTTTCCGCATAGCTACAAGATTGAAAAATCAACGCTTGTAAATAAACCTGTTAGTCAAACATTCAATTACCTCAACCAAATTGAAAGTTGGTCTGATTGGAGCCCATGGAACACCAAGGTAGATAGCTCCATGGTTTTCTTTTATTCCAAAAATAAATCGGGCATTGGCGCGGCACAATATTTTAGAGGAGGTTTGGTTGGCAATGGCAGTTTTAGAATTATCCAAAGCATACCCAACGAAAAACTCAGCTACCGCCTATCTATTAATGAAGGCACCATGGCCATTAAGCAAACTTTTGAATTTAAACCATTAGGAAATGGCACACAACTAACGTGGATAGATGAAGGTGATGTAGGAATGAATCCTATTTACAGGTTTTTACTGCCAAGTAAAATTAGCGCCACCGAACAAGGTTTTGAAGAAGGATTGATGGTAATTAAAAAAGCGGCAGAACGCGCCGAATACTAATTAGATTTTACCGCTTTTCTTGAGCCACACATAAGTAAAAACAATGGCCAAAAAGAAAAACATATAGGCCTTTCCTTTTACAAAATCTTCCGAAAAGGCAACCACAAAACCTACCACTAAAGAAAGGGCAGCCAGTATTAGCCAGTTTCTAAGAATCCAATTTTCCATTATTTATTTAAGCTAATAATTCCAGTAATATTTAAAACTTTAAATTTAGTAAAGGCGGTATTAGATTCAAAACCCGAGCCCATAATTATTTTATCTGGTGAAGTAATGCGCACAAATTTTTCTGAATAAATTCTATCGGCGCGTTCATCCCAAATAAGTTCTTCGGTGCGCAGGGTATCTCCTTTGTTGTTAATTACATTTACGTCGTTTCTAGCCGTGATGCTTCTTTCACGTTCATCGCGCACAGCATATTTACTTTTAATATAACTTGTTACATGCCCATTTTGATCGTAGAAATAAGCAGTAATACCATCGGCCATTTCGGTTTGGTTGCGCGCTTCGGAGGCAAATCTTTCCAATAAAGGTGCAAATAATTTAGCTTTAAGAAACCCGCTATCGGTATATACAATGCTCACATTGGAGCCCACCTCAACGGGTAAATCATAAATTACGGAAGCAGCCTTTTTTATTTCTTCATCTTTTGGACCGCATGCCACTAACAATAAAAAAAGAATGCCCAAAGCAGCCGAGTTCCTAATCATATCTGTAACGGTAAAACCATTTATCGGCAAAACTGATACCAATGTATACCCTAAAATAATTTTCTTGAACCAATCCCCTATCTGTGGTTCCACGTTGCTGCCATTCTACACCTAAATTTACTTTTGATTTACTCTTAGTTAATGGCAAGCCAATACCAGCAGTTAAAGAGAGCACATCCACACCAGTGGCCATTACAACCAAATTGCTTTTTTCATAACGCGCACCAATTCTAAATTCGGTTCGAGCCAAATAATTTTTACTCTTTGGATTAGGAACTAGACTGGCCCCTATACTTCCACCAATGCTATTTCTAAGAGAATCTGCACCACCAAAACTTCTATAATTACTCCAATTGGTTGCTTTAAAATCTCCAGCAATGGTCCAATATTCTTTTCTAGAAAAACTAAAGCCTGCCTTGTACGACATTGGCGCAGTAACCGTTCCAGGTTTGTCCGATTCTGAATAAACAGTATCTTTTATTCCTGAAGTAGTTCCTACAGGCAATGAACGCAGCAAATAACTTTGTTCTGCATTTAAATTTGTTTGTGGGGTAAGTGTTGCACCTAATACCCATTCATAATCTTTGCGGTCGTTATTTTTTACCACAGAGAAAGTATCATGAATTTGTATACCATAATCCATTAACCAACCATGCGTATAAATGGTTTTGTCTTCGTTGGTATTAAACATATTGTAGGCCGCAGGAATAAGCAATTGCGTGGTATTGGTAGTTTGGCCAAATAAATAATTGGCATTTACACCTACACTTACATTTTTATGTAAACGCATGCCATAACCTAAATAAAACCTAGATATTCCTCCTCTACCCAAAAAACTATTATAGCCATCTATTGAAAAAGTGTCTTGTGGGATTTTAACCTGCGCTAAAATATTATACCCTACGCCAGAAAAAGGGGTAGCACCAAAAGAAAATCCCATACCGCGTTTTACCGAAAGTGGTATGGCAAAATTAAAATAGGCAATCCAAGCATTGTTTACATTATTGCTGTTGGCCGCTCCTTTAAAAGTGCCAAAACTCAAGGTAGATCCCGCTTCTATATTAGTGGTAAACGTAGAAGAATAAGAAGCTGGGTTCATCATATTTACCGAAAATGGATTGCGCATACCTTGATTGGTCTGGCCCATAGAATAAGTGGAAGCATTTCCTCCATATATTAAATCACCTACCCCAATAATAGAATACGGCGATTTGGTAATATTCTGAGCAAATAAGCAGGAACTGGCACTCCAAACCCAAAAGAAAACAACTACTAAGAGCCTAGGGGCACTATTCTGCATGGTGATTTACAATTTTATTTAATCCGTGTAACAAAAGATCTTCGTTTACAAATATGCTTGTTTTTATGCTTTTTGCCAAGACATGCGCATCTCCGCCTGTAAGTATCACCATTAATCCTGGGTGCATTTGCTGGTAAACTTCCACAAAATAGTTGATTTCACCAATGAGCCCATAATAAGTACCAGACTGCATACAAGCTTGTGTGGTGTTTCCCATTAATTCTGCAGTCTCTTGCCATTCAAGCAATGGCAGCTTTCCTGTAAAGGTATGCATGGCTTGTAAACGCATTTGCAAACCCGGAGTAATATTGCCTCCTAAAAATTCATGGGCATGGGTTAAAATATCATAGGTAACACAAGTTCCTGCATCAATTACCAAGCAATTTCTTTGCGGGTAAATAGCCATCGCACCTGCCACCAAGGCTTTTCGGTCCGAACCAAGCGTTGCAGATTGGTATAAATTATGGAAAGGTAAAATTGTTTGTTCAGTAAGAAAAGTAATGGGTAGCTCCAAATTTAATGCGGGTAAAAGTGCTTCCAACTTTCCACTAACATCACAAATAAAAATACTTTTCACTAGATGCATGTTCAATATACCAGGCAAACGCGTAGCAACCTCTGCATAAGGCATGGTTTCTTTGAACACCAATTCCTTGTTGTGAAACAAACCCAACTTTAACCTGGTATTACCCGCATCTATCAACAAATCTTGCATCTTCACCTATTTAATTAATTCAATAAACGTAATTTCTTTATGGGCAAAACTCTTAATTTCATCGTTATGAAGCAGGTGCAAACGCCCCTTTTTATCAATTCCTAAAATTTCTGCCTCTATTTCCTGTCCATCCTTTTCAAAGCACGCCAATTGCCCCTTTCCATGCAAATATTGGTGGTAATTCTCCCAAAGCAAGTTATGCTGTTTACCCAATAATAAGGCATAAAAATGTGAAAGTTGCGCGCAAAATGTTTCCCTTGCCAGTTTCGGTTCGAACCGATTACCCATTAATGAAAACAAAGAAGCAGCCTTCTCTATTACAAATTTTTCTTGGTTAAGGTTGAGTCCAATTCCTATAATTGAATAACGCAAACGCTTTCCTTGAATTGCATTTTCAATTAAAATACCTGCAAGTTTTTTATCTTCAAAATAAATATCATTGGGCCATTTGATGCGTGCATTTAGTCCAGAAAGTTTTTCTACAGTTGCACGCAGCGCCAAACTGACGACCAAATTGAGCCAAATTTGTTCATCGGCAAGGATAAAATGTGGCTTTAAAAGCACACTCAAAAGAAGGTTTTTACCCCGCTCCGATTCCCAAACTGCATTTTCCTGTCCTCGGCCATTGCTCTGAAAATGGGT
>CAIYNF010000142.1 GCA_903927505.1 uncultured Bacteroidota bacterium | reverse complement strand
TTTTGCCAATTTCATAGCAAGATCTGTAGCCTCGGCACCAGAATTAAGCAGATAAACCGCATCCAACTCTTTGGGCAACAGTTCACAAATGGCACCAGCCAATTGCGATTGTGCACCTTGCACAAATTCGCCATAAACCATTACATGTTGGTGGAGATTTAATTGCCCAATAATAGCTTCTTTCACTTTTTCATTGCCATGACCCAAATGACTTACACTAATACCAGAAATCAAATCCAAGTAGCTCTTCCCATTCACATCAATAAGGTAATTTCCCTCTGCACGCGCTATTTCCAATAGCATTGGAAACAAGGTGGTTTGAGCCTGGTGTGATAAAAATAGCTGCCTATTGTTCATGCGTAAAGTTGGAAAAGCGTTTTAACTATTTAGGAAATTCAATAGTACTAATTACACCGCCAGAAATTAATATGGGATTGCTTGTGGCCTGCTTATTAAACCACTCTTCCGCATTTTTCATAACCTCATTACGATCTTCATTGGTAAACCAAATTAGCTTTTTAGGTCCTTTGGTTCGAGCCAAAAAGGTGGTTTCAAGCTCTTCCTTAAAAGGGGTATAAATACAGTGCCTTCCAGTATACCAATAAACCATATCTGGATAATTGGAAATTAATTCGCCGCTTGATAAATCTTGCTTATTTATATTGGTTTGTTTTTGATTCCAATACCGCTCGTGGTATCCGCCAACACCATAGTAAGAATAACTGCGCATGCGTTTAAAATCGGCTGCAAATTGAACCAAAACAAAAAGACTCAACAGCCCAAATACAATTTTTTTATTCCATTCAAGTTGAAAAATAAAAAGCATAGGCAATAACAGCAGCAAAAACCACATAACAGAAATATACCTTGGCAATTGAACCATGGCCAGCCCGTTTTGCAAGAATAAAAAGACCAATAAAGATATAGACAAACTCAAAACAAAAAAGTTCAACTCCTTCTGTTTTCCACTCAAAAACTTTTGGTTCAAAACGCCAAATACCAAACAAATAACAAAGAGCAAAATGGCGGCATACAATGGGTTAAAAGCTACCAAGCCGCTCAATACCAATTTCACATTAGCAAGCGGCGCAAAGGGACCAAATTTATTATTTAAACCATGCTCGCCTAAAGCTGTTCCAGCAAGCAAGTAATTGCGCAAAAACCATAAAAGCGTTACAAATATTGCTGGAGATAATTTCCATAAAATAGACTTCCAATTTTCCTTTTGCTTGACCCAAAAAAACAGCAAACCAGGTAACAAAAACCAGGCCTCATAACGTTGCATGCACAACAACAAAAACAGCACAGGAATAAGCACCTTATGGTGCTTAGGTTTAAATAATTCAAAATAACTAAAGGCCATTAATATTGCCACAAAACCAGGCTCACTTAAAGCATAGGTAAACAACTGATGGTAGTTAAAGAAAAAGCCTCCAAGCAAGGCCATTACAAACAATGCAGCAGCTTTAGAAAAATTCCTCGAAACAATTTGATAGAGAAAAAACAGGCTTACATTAAAAGAAATAAATTGCAGACCCAAGGCAAACAAATGCGGTGATATGCCAGTAAAATAGGCAACTGACAACAATAAGGGGTAGAGTGGCGGAGCATTCAAATAAGGAAAATCATCAAATTGAATGAAGCCTAAACCTTTAGAAAAACTCTCAGCAGCAGAAAAATAATTGGCTGAATCTACGCTTAAGCCTAGGCCAAATTTTGAGCAACCCAACCACAATAAATAATTCAATACAAGCAATAGAAGGCTTATTCCAATTGAATACTTTTCCTTCTTAAATTTATGCTTGATGGTATTAAAATTCATGCTGCCTCTTATTTGACATAACTAGCCTGCATGAGGCTTTCAAATAAGCCACGGCCATCTGTATTATACAACTCTGCATCTACAACGCGCTCTGGGTGTGGCATCATTCCAAATACATTTCTACCCGCATTACATATACCTGCAATATTCTCTAATGCCCCGTTTGGATTAGATGCTGGAGTAGCAATACCATTTTCATCAGAATAGGTAAACAATATTTGATCATTTGCCTTTAAACCAGCTAAGGTTTCTGCATCACAATAAAAACGACCTTCACCATGAGCAACAGGAATTTTATAGGCTTTATCCAAACTTAGCTCACTGGTAATAAGTGAATTCTTTGTTTGTGGCTTGATATAAACATTCTTACAATTAAACTTTTGATTGTTGTTGTGCAGCAAAGCGCCTGGCAACAATTGACTTTCACACAAAATCTGAAAACCATTACAAACACCCCAAACCAAACCACCTTTAGCAGCAAATGCAATTACATTTTGCATAATTGGCGAAAATCTAGCAATAGCGCCACTTCTCAAATAATCTCCGTAGCTAAAACCTCCTGGTAAAAAAACCAAATCTACACCTTGCAAATCAGTGTCTTTGTGCCAAAGCTTTACTGTTTCACATCCAAATTGATTTTGAAATGCATAAATAGCATCTTGATCACAATTAGAGCCGGGGAAAATTACTACGCCTACCT
Organism: uncultured Bacteroidota bacterium; assembly: GCA_903927505.1. Lineage (GTDB taxonomy): Bacteria > Bacteroidota > Bacteroidia > UKL13-3 > UKL13-3 > B1. Next base: position 27,286 of record CAIYNF010000142.1, on the reverse strand, counting down.
TCATGTTTTTGTGTTTTGAATAAGCACAAAATTAAGGCTTACTTTCTTAATCCCCTATTTTATATACAAGAAAAATGCAATTGGAAGAACTCCTGGTCCCAATATATGTCTAGAACCTGGCGATTGCTGCACGGCAACTGGCAAGGTAGTATTCAACTTTACCTCAGAAAAAGTGATTTTACTTTTAGAAGGCAACATGGTTACCATTTGCTTGCAACCACTTGTGAAAAAGGGTGAGGGAGTTTGAAAAACCTTGCTCTGTATTTTAGGATCACTCGGTTCAACCATAAGCGTAAAAGAATTTAAAATATTCTTTTTGTTCTTGTCGTTCTTATCACAAATAATCAATTGCGCATTACCCAAATTAAAAAAGGATTTGTCTATTGAACCTACTTTCATCAAATCTATTTTCTCAAAGCCATTGTCTAAAATATAGGTAAACCTAGTAGCTATCTCAACATTCTTAGGGTTTGCCTGTGGCTCTTGTGCGCTAATAAAAGTAATTGGATTGATTGCTAAAATTAGCACCAATAGCAAAATTGTTTTTTTCATTCCATCCATACAATTACAAATTAACATGCTTTCTTTCTAAAAATATACTTTAAAGTTCGGTTCGAACCTAACTCAATGTAAAAAACTCTATTTTTTCTGTATGGTGAGCCCTCACAACACCAGCACTTACTAGCGAAACCAACATTTTTTGCGCCCGCCACCTCGATAAATTAAATCGTTTACAAATTTCTTTTAATGTTGCTTTATGGTTGCTCTCTAAATGTTTTAAAATAGATTTTTCGTGTTCGGTATAATGTATAATATTCTGCTCTTTACCACTGTTTCGCTTAATTACATCCAAAACAATTTTACTTGCCAATAAAGATTGGTCTTTAACGCGAATATGAGCCCACCATTTACCCTCTTCATCCTTGGCATAATAAGGTTTGTCTTTCCCTTCAGGAATAATGGCCTCTATAACAGAGCGCTCGCCCATATCCCATTCAATAATTTCCAAATCAATTTCTGGTTTCACATAAAAATGTGCCGCCAAATCCAACATATATTTCTCGTCTTCACTCCTTACCCCAGAAATGGTTTTATTGTCGTTTACACCCACCAATAATGTGCCTCCTTTGTGGTTTGCAAAAGCGCTCATCGTCTTTGCAATTTTACTCGCAGAAGAAATAGTTTTCTTAAAATCTAATGTCTCGCTTTCGCCTCTCGAAATTTTTAATAACAAAGGATGAATTCCGCCCATGGAGGCAATATACTAAAAAATAAGTTTGTCGCATAGCCAATGTTTATTGGCCTATTAGCCTGCGTCTTAATCAGTCTTTTTTCGGATCAGCCAAAGACCCACAAAGGTTATAATACCATTGAGCAATAATAATTCAATGCCTATTTGGTAAGTCCACCCAAAATAAACAGGCACATTATTTTGGAAAAAATAACAAATAACTGGCGCCAAAATACAAACCAATGGCGCCCATTTGTCATGCACCTTATGCTTTGTTAAAATGCCAAATGCAAATAGGCCTAACAAAGGCCCATAAGTATACCCCGCTACATCTAATAAAATGCTAATAATTGATTTATTATCTAATTGTTTGAAATAGTAAACCATCACTAAAAACAAAACAGCAAAGGATAAATGTACCGTCTTTCTTATGCGCATTTGTTTCCCTTCGGCCATGTCTTCCTTACGCTGAACGCCTAAAATATCAATACAAAAGGAGGAGGTAAGCGCAGTAATTGCGCCATCTGCAGAAGGAAACAAAGCAGAAATTAAGCCAATAATAAAGATCAAAGAAATGGCGGTAGGTAAATGATTCAAGGCAACTGTAGGAAACAAATCATCGCCCTTTACACTTAATCCGTGCTTAGTAGCAAACAAATACAAAACCCCTCCCAACAACAAAAACAAAAAGTTAACAAGTACCATTACACTGCTAAACAACAACATGTTTTTTTGCGCACCTCCCAATGTTTTTACACTGATGTTCTTCTGCATCATCTCCTGGTCTAAACCAGTCATTGCAATGGTAATAAATGCACCACCCAAAATTTGTTTCAAGAAATATTTCTTATCTAAAATATTCAAATTAAAAATCTGCAAATGTCCGCTCTCGTTCAACTTATCAATGGTTTCGCCAAAACTTAAATTTAAATCTCCCATGATATAAAAAACGCAAACTACCAATGCCAATAACATAAAAAATGTTTGCAAAGTATCTGTCCAAACAATTGTTTTTACCCCTCCTTTAAAGGTATACAACAATATCATTATCAATATCACAAAAGTGGTGGTTTCAAAGCTTACATGCAATTGATCCAATACAAATAGTTGCAATACATTAATTACTAAATAAAGGCGAAGTGTAGCACCTAATGTGCGCGACAGAATAAAAAACAAAGCCCCCGTTTTGTAAGATGCCATCCCAAATCTTTGGCCCAAATAATTGTAAATAGAAGTTAATTTAAGTCTATAATACAAAGGCAACAAAACAAAGGCTACCACAAAATAACCAATGAAATAGCCTATTACAACCTGGAAATAACTAAACTTGGCCAATTCAACGGTGCCTGGCACAGAAACAAAAGTTACCCCCGACAAAGAAGTACCTATCATTCCAAATGCAACAAGCGCCCAATGACTGCTCTTGTTCCCAATAAAAAAAGTTTCGTTTGTAGCCTCCCGCGAAGTAAAATACGCCACAAGTAATAAGGCCAAAAAATAAATAACAATAACCGTTAAAAAGAGGGTAACAACCATTACACAAAACTAAAACTTGTAAGCTCTCAGGCAAATGTACTTAACCACAATCCGCCAAAAGCGTCCAATAATTATTGCGTAGGTAAAGGAACGCCAGATGCGGCAACCAATAGCAATGCTAAAGTAACCACAAAAAATGAAATGGCTAAAGGTTTAGTCACACTTTTTTTAGGATACGCCTCCTCGTTTGGAAAATACTTTTTAAATACAAATTCAACCAAAAACGCACCCTCCAAAAGATTGGCCACAAAGGTGGTACCTGGCCCTCTAAATGTCGTTGTTGCTAAGGCCGCAGTGATACAAGCCAATCCAAACGACAAAAACAAAATAGCCCACCCCATTTTAACTTCACCCTTTTCCTTTAAATTTTGGCGCAACATAAAACCGCCAAAAATGGGGCTAAAAAAGACGCAAAAACTCAAAATGGCCCACTTGCCATAGATTGGCTTTTTCTCTTCTATAATCTCCTCAAAATCCATCATAAACCGTATTCGCTAATTAACCAAACCAATGCCGCAATATTTCCTGCGCCTAACTCTAATTCTCTTTTATTAACCTTATCAAAAATATCTACTGCTGTATGGTGTATATCAAAATACCTTTGGGAATCTGGTCCGAACCCAATTAAACAAGTGCCTTGCTCCTTCAATGGGCCTATATCTACTCCTCCTCCACTTGCTAAAACTTCCTCTATTCCATAGGCCTGCAATAATGGTGCATATCCACGCAAGCTCCTCAATTTATCTTCTGTGGTGGTGGCACCAAAATTTCTTGGCGTAAAACCTCCTGCATCACTTTCTATAGCTGCTAAGTGTATAAGCTTATTTTCTTTGGCATAATTAGCATACGCAGTTCCGCCTCTCGCACCATTTTCTTCGTTCATAAATAATACACATCTGATACTTCTTTTTGGTTTTATACCTAAGGATTTAAACGTATGCAAAACCTCCATGCTTTGCACACATCCTGCGCCATCATCATGTGCACCATCGCCATTGTCCCAAGAATCTAAATGACCACCAACCAAAATAATTTCTTCTGATTTTTCTGTGCCATTTATTTGCGCAATAACATTGTACGACAATACATCTGGCAAAGTTTCACAATTCATTTTTAAATAAAATTTCAAATCCTTATCTGCCAGCAAAGCGGCACTTAATAATTCGGCATCATAGGTACTAATAGCACAAGCCGGAATTTGTTTAACATCTGCCTGAACGCGCATCATTCCTGTGTGTGGATTCTTATCTACGTTGCTCCCCATTGACCTAACAATTACACCAACAGCGCCAAATTTACTTGCCGCTACAGCGCCCATCGCCCTTTGGTCAACGGCATCGCTGTAGGCATCAAATGTTTTAATAAAAAGAGGGTTCATTGGTCTGTTATAAAACACTATTTTACCCCTTACCTTTTCCCCTAAATCACTCACCTCCTGCAAACTTTTTACTTCAATAATATTGGCGGTAATTCCTTGTTTATCTGTTCCACATGAACCTCCCAATGCACAAACAGCAACTATTGACCTCCCGTTTTTCCCTTTAAACCAAGCCACTTCTTTTGCTCCTCTAACCCAATGAGGAACCATTACAGGCTGCAACCAAACACTGTCAAAACCTTCTTTTTTTAATGTTTCAAAAGTGAATTTAACTGCACGTTCCGCTGCAACAGATCCGCTTAGCCTACCACCAATTTGATTGCTTAAATAATCCAAACGAGAATAGCACATGCCATTACTCAAAATTTGATTGAATATTCTTCTAATCTGCAAAGAATCATTCTGGGCATAAAGAACAAAACTGCTCAATAACATTGCAAGAATTATAGCTACATTTCTTTTCATTTTTCGTTTATTAAATTGGTTCGAACCAAAACTTTAATAAAAATTGTTTCGATCCTTTTTATTCCAAAGCTTAATCATAATAAAACCAAATAACATTCCTCCCAAATGCGCAAAATGAGCCACATTATCTGAACGGTCATTTGAAACTCCTTGGTACAATTCCAAGGCACCATAAATTAAAACAAAGTACTTTGCTTTAATAGGAAATGGGAAAAACAACATCACCAATTGCGTGTTTGGAAATAACATGCCAAAACCTAATAACAAGCCAAAAACCGCCCCACTAGCTCCTACAACTGGAACGTTTATTTTCTTAATCAATAAATAATCTACTATTTGTTTGGCACCTGTTACAAAATCAGGATTACTTGGATCCTTTTTCCACTCACTCAAAAAATCTACAATATGGATGTCGTTGGCAAAAAAGGAATCCCTTTGTATAATTCCAAAAAAGGTATCGTAATCGGGCTGAGCATTAAAACTTGCAATAACCTCTTTAATTTGATGCACCTCGTATGCATTTACACCCAAATACAAGGCCGCAGCGCCAAATGCAGTAATGAAATAATATATGAAAAATCGTTTGGGGCCCCAGTGATTTTCTAATACATTGCCAAACATCCACAAGCTAAACATATTAAAAAACAAGTGCATAAAAGTGCCATGCATAAATACATGCGTAAGCAATTGATAGGGCTTAAACAATGTCGATTCTGGGTAATACAAGCCAAAATGTTCATTCATATCATACCAACCCCTGCTTTGCAATACAATATTGGCCAAAAAACAAAGCCCATTAATAATCAAAAGATTTTTAACAACAGGCGGAAAAGTAGAAAATTGATTGGGCCTATATTTTTGGTACATGCGGTTTTTTTTGCAAAATAATTATAAAATCGAATTGCTTGTAGTAACAAGCTAAAAAAGAAAAACTTCTTAAAACATTTTTGCCAAATCTTGTAAGGTAAGCTTGCTCACACAAGGCCTGCCATCTGGCGAAAATTGAGGGTCAGAGCAAGCAAACAATTCATCTACCAATTTGTTCATCTCCTCAATTTTTAGTTTGGTACCTGCTTTTATTGCTGCCTTTTTTGCCAATGTTTTAGCAACATTCTTATGCTTGTTTAACTCTCCTTGTTTGTTGCGTCTGTAGGTGTCTATAATTTCTAATAACAATTCCTGTTCGTTTTCTAAATGCAATTCTGCAGGCAAACCATTTATTACAAATGCGTTTTTTCCAAACACATTTACAGTAAAACCCAAGGCTCCCATTTCGGGTAATATCTCCTCCAAAATTTGCTCGTCACCAGCAGCCAAATTAACCACCTTTGGAAACAATAACTGCTGACTAGCAATTGGGCTATTTTCTAAGGCCTCCAAATATTTTTCATACAGTATTCTTTCGTGGGCCGCTTGCTGACTTAATAGCATAAGCCCACTTTTTATTGGCGTAACAATGTATTGGTTGTTTAATTGGAAAAACACCCTGCTGTCATTTATGTCTTCGCCAACAGGCAATAATGTTTCCTGAATAGGTTTACTAAGAGAGGAGGTATTGGTCTGAAATAGTTTTTCCCATTGCTGCGAATTTTGATTTCTCTGGTGCTGGTAAGTCTCTTTCAATCCACCCCAATCTGGCATGCTCACTGTTGCATTGCCACCCATATAAGGTTTTACCTCACTCAAAGTGGGTGGATTTAACTGCAAATGAATAAATCTATTGTCGTCAAAATCTCCTCCATCTGGATTTTGAATAAACGAACCTAAAGCCTTTCTAACAACCGCTCTTAAAATTTGGTAAACATTGCGTTCATCCTCAAATTTTACTTCTGTTTTTGTAGGATGCACATTGATATCAATTTGTGCTGGATCTATCTCAATTTGTATCACATAAAATGGAAACTGCTCTTTGCTAATAGTTCCTTCAAATGCATTGTTTACTGCGTGGTTCAGGTAATTGTCTTTAAAGAATCTTTTATTTACAAAGAAATATTGTTCGCCCCTAATTCTTTTTGCAACCGTAGGTTTTCCAATAAATCCTTTTACATGAATAATGCTTGTTTGCTCATCAATTTCAATTAAATCGTCTTCTTTCCTATCTGTAAAAACAGCTAAAACTCTTTGCTTCTGATCCGAAATAGGATAGGCCAATTGCTGCTCATCATTATGAAATAACTCAAAACTAATATCTGGATTAGCAAATGCCGCTCTATTAAATTCTTCAACTATATGCTTCCACTCAACAGGATTGGATTTTAAAAAGTTTCTTCTGGCAGGAATATTATAAAATAAATTTTTAACCGAAATGCTTGTCCCAATATTTGTGGCAATAGGCTCTTGCTTCTTCACCTCAGAACCTTCAATAAAAATATAAGTGCCTAATTCATCCTCTTCTCTTTGGGTTTTCATCTCTACGTGCGCAACACTAGCAATACTTGCCAATGCCTCACCCCTAAAACCCATGGTATTAATTTTGAAAATATCTTCTGTTGCTGCAATTTTTGAAGTAGCGTGTCTTTCCCAACACATTCTAGCATCTATAGCACTCATGCCGCAACCTTTGTCAATAAGGTGAATCAATGATTTTCCTGCATCCTTCACATAAAGTGAAATCTCCTTACTTCCCGCGTCAATAGCATTATCTAGTAGTTCTTTAACTACTGATGCTGGCCTTTGAATAACCTCTCCAGCCGCAATTTGACTCGCTACATGGTCGGGCAATAATTTTATAAAATCCGTCATACCTCATACAAATCACTCCAATTTTTCGCGTATTTTTCATACTGTGGAGAACTTTCAACCAAAACTTGGTGAATAAGTTATCGCTTCAAACCATGTTTTTGTGCCTTCAATTCTGCTTTTTTGTAAGTACAATGAACAATGCGCTAAAGTCAATCCTGTTTCTCGTGTTTTTTTTAGGCTGCTTCCATGCAACTAAAGCACAAAACCATGCCATCAATTGGAAAAAAAATTATCCTTGGGTTGACTCAGTACTTGCCACACTTACGCTTGACGAAAAAATAGCCCAACTCATGACAGTTGCCGTTTGGACCCAGCGCGACAGCAATTACATGCAAGAAATTGAGGGCCTGGTAAAAGATTGCAAAATTGGCGGTTTAATGTTCATGAAAGGCACGCCCAATAAAGAATCCTTACTCACTAATCACTTTCAAGCTTTAAGTAAAGTTCCACTTTTAATTAGCATTGATGGAGAATGGGGCCTTAGCATGCGACTAGATAGCACGCCTGTTTTTCCGCGTCAAATGATTTTAGGTGCAGCAGATGATGCAGGGCTTACCCAACAAATGGGGGCAGAAATTGCCAAACATTGCAAAAGAATTGGTATTCAGGTAAACTTCGCTCCAGATGTAGATATCAATAATAATCCTTCAAATCCCGTTATCAACGATAGAAGTTTTGGTGAAAATAAATTCATTGTTGCCAAACATGGCATTGCTTACACCAAAGGAATGCAAGAGCAACATGTATTAGCCACTGCCAAGCACTTTCCTGGTCATGGTGATACAGAATCAGACTCTCATGCTGCTTTGCCAATAATTCCCTTCAATAGAAAAAGATTAGACTCCCTAGAATTATACCCTTTTAGAGAACTCATCAAAAACCATGTTGGAAGTGTAATGGTTGGTCACCTATTTGTTCCTGCAATAGATACCACAACAAACACCGCAACATCTATCTCAGCTCTGGCTATTAAAAAACTACTCAAAGACGAGTTAAATTTTGATGGACTTGTAATTACCGATGGACTTAACATGAAAGGTGTTGCCAATTATGCTGCACCTGGCGAAGTTTCGGCTAAAGCTTTAGCCGCGGGTAGCGATTTATTACTTTTTGTAGAAGATGTGCAACAAAGTATTTTTTGGATCAAAGAATACATGAAAAATGGCCTCATCTCTGAAGAAGATGTAAACAACGCCTGCCGCAAAATTTTAATTACTAAAAACTGGGCTGGCTTAAATCATTACCAACCTGTAGTACTTGAAAATCTTTATAGTGATATCAACTGTTGCTCAACAGATTTACTTATCAAAAAAATTATTAAGCAAGGAATTGTAGTTGCCAAAAATCAAGACCATTTGATTCCCTTAGAAAACCCGCAAAACTATAGAATAGCAAGCATTGCGGTGGGTAGCAATCAATTTTCAAACTTCCAACAAACACTAAACAATTACCTCAAAGCCGAATATTTTTCAATAGATAAAAATGATAGCCAAGCAGCTTTTAACAATATGTTTGATGTTTTACAGCGCTACAATTTGGTAATCATAAGCCTACAAAATACGAGCAGGTATGTAAGCAAAAAACTGGGCCTCACGCAAGCAGAAATTACATTCGTAAATAGATTGCTTGCCAACGGAAAAACTATTTTAGTAAACCATGGCAATCCTTATATTTTACAACATTTTGCAGCTGCAAGAAATGTAATTGTTGCTTTTGAAGACCTGCCGCTATACAATCAAATGGCAGCCCAAGCGCTTATGGGAGCCTATGCAACCACAGGAAAAATGCCTGTTTCTGTTGGCACTGCATTTCCTTTGGCTTCTGGTATTGAAACCAGCGCACTGCCTCGCTTTGAACATATTCTGCCAGAAGAAATTAATATTGAACACACGCCATTAAATTATATTGATAGCATTGTTACAGAAGGTTTAAATGCCAAGGCATTCCCCGGTTGCCAGGTTTTTGTTTCTCTAAATAGCAAGGTTATTTATAACAAATCTTTTGGCAAATTAAGCTACGACAGTGCTGCATTAAATGTTCAAAATTACAACCTGTACGACATTGCCTCATTAACCAAAATGCTTTCTACAACTTTAGCCATCATGAAACTTTATGAAAATAAAGCCATTGGTCTAAACGATAGAATTGGCCTGTATTTGCCGTTTTTAAGAGATAGCAACAAAGACAAAATTAGCATCAAAGATGTAATGCTGCACCAAGCAGGATTTCCAGCCTTTATTCCATTTTATAAAAAATTATTAGCTAACGCACTGCCAGATACAACCTGGTTTAGCAAAATAGAAACTAGCAGACACAGCAAACAAATTGCCGATAGCCTTTGGATCGACAAGAACTATGAAACAGAAATGTTTAATACTATTGCAAATACAGAACTAAAAGAGCCTGGTGAATATTTATACAGCGACCTTGGCTTTATTCTACTTAGAAAATTAGTAGAAAATGTAAGCAACCAAAGCTTTGATGATTTTATGCAAGAAAACTTCTATACCCCTCTTGCCCTTGGAACATTATGTTTTAATCCTATTGCAAAAGGTGTTTCAAAAGAAAAAATTGCACCAACAGAAAACGATACGGTTTTTAGAAAACAAACCGTTCAAGGTTATGTGCACGATCCCGCTGCAGCTATGTTAGGTGGTGTAAGTGGTCATGCTGGCTTGTTTTCTAATGCAAATGATGTGGCGGTAATCATGCAAATGCTCCTTAATAAAGGAACCTACGGAAACGTGAGGGTGCTTAAGTCTTCAACAATTGACTTATTTACACAAAAACAAAACAAAAAATCAAGAAGAGGCTTAGGCTTTGATAAACCAGAAACCAATCCCCTTCACCCATCACCTACCGGTAAATTATGTTCGCTATTAACTTTTGGGCATAGCGGTTTTACGGGTACTTGTGCTTGGGCCGATCCAAAAACCGGTTTGGTATATGTATTCCTTTCCAACAGAGTTAACCCCAGTGCTGACAACAATAAATTGGCTACTATGAATATCCGAACAAGAATTCAAGATTTGCTATATGAGGTAATCAAAAAGAAATAATCTAAGTCATTCAAAAAGAAATTGTTGCATAATTTGCAATTTTTGTGGATTTCTGGTTAACAACATTTGGAAATGTCAAATATTGGCTTATCTTTGACATTCATATTATTTTATTCATGAACATCTACATTGGAAATTTAAACTGGAGCACAACCGAAGATGAGTTGCGCGGCTTGTTTTCACAGTATGGCGAAGTATCAAGCATTAACATCGTTAATGACAAATTTACCGGCCGTAGCAAAGGATTTGGTTTTGTTGAAATGCCAGAAAATACTGGCGCACAAAATGCAATCAACTCTCTAAACGGTCAGTCTTTTAAAGACAGAAACATCACCGTTAACGAAGCTCGTCCACGCGAAGAAAGACCTAACCGCGAGAGAAGGTCTTTTAACAACGACAGAGGAGACAGCAGAAGATCTTATTAATATTCTTATTAAGAACTGAACAAAAAAGCCGTCCCGATTATTCGGAGCGGCTTTTTTTTGCAATCTACCCAAGCTAAACCATTTCGAATAAGGTTAATCTTTCCGCTTTATTTTCTTCTTCTGCGAAGCGCTCATCTTGCCAATTTTTTTGTAATAGCCAATCTTACTGCCTTCCACCCAAATGGTTAATTTCTGACCATATTTAACGGCGTTTTTGCGCAGTTTGTTCCAAGATTTAATGTCGTCTGCAGGAACATCAAACCAATCTGCAATATCCCCTAAATTATCGCCGCGTTTAACGGTATAAATAACTTTTTTCTTAGTGAATTTCTTTGGCTCATTTCCTGGCTTAATGCGCGCCACACTGTCCACAAGCTCTTCTTGCATTTTCTGAATTGGATCGGCCTGCAATTCGCTCATATTTATTGGCCTGTAAACAGAATCCTTCAATAAGTCAAAATTCTTTGATTTGCTTTTAGGCACGCGCACATAATAACCCTCTGCATTAAACGGAATAATATCTTTTCTAAAAGCAGGATTTAATAACCGCATCTCCTCAACACTAACACCGGTAACGGATGAAATCTGCTGAAAAGACAACCATTTATTAACCAATAAACTATCAGTATCTGTTTCAAACTTTGGTTCGGCACTACTTATACCGTGCTCTTTATAATAATTTAAAATATATGCCGTGGCAATTACACGCGGGTAAAGCTCTTTGCAAAATGCGGGCATATGCGGATAAATATCCCAAAAATACAAACTGTTATTGCTAATATGAATGCATTTATTTAAGGTAACAGGAGAACAACCATAACTTGCAATAGCAAGCGGCCAACTCTTATAAATACTAAATAAATCTTTAAAGTGTTGTGCGGCTACAGCACTTGATTTTACTGGATCTCTGCGCTCATCAATGTAGGTGTTTACTTTTAATTTATACATGCGCGTTATTGGATAAGCCATCATCCAAATACCGCTTGCACCATTAGCATTTACAGCTGTTGGGTCCAACATTGATGCAGTTGCCGCCAAATATTTTAATTCAGTTGGCAAGCCTTTGGCACGCAAACTCTTTTCCAACATAGGAAAAAAATATTTGCTTCTTCCTATAAGCTCCCTAACTTTTTCTGGATTATTTAAATATTCCTCAATAAACGGCTTTACCGCAGGATTATATGTTAATTCTAAGGTGCTCTTTAAAGCAGCCAAACGTGTTTGATACAACTCGTCTGAACCGGCCTTAGCTTCTGCTAAACCCCACAATAAAAATAAAGCACAAATTATTCTTTTCATCTTCACTACCATTAAACGCAATTTACATGCGATTTAGCATTTGAAAAGAGAAAGAAATTAAGATGTAAACATGTTAAACGGCCATTTGGCCTTAAACAAAAACACTTATGCCAAAGATTTTGCAAGCGCTAAAAGCGCAGCATCTTCATGCATATTGGCCATAATTTGTAAACCAATAGGCATGCCATTTCCATCTACCCCATTAGGAATAGAAAGTGCCGGAACGCCAGCAATATTAGCATGTACAGTAAAAATATCTGCCAAATACATGGCTATCGGATTGTTAGATTTTTCACCTATTTTAAACGCAACAGTTGGCGAAGTGGGTGAGATAATAAAATCGTATTGCTCAAAAAGCGCTTTTGTTCTGTCTTGAACCAAGCGTCTTACCTTTTGCGCTTTGCTATAATAAGCATCGTAATATCCTGCAGAAAGCACAAAAGTGCCCAACATAATTCTTCGCTTTACTTCTGGCCCAAAACCCTCAGAGCGCGATTTTCTAATGGTGCTCTCTAAATCAAATGCATCCTTACTCCTATAACCATAATGCATGCCTGCAAATCTTGATAAATTAGAAGAAGCCTCTGCCGTTGTTAAGGTATAATATACCGGAATTAGATAGGGCAATAAATCAAAACTTATTGGCTCCACTTCATGTCCCATTGAAACTAATTTTGCCAAATAATCTTCAGTTGCCTTCTTAACTTCTGGCTCTATGCCGTCCATCTCCATAGTTTCCTTGATGTAGGCAAACTTTAATTTGTTTTGGGGCGCCTGCTTTTCTATAAAGGGTTCAAGCTCTTTAGCAGATGCGGTTGCATCATGTTCGTCTGCTCCTGCAATAACATCCATTATAGCCTGCATATCTGCCACGCATTTTGTTATTGGCCCAATTATATCAAATGAAGAAGCATAAGCTATCAAGCCCCATCTTGAAATTTTACCATAACTGGGCTTGAACCCATACAAGCCGCAAAAAGCAGCTGGCTGGCGAATACTTCCCCCCGTATCACTTCCTAAGCTTGCCAAACACATGTCGGCCTGAACCGATACGGCAGCACCACCCGAAGACCCACCAGAAACACGTGTTTCATCAGCATAGTTTAAAACTGTACCAAATGCAGAATTTTCATTTGATGCACCCATTGCAAATTCATCGCAATTCAAGCGCCCAATAATAATCGCATCTTCAGCCAATAAACGTTCTACAACTGTTGAAGAATAAATTGAAGTAAAGCCCTCTAATATTTTTGAAGACGCCGAAACGGCATGACCCTTGTAGCAAATATTGTCCTTAATTCCAATAACCAAACCCGCTAATTTGCCGGCTTTTCCTTCCTTCATTTTTTCGGCAATACGTTCAGCAAATAATTTCGCCTCATCTGTATATACCTCTAAAAAGGCGTTCAAATGCTTGTTCTTTTCAATGTTCTGAAGGTATTGTCCAACTAATTCAGACAAAGAAATTTTACCCGAAGCTAAGTCGGTCTGTATAGATGCTAAACTATGGTAGGTCATTGGCTACTGGAGATGCGCTTATTTAGTTTCTTGGTCTTTTGGGGGTTGTTTCATTCCCTCCTCAATCTGATCTTTCACACTTTTCTTAGCGTCGTTAAACTCACGAACACCTTGACCAATGCCACGCATCAATTCAGGAATTTTTTTACCTCCAAATAAAAACACAATGGCTAATAAAATCATTAACCACTCTCCACCACCTAGGTTTCCGATAAATAACAATGTAAAGTTCATTTTTTAATGAATTAGTTGTGCGAAATTAGTTTATTTTTTCTTTTTTGAGTGCTATCAGATTTTTTATTTCAAATGCACGTTTCTTTTAAGTATTTTCAGCTCTTTATCATTTAACTCGCGCCATTCACCTCGTTTTAATGGCCCTTTTTCTATACCGGCATAAAGCACTCTGTCTAACTTCTCTACAGAATAATCTAAATGCTCAAACATTCTGTGAATAATGCGGTTTTTACCACTATGAATTTCAATACCAACTACATTTTTATTCTTTGCGTCAGATTGGGCAATTGCATCTGGCTTAATAAAACCATCCTCTAATTCAACACCATTTGACAATGACCATAAATCTGTTGGTTTCAAGTTTTTATTTAATGTGGCTTTATACACTTTCTTGATTTCATATTTTGGATGCATTAACCTATTTGCTAATTCGCCATCATTGGTAAGCAATAAAACACCCGTTGTGTTTCGATCCAAACGCCCAATAGGAAAAATTCTTTCACGCATTTTACCATCAAAAATATCCATCACAGTATTTCTACCATCTGGATCATCTGCTGTGGTAATAGCGTCTTTTGGCTTGTTTAATACAATATAAACCTTGGCTTCTACTGCTAGTTTTTCGCCATTAAACCTTACTACATCTCCGGCCTTTACCTTGCTTCCAAGTTCAGTAACTACCGTGCCATTTATGCTTACCAATCCTGCGCCTATCAACTCATCGGCTTCTCTTCTAGAACAAACACCCGCATTTGAAATAAATCTGTTTAGTCTTACAGATTCTCCAACGCTCAGCGCGTCTTCTGTTATTCTTTCTTTCGATTGCGATTTTGATTTAGAAACAAATTCTGGCTTATTTCCTAAATCTATACTCTTGCCTCTCGATCCTGGCGGCTTAAATCTAAAATCATCATCAGTACCGCTGCTGCGAGGTTTAAATCCTTTTAATTCCGATTTCTTGGTAAACTTTCCTTTGCCTGCACTAAAGCTATCTCCCTCATTTCTCTTATCGTATCTGCCTCTTGGGCTTTTTTCTTCTGCATTAATTTCGTGGATGCTTTTCATTTCTTTTCTTTCCTTGAAACTTCCAGCACTTCCGTATTTTTTATCCTTTCCTACGGCAGGTCTATCGCTCGACTTTCTTGCATAGGGTTTGCTGTCTTTTTGAGAAGATGAGCTCGTTATTGGCTTTCTCTCAAATGAACTATCCTCACTCTTGCGAGCATAAGGCCTGCTGCTTGAACCCTCTTTTGAAAACGAGCCGCTTGTTCTTGGTTTTCTTTCAAATGAACTATCCGCACTCTTACGAGCATAAGGCCTAGTGCTTGAACCCTCCTTTGAAAACGAACCGCCTGTTCTTGGTTTTCTCTCAAATGAACTATCCTCGCTTTTGCGCACATAAGGCCTGCTGCTTGCGCCCTCTTTTGAAAACGAACCACCCGTTCTTGGCTTTCTCTCAAAAGATTTGTCGTCGCTCTTGCGGGCATATGGCCTGCTGCTTGCACCTTCCTTTGAAAACGAACCGCCAGTTCTTGGCTTTCTTTCAAATGAACTATCCTCACTCTTGCGGGCATATGGCTTGCTTGAGGAGCTTGGCCTGGCTTTCTTTTCAAAACGACCCTCACCAGCATCTTTGCTTCTTGCAAATCCTCCTCCTGTATTGCTACTACTTGTTCTCTTTCTAGGGGCAGAACCGCTGCCACCTCTTGGACTAGCGCTTTTTCTTGGCGCACCCGAACTTGGTCTTCCCGACCTGTTTCCAGAATTTTCTCTTTTCATTTACTCTCTTGCTTTACTATCCCCACCTTGCCGAACAAACCTGATAATGATTGCCATCGGCAAGCGTGTTCTAGTTGCATTATGTGTATTAATAGCCTACAAAGATAGCTATTATTTAAGCATTTATCCTATTTATCCACAAAAAGAAAGCGGCACAACAGGTCTATTTGCCTAATGTGCCGCTCATTAAATCTTAAAGAAAATATTATTTTCTTCTTTCTATGGTTTTGCTTTTGCCATTCATGCTAATTGTAATAAGCTTATCGCAAGCCCCGTTTCCAAAATCAATAGAGCGCATCGCTTTTCCTGAAGGAGTAATTTCAATAATACCGCTAGTAATACGCCATTCACAGCTTAGGTCTACCTTTAGATTTTTTGTAATCACTGCATTGTAGGTCAATCCCTTTCTGTTAACACCATTGGTGGTTCCGCTAATCTCATAAACATCGTCGCTGCTTATCAGGGTAGTTTCTCCGCTTATCCAAGTGCGTGTTCTATTGCTATTCCATGTGTGTGTAAGTCCATCAACACAAGTAATTTTTCCATTCACAACTACCGTAAAACTAAGTTGTCCAGCAGCATTTCTGCCATTATTGGTAACGGTTTTTGTGCCCTCCACTTTGTTATCGTTTTGAAAGAAGTTAGAGAATGAAATAGTGATGACGGTTCCTTGAGCCCTATATCTGCCTGTCCATGTAACCAAAATGGTTCCCCTGCGGTAACTTCCATCATTGCATAAATAATTGCTGTCTCCATAATAAATACTCATGGTTCTTGGTGTTGCGGTGGTATCAATTTGTATAACTGGATATCCCCCTTTTTGCAAGCCTTTTGTATTTGCAGACTCGTCAACTTGCTTATAGACTTGGTCGTATACCATTTCACCTTGGCTTTGGTCTTCGGCAGAGCTGGTATCGGTGTCGGTGTCGGAAGTTCTTTTACAACTGGTAAATAGCAGACTTGCCGCCATAAGGGCCATTGTTCCCCAAATTAATGCTTTCTTCATGGTTTTATAGTTTAGTTTGTTTCTCTATGATGCAAATTAATGCAAGATGGTTTAATTCCTAATTTCTTTTTTCATTATTTTTCTTCGTACGTTTGAGGAATGATGACTTCAAAAAAACTTCTAATTGCCTCTCTTTCCATGCTTGGATTGTTTTGTGTCTTATTTTTTGCAGGAAACCCAGATTGGTTTCAAATAAGCATTAACAATGGTCAATTAACGCTTAATTTATTGGTATTATTGCGTTGGGTCGCACTAGGCATTTCCATTGGCTACGCATATGTAAAGCGCAATTTAACCATCTGGATTTTAATTGCAATGCTCCTTGGTATTTCAATCGGAACAGACTTTCCAAGCATTGCATTAAACCTAAAAGTACTCAGTGATATCTTCCTAAGATTAATAAAAACCATCATAGCCCCTTTATTATTTAGCACTTTAGTGGTTGGTATTGCCGGACACTCCAATATTAAACAGGTTGGAAGAATGGGCATTAAATCTATTGTATATTTTGAACTGGTTACCACTGTCGCACTCTTCATAGGCCTTGTATCTATTAACCTTTCAAAGGCTGGTGTAGGTACAGATTTGCATGCCCAAAACGCTCAAATTGAAAAAGCACAAACCCTTTTAGCCCAAAAACAAAGTCATGATGTAATCCTAGATATATTCCCAGAAAACATTGCAAAAGCCGTTTCAGACAACCAAATTTTACAAGTTGTTATATTCAGTATTTTATTTGGAATTGGTTTAGCGCTTGTAAAAAATCAAGAAAAAAAGGCTGCAGTTCTCTTGTTTTCAGAAGGCTTGAGCGAAGTAATGTTTAAATTTACCAATATGGTTATGCTCTTTGCTCCCTTTGCGGTGGGCGGTGCAATGGCCTATTCAGTTGCCAGTTTGGGAATGGGTGTAATAGGGAGTTTGTTTATGCTCGTAGGAACCCTTTACGCAGCGCTCTTTGCGTTTGTCGCACTCGTGCTAGTACCAATAGGACTATTGGTTAAGCTGCCTTTTAAACGCTTCCTAAACGCTATTTCCGAGCCAGTTTCCATCGCTTTCGCTACCGCAAGCTCTGAAGCTGCTCTCCCTAAAGCAATGGAGCGCTTAGAGGAGATGGGTATACCAAGAAAAGTAGTGGCCTTTGTTTTGCCAACCGGCTATAGTTTTAATTTAGATGGAACAACTTTATACCTTTCCTTAGCCTCTGTATTTATTGCCCAGGCTTCGGGTATAGATTTAAGTATTGGCCAACAAATTCAAATGTGTTTAATCTTAATGCTCACCAGCAAAGGAGTTGCTGGCGTAAGAGGCGCTTCGTTCTTAATTTTAGTTAGCACCGTTGCCTCTCTTGGGCTCGACCCAACCAAAGCGTTTGCTATATTGGCCGTAGATGCATTGATGGATATGGGCCGCACCACAGTAAATGTTGTTGGAAACTGCTTGGCAACCTACGTTGTGGCCAAATGGGAAGGTGAGGTTTAATCCATACAATTCACATTTTATCGTTCATTGCTGTGAAGTGCGGGCCACAAAAGCCCTAAGTGAAGCACCTATCTTTGTGCCTAACAATACCCACAGCTTTGATCCAATACCAAAAGTTCACCCTTGAAAATGGCCTAACCGTCATTCATCACTTCGACGATGCCACACAAATTTGTGCGCTGAACCTCTTGTATAGAGTTGGCTCTAGAAATGAAGATCCTAATAAAACTGGCTTTGCCCACCTGTTTGAACACCTTATGTTTGGTGGTTCAAAACATGTAAAAGAATTTGACACGGAGCTTCAAGATGCTGGTGGAGAAAGCAATGCCTTTACCAGTAACGACATTACCAATTATTACGTAACACTTCCCGCAAATAATATAGAAACAGGTTTCTGGTTAGATAGCGACAGAATGCTGAGCTTAGACTTTAACCAAAAAAGTTTAGACGTTCAAAAAAATGTAGTTATTGAAGAGTTTAAAGAACGTTACCTAAACCAACCCTATGGCGATATTTGGCTTAAAATTTTACCCCTCGCCTATCAAAAACACCCCTACAATTGGGCAACTATTGGTAAAGAAATTGGCCATATTGAAGCAGCTGATTTAGAACAAGTAAAGGAGTTCTTTTTTAATTTCTACGCCCCAAATAATGCCGTTTTAGTGGTTGCTGGCAATGTTAGTTTAGAAGAAACCAAAAGATTGGTAGACAAATGGTTTGCGCCAATTGAAAAACGAAACACAATCATAGTGCCTCTCGCAAATGAACCCAAACAAACCGAAGCACGCAAAGAGCATGTATACAACGATGTGCCGCTTGACCTGATAGTTAAGGCCTATCATATGGGCGGACGATTAGATTCCGATTATTATGCTTGCGACCTCCTTTCAGACATTTTGGGGTCGGGAAAATCTGCTCGCTTTTTTAACCGCCTGGTAAAAGAAAAAAGACTATTTAGCGAGCTTGACACCTACATTAGTGGAGATGCAGACCCAGGACTATTTCTTATTGAGGGTAAGTTGATGAAGGGCATAGATTTTGAAACAGCAGAGGCGGCCATTTTAGAAGAAATAGAATTTCTAAAAAACAACCTGATTTCTCAAAATGAACTTAGTAAGGTTATAAATAAAACCGAAACCAATATTTGTTTTGGAGATATGAATGTGCTTAACAGGGCAATGAAATTGGCTTTTGCCGAGTTTTTAGGCGATATAGAGCTGGTTAATACAGAAATTGACCATTACCTGGCTGTTAACCCCGAAACACTTCAAGAAGTAGCTAAAAACATGCTCATTGAAGAGAATTGCTCAACCCTTTATTACCACGCAAAATCATGAGTCTAAACAGAAACATAGCACCAGAATTTCATTTGGTAGACCGTTTGTATTTCCCTAAATATGAGACAAGAGAAACAAAAAACGGGTTTAAAATTTATTCCTTAAAAGCTGGTGTTCAGCCAGTTGTTCGATTAGATTTTATTTTTGATGCGGGACTTACCCATCAAGTAAAAAATGCAGAAGCGGCCTTTACCGCAAGCATGTTGAGCGAGGGAACTGCCAAAAGAAACGCGCTTTCTCTTGCAGAGTCTTTAGATTTTTTTGGATCCTATTTCCAAACCAGGTGCAATGCAGATGATGCCGTGGCAAGTTTGTATTGCCTAAATAAACACTTCGATAACTGTTTGCCCTTATTTCTTGAGGCCCTTATAGAATCAATATTTCCGGCAAAGGAACTAGATATTCAAAAGAAGAATAGCCTTCAAAAATTAAGTGTAAACGAAAAGAAAAACAGTTACCTGTGTAGAAAAAATTTCT
Source organism: uncultured Bacteroidota bacterium (assembly GCA_903927505.1). Taxonomy (GTDB): domain Bacteria; phylum Bacteroidota; class Bacteroidia; order UKL13-3; family UKL13-3; genus B1. The sequence goes on along the minus strand of CAIYNF010000142.1, from coordinate 7,321 downwards.
ACCAGAATCTATTGGGAGAAAAACATCCCTATGCTGCATTTTCAAGCAAAGAAGATATTGGCGCCATTGACAAAAACAGCCTAGAAGATTTTCATAAAACACATTACCTAGAAGGCCTTAAATATTTAATGTTATCTGGTTGTTACAGCGCCCAAACCCTTAATAACATTGAAGAATCAATGGCTGAATTACCCTTCAGCAAACCAAAGGAAAACAAACTTATCATACCAGATCCAAGCAGCAAAATTGGAAAGCATTTTATAGAAAAAACCGACTCCGTTCAATCGGCAATTAGAATTGGAAAAATTAGTATACTAAGAAATCATGAAGACTTCAGAAAACTGCAATTCTTAAACCTCATTTTTGGCGGCTATTTTGGTTCGAGACTAATGAAAAATATTAGAGAAGACAAGGGTTTAACCTATGGCATTTATTCAGTTATAGAGCCATTTAAAGAAGCTTCCGTTTGGTATATAGATTCAGACATGAATTCCAAAAATAGAGAAAATGGATTAACAGAAATATACAAAGAACTTAATCGTATTTGTACCGAACCAATACCGCAAGAAGAAATAGATACAGCCAGAAATTACTATTTAGGTTCATTCCTTAGAAGCTTAGACGGGCCTTTTTCTTTGGCTGATAGGCTAAAAACCATGATCGATAATAATTTGCCCGATAGCTATTACCCTGATTTTGTTAAAATTTTAAATGACATTGAGGCTAAAGATTTGCAGAATTTGGCCAATAAATACTTTGACATGGAAAACATCGTTGAAATGGTAGTTGGGAAAAAGTGAAAAAAATAGTTTTTGTCATATGGATTATACTGTTGTCCTATCAAAGCTTCGGGCAAAAAATTAAGCTGGTAAGGGTGTGTAATGGAGGCAATAATAATAGCTTGTTTTGGCAGATTTATCCAGATACCTGTACGCTTCTAAACACCTTAAAAATATATGGTAGAGATGCAATTACCCAATCATTTTTTGGAATAGATTCTGGCATAATAAGTAACAACAAAAACTACCAACACATCAACGCCAACGTGCCCAGTACAAAAGACTGGAAATACTTTCTGGCTTACCAAATATTGTGTGGCGCGGATACATTTACATTCTACACTGATACATTGGCAATAGACGACATTAAACCAGACTCTAGTATCCTAGACTCTGTTAGTGTTGATCCAATTTCAAATCAAATTTATTTAGGCTGGACATCCAATAAAACAGCAGATTTTAGTGCTTACTATTTATACAATTATGATAGGCCAGACCCAAGACTGATAGAAAATTATAAGGACACATTTTACATAGATAATAGCCCAATTGACCCTAGAACTAAGTCGCTAAGCTATGATATTACCAGCTCCGATAGTTGTGATAACCGCAAGGACTATGGAAATTACCTGCATAAAACCATTTGGTTAAGTGCCAATATTGATACCTGTAATAATAAAATAAACCTACAATGGACTAAATATGTGGGTTGGCAAACAAAGCAATATTATTTATACAAAAAAGTGAATTTCGGCGCTTACCAATTAATTGACAGTATTGGTTCAGCAACACAAAACTATTCGGATATAAATATTTCTAAAAACAATTCTTACAATTACTTTATAAGGGCAACAAAATTAGACCTATTCAGGAATATTGGTTCAAGCTCAAATGCCACCTATACTTTAAATTCTGGTAAAACAAACAGCCCTAAAAACACATTAATAAAACAAGTAAGCGTTAACAATAACAACAAAGTTGAAATACAAATTGATAGAAATATATCCAGTGATTATGGGGAAATAGGCCTGTTTAGGGTTCATCAAAATGAATCGCCCGTGTTTCTACATTCCTATTTAAATAATGAAACGGTCTATGAAGACATAAGCGGGGATATTAATGTTGGGCACAATTATTATTTATTGAGTAAAAACGTATGTGGAATAGTAAGTGATTCGAGTAATTGGTCAAACAATATTGTATTGACATTATCAAATAATAATTCAAGCAATGAGCTCAATTGGTTGAGGTATTTCACGTGGAACATGGGCGTTGATTTTTATGTAATCTACAGAGCATCAGGAAATACCATAAATGATTTAAGCACTTTTGTGGCAATTAATCCTATAACAAAAGATAGTAATATAATTGTTCAAGAGAATGAATATGCGGTAGACTGTTATTATGTAGAGGCCCATGAAAAAACAGGTGCTGGTATATCTAAGAGTAATGAGGTGTGTTATATTAAGACTGGCAACGTCTATTATCCAAATGCATTAAGTGTATATGGAATAAATAAGACATTTAATTTTAGTGGGCAGGGGATTGATCTAAGTAAAACCAATATGCTGGTATATAATCGCTGGGGGCAGTTAGAGTGGAATTCAAATAACATGCTGCTTGGGTGGGATGGCAAGAACAACGGTGGTGATTATGTGCCTTCTGGTGTATACTTTTTTATTGCAAAGGTAAATCAAGGTGAAAAAACAATAGAAATACATGGAAACATTACAGTCCTCGAATAACATATCATTTAATACTCTTGGCAAAAGACCTAGATTTGACAAGCTTAAAACAAGTAACTGGTTAAAAAGGGTGGCCGACAAAGAGGCTAAAATAATTGAGAGTCTATCTTACAACCTTTGTTCAGACGAGTATTTGTTGGAAATGAATATTGAGCATTTAGGCCATAATTATTATACAGACATTATAACTTTCGACTTGAGTGATGCCCCTTCCATTGTTGAGGGCGATTTATATATTAGCGTGGATAGGGTAAAGGATAATGCTAAAACCCTTGGTGTAACATTTGAAGATGAGTTTAGGCGTGTGCTTGTGCATGGCTTGTTGCATTTGATTGGTTATGGAGATAAAACAAATAAGGAAATAATTGAAATGCGTTCAAAAGAGGCTTTGTATTTGGCTTCCTATTAATGCCATGTTTCACGTGAAACCGTTATGATTATAAAGTAAAAAGTATGTTTAAAAAATATGATGTAATAGTTGTTGGTGCTGGTCATGCCGGATGTGAGGCGGCGGCGGCGGCAAGCAACCTTGGCTCTAGCGTGTTGCTTATAACAATGGACATGAATAAGATTGCCCAGATGAGTTGTAACCCGGCTATGGGTGGGATTGCGAAAGGACAAATAGTTAGGGAGATTGATGCCATAGGGGGTTATTCGGGTATCGTTTCAGATTTGTCGACCATCCAGTTTAGAATGCTAAACAGGTCTAAAGGACCCGCCATGTGGAGCCCAAGAACACAGAACGACAGAATGCTTTTTAGCCAATATTGGAGAGGGCATTTGGAACAGTGTAATAAGGTAGATTTTTGGCAAGATTCTGTTAATGAACTATTGAGTGAGAATGGCGCCATCACAGGCGTTGTAACCTCAATGGGTCATACTATAATGGCAAAGGCTGTGGTGGTTACAAGTGGTACATTTCTAAATGGAATAATTCATATTGGCAGAAAGCAGTTTGGTGGTGGTAGAATTAGTGAGGCCTCCGCAAAAGGGGTAACTGAAAGCCTACAGAAAATGGGGTTTGTATCTGGTAGAATGAAAACAGGAACACCGCCTAGAATAGATGGACGGTCATTGGATTATTCAAAGATGGAAGAACAAAAAGGAGATATAGATCCCGAGAAATTTTCTTATTCGAATAAAACTTCCGCAGCTTCTACGCAACGCTCTTGTTGGATAACCTATACCAATCAAGAGGTACATGATGAATTAAAAACAGGTTTTGATGATTCTCCCATGTATGCGGGAAGAATTCAGGGATTGGGCCCGCGTTATTGCCCTTCCATTGAAGATAAGATAAATAGATTTGCAGAAAGAGATAGGCATCAAATATTTGTAGAACCAGAGGGTTGGAATACGGTAGAGATATACGTTAACGGCTTCTCTACAAGCTTGCCGGAAGAAGTACAATACAGGGCACTCCAACTCATTCCAGGATTTGAAAACGCCAAAATGTTTAGGCCTGGTTATGCAATTGAATACGACTATTTTCCGCCTACCCAATTAAAACTAAGCTTAGAAACACAATTGGTTTCGGGTCTCTATTTTGCTGGCCAAATTAATGGCACCACGGGATATGAAGAGGCAGCGTGTCAGGGTTTAATGGCGGGTATAAACGCACACTTAAAAATTAGAGAACAAGAAGCTTTTATTCTATCGAGATCTGAGGCTTATATTGGCGTTCTTATTGATGATTTGGTGAACAAGGGAACTGATGAACCTTATAGAATGTTTACCTCTAGGGCAGAATACAGATTGGTGCTTAGACAGGACAATGCAGATGTGAGACTAACAGAGAAATCGTCAAAAATTGGTTTGGCCTCTGCAGAAAGATTAGAGGCGGTTGAAAAGAAAATAAGGGACACGGATTCCTTGATCCATTTTTTAGTAAAGACATCAGTAACGCCTGCCGAAGCCAATCCGTTCTTAAGTAAATATGAAACCAGTCCTATTCCCCAAAATTATAAACTCAATCAATTGTTGGGTCGACCCCAAATAGGATTAATAGATATGGTAAGTGAATTACCGACACTTAATACATTTGCATCTGGGATTCCAAAAGAAACCATATTACAAGCAGAAGTTCAGATAAAATATGAGGGGTATTTAGAGAAGGAAAAACAATTGGTGGATAAAATGGGGCGATTAGAAGATTTTAAAATACGCGAAGATTTTGATTATCATCAGGTAAAGTCAATTTCTATTGAGGCCAGAGAAAAATTATTAAAACAAAGACCCGCAACATTAGGACAAGCATCTAGAATAAGTGGTATATCACCTTCAGATGTTTCAATTCTAATGGTGCATTTGGGTAGATAATTTCTTTATTTTGCAAAGTGGAAAAAATTGAACAATGTCCTGTTTGTAAGCAAACAGCTTTTAAAACCCTTTTTGAATGCAAAGATTATGTAGCAAGTGGAGAGTTGTTTCCAATAGTTACTTGTAATCATTGCTCACTTCAATTTACTGAGACACGTCCGAAAGAGGCTGAAGTTGGAAAATATTACCAATCTAATAATTACATCTCGCACTCTGGTAATGATAAATCTGAATTAGGTGTTACCTATAAAATTTATGATTGGGTAAGAAATTTTAGCATTGGCAGCAAATTAAATATAATCAAACAATTTCATAGTTCTGGAAGGCTATTAGACTTAGGTTGTGGCTTGGGTTATTTTTTGAGTGGGGTAAATAAAGACAATACTTTTGAGGCTAAGGGCGCCGATGTTTCTTCTGAGGCAATTGAATACGTTAAAAAACAATTTAACCTAGATGTTTTGCCAGAGTCAGAATTAAATACAATAGCAGCTGCTTCTTTTGATGTTATTACGCAATGGCATGTTATGGAACACGTATACAGGCTAGATGAAAGAATGGCTCTTTTAAAACGCATTTTAAAGCCAAATGGCACTATGTTTATTGCCGTTCCTATTTCAAATTCATTGGACGCTAAGTATTATAAACAATTTTGGGATGGTTATGATGTTCCCAGACATCTGTTTCACTTTACACCTAAGAGTTTTGAATATTTAATGGATAAACATGGTTTTCAAGTGGTTAGAAAGAAGGCCATGCTTTTTGATGCACCCTATATTTCAATGAGAAGTGAATACCATCAGAAAAATCGTTTTGGTTTTATCAGAGGCGGGGTAATTGGACTTATTTCTATTATAGGTGCTTGGTTTACAGGAAGTTATTCTAGTATTATGTTTATTGTAAAACATAAATAAAATGAGGCTTACACAGATTTTTGGTCTATTTTTCTTATTATTTATTTTCTCGTGTGCACAACAGGTGGCGCCTAGCGGGGGGGAAAAAGACGAAAATCCACCAAAGGTTATTGGCTGTAAACCATTAAATAAATCTACAAAATTTGAGGCAGATAAAATTAGTATATACTTCGATGAATTTATTCAAATAAAAGATCCTTCACAAATTGTTATTTCGCCTTTTCTAAAAGATAAGCCACAAATTGAGGCAATTGGTAAGAATATTGAGATTGTATTTATGCGTAGTAGGCCAGAGAAAAACACAACGTATACAATCAATTTTGGCAACTCTATTATAGACGTAAATGAAGGAAATGTACTTACCAATTTTTCGTATGTATTTGCAAGTGGTGATTTGTTAGATTCTAACAAAATAGGAGGATTTGTCTATAATGCATTTAACAATAAGCCAGAAAAAGATATTGTTGTAGGCTTATATAAAAAGACAAGCTTTACAGATTCAACATTACAAAAAAAATATCCAAACTACTTTGCTAAGAGTAAAGAAGATGGTAGCTATTCAATAGAAAATTTACCTCAAGATACTTTCTACATGTTTGGATTTAAAGATGCAAATACAGACAATAAATATCAAAAGAATGAATTGATTTCATTTGCCAATTATCCAGTGTTAACTGATATAGAAAATATACCCAGAAAGCTATACTTAATAGAACCTGAATTGTATTTAGAAAACACTGTTTTGGATAGTATACACAAGCAAAGAGGTAAATTTCTATTTCCTATATACAAACCTAAAAATATTCATATTAAACCATTAGGAATAAGTGACTATTACAGCGAATTTATAACAGGTAAAAACGCAATTGATACAATAGTTATTTATATACCCCAACATTCAGACACAGCAGTACAAATCTTTTCAATACAAACTACGGATACATCCTATAATGCTTGCGTGAAACCCCGAATAAAGAGTAAATTTCCAGACTATACTGTACAAATAAAATTACCAAATAAAATTGGCGATAGCATATACTTTATAAGCTCAATACCAACAGATAGTTTACCAATAAGTAAATTTACTTTTAAAGAAGATACTATTCAAATTACGCCTGCCTATTATAAAAAATTGAGTGCTTTTAAAACAGTAGTGTACTATCCATTTTTAGAAGTAAAAAATTACAGTATTTCAATAAAAGATTCTATGTTTAAGAATATTTTTGAGAGGTATAATAAATCAGTATTTAGTACCTTTTCGGTGAAGGGTGTAAAAGAGTTTGGTAATTTAATAATCAATCCTACTTATTCTGGATCTGCTGATTTAATTATTCAATTAGTAGAAACAAACGCAGATGAAAAAGTACAAGCAGAAATAAATGGAAAAGTACCACAAATAATAAATTGGAATTATTTAGTACCTGGCACTTATAAAATTAAAATTATTGAAGATTTGAATCATAATGGAATATGGGATAGTGGTAATTTTAATAAACGAGAACAAGCTGAGCGCGTATTTTATGTAAAACAGGAGATTATAATAAAAGCTTATTGGGACATTGAGCAG
>CAIYNF010000141.1 GCA_903927505.1 uncultured Bacteroidota bacterium | reverse complement strand
ATAAGACTATTGTATGTCAAAGTTAATTAGTTTTTTTATAATTTCATTTGCTACATTTACCAAATGCTGGTATACTGATTGACCAGACTGCTATTAATAACAAAATAAAAACAAACAACATGAATATTACAATCATTGGAGCCTCGGCTGGAATTGGACTAAAAACTGTAAAAAGAGGATTAAATAGAAACCACTCTATAACGACCCTTTCTCGATCTAAAATTGAAATAGAAGAGAATCAATCCTTAAAAATGATACTAGGAGATGCAACCAATAAAGCCGACTTATTAAATGCAATCCAAAACGCAGATGCGTTAATCATTACATTGGGAACTGCTAAGAATATGAAAACTACTACCCTTTTTTCAGATTTTGCAAAATTGATTCTTGAAATTCATGAGGAGAAAAAAATAGTTGTTCCATTTATTTTTGTAACCGGTTTTGGTGCTGGAGAAAGCAAAAATTATGTCTCGTGGCTTGTAAGGTTATTTTTAAATTCCCTTTTAAAAGACGTTTATGCCGACAAAACAAGAATGGAAGAAATGATCTCCCATTCAGATTTAAATTGGACAGTGGTTAGACCTGGTAGGTTATTAGACAAAGATTTGACAGAACATTACCGCACAGAAAACAAATTGTTTAAAGGCATTAACATAGGCGGAATAAATAGAGCCGATGTAGCAGATTTTTTAATAAAACAAGCGGAAAACCAAACGGAATTAAAAAAGTACATTGGTATCTCTGAAAAATAGAAAAAATTAAAGCCGAACCAGCTAAAAGTGCCTGCAATAATTGGTGGTTCGGTGAAGTGTAAAAACTTGAAAAATCTTCTTAATAAGAAGGAAATTAGGACCATTTAAACTATTTTTGTATAGCCTTCTGTGGATTCAAAACTTATGAAAAATATTGACAAAAACAGTTTAGAAAACGCCTATCGATTGTTCGAATCGAATGATATCAAAAAAATAGAAATTGGCACAAATAAAGGACTCCAAGAAATACATCTTTATTTGTTTGACAATTTGTACAATTTTGCAGGCGAAATCCGAAATATTAATATTTCTAAAGGTGGATTTAGGTTTGCAAATGCACTCTATCTTAAAGAAATTCTCCTGAAAATTGAACTGATGCCCGAAAGTACTTTTGAAGAGATAATAGCCAAGTATGTTGAAATGAATATTGCACATCCATTTCTGGAGGGAAATGGTCGATCGATGCGTATTTGGCTTGACATGATTTTGAAAAAACAGCTCAAGAAAGTTGTAAACTGGCAACACATTGATAAAACACGCTATTTACAATCTATGGAGAGAAGTCCAATTAACGATTTGGAATTAAGAACATTGCTAAACGGAAATTTAACCGAAGATGTAGACAATAGAGAAATAATCTTTAAAGGAATAGAACAGTCGTATTATTACGAAGGATATGAAAAAGATAGAGAATAATATTGGTTAAGAATTCACCAGCTGACAACTGGGTACATCAGACAAAACCCAAGCTATACCAAAGGCTTCACCTGCAAATAAATCCAACCACCCACCAATACAATTAGGGCGAGCCAAAATAAATTCATCAAAGCTTTGAGTAACATGCTTAAATAAATTAGCACACTCACGGCTAAAAACAAACAAGCTATACTCAACATTTCTTGCTGGTAATTGGCCAGAAATGATACCTCAGCGCTCTGCAAAGATTTCATAAGCAATTTGCCAAATGGGTAAGAGGGTTTTTGGTTTAAAAATGAAATATTGATATACTCCCAGAAAGCCTTCCCACTTATGATAGGGGCAATAACCATGAGCACCACCCCTATTAACTTCTTTACTATTTTCATCTATATTTTGGTTCGAACAAATTATTGAATAGCAGCTTCTACTTTTGCAAGAATTGCATCTGCTTGCGCATGGTTTTTTGCTAAAAGGGCTTTGGCATCGGCAATAATTTTAGCGGCATAAGCGGTATCTTTTAATCCTTTGGCATTTACCATTACATTAAAATAAGCACCCCTCACGGCCGTCTTCACACACAATACACCTACCCCCGCATCTGTAATGCTATTTTGATTTCCTTTTTCAACCATTACTGCCAACATCTCTAAACTTGCGTAACAGGTTTCCATTACACTGTAGGGCACTTCACAAGCATATTTGGTAGCGTCTTCAATGGCATTGGTTCGAACCAATTTTTCTGCCTCATTGGTTTTAGGCAAAGAAAATGCGGACATAATTTTATTAAAGGCAGCAGTATCTTCATCAACCGCTTTGAGTAATTTGTCTTTGATGGCTTGTCCTTTTTCTGCCTGCTGGCTAAAGAATTCAATTTGATCTTCCCATCCTCTTTTACCTGCACTTAAATTGGCTACCATGGTACCCAATGCAACGCCTAAACTTCCTACATAAGCACTTATTGAACCTCCGCCTGGCGCAGGACTTTCACTGGCTGTTTCGTTGGCAAAGGCAATTAAATTCATGCGAATTAATTTTTCATTTGCCGCATTACGTAACTTGTATTCAATAATTTTTTGTTGTGGATCAAAAGCACTGAGTTCGTTTAATCCCAAAGATTTGATGGCAATGGCAATTAACTCTTCTTCACTTACTCCCAATGAACGGTTTTGTTTTTGGAGGTAAAATTTACCTGCCTCCAACATTGCATCTAAAGGAATTAACCCCACCAACTCAGAACCTGTTACACGCATACCGCGCGAAGCTGCACTTTTGCATACCTCATCAAAGGCAATATGCACAGGTGTAATTTTATAATTGGTTAGGTTCATGCTTATTTGCGCAATGCCATATTCTTCAATATACCAACCAATGGCCTTACACGCTTTTAAGGTTCCAGGAATGCGCAGCTCATTGCCTTCTGCATCTTTTATAATTTTTCCAGTAATTGGATGTCCTTCACGTTTTACCCTACCTGCTTCCCTTACATCAAAGGCAACAGAATTGGCCAAACGTACCGATTTTGTATTAAGATTAATATTATAGGCAATTAAAAAATCGCGCGCACCAATTACGGTAGCACCTGCTTT
>CAIYNF010000140.1 GCA_903927505.1 uncultured Bacteroidota bacterium | reverse complement strand
TTACACGCATACCGCGCGAAGCTGCACTTTTGCATACCTCATCAAAGGCAATATGCACAGGTGTAATTTTATAATTGGTTAGGTTCATGCTTATTTGCGCAATGCCATATTCTTCAATAAACCAACCAATGGCCTTACACGCTTTTAAGGTTCCAGGAATGCGCAGCTCATTGCCTTCTGCATCTTTTATAATTTTTCCAGTAATTGGATGTCCTTCACGTTTTACCCTACCTGCTTCTCTCACATCAAAGGCAACAGAATTGGCCAAACGTACCGATTTTGTATTAAGATTAATATTATAGGCAATTAAAAAATCGCGCGCACCAATTACGGTAGCACCTGCTTTTTCGTGGTATACGGCCGGACCAAAATCTGGCTTCCATTCTGGTAATTTTATTTTATCAAAAAATCCTTCATACTCCCCTGCACGAATCACAGATAAATTATTACGCGCTTTATTGCTTTGGGCATATTCATACAAATAAGCAGGAATAGCTAATTCTTCTCCTACGCGCTTGGCTAATTTAATGGCGTATGCGGCAGTTTCTTCCATGCTTATGCCACTAACAGGTATAAGCGGACAAACATCTGTAGCACCCATTCTTGGGTGTTCGCCTTTGTGTTTGCGCATATCAATTATTTCTGAGGCCTTTTGAATGGCTAAAAATGCCGCTTCAATAACCGCCTCTGGCTCACCTACAAATGTTACAACCGTTCTATTGGTTGCCTTTCCAGGATCCACATCTAATAACATTACTCCTTCCACAGATTCAATGACATTGGTAATCTGCTTGATGATATTCATATCGGTTCCTTCGCTGAAATTAGGAACACATTCAATTAATCTTTTAGTCATAGCTTTTAATTTGCATCAAAATAAAGGAAATAAAATAAACTAGAAAATAGGCAAAACAGTAAAAATCTTGTCGCCTTTTGGTAAAACTACTTGATCAAAACCTCTTCAATAAAATCTGATTTAAGCTCTTTATTGATCAAATCTTTAATGGTATTTTTTTGGTAACTCAATTCTGTACGTAAAGCGGGTGAACTGATGCTTATTATTAATTGCCCCTTGTGCACCTGAATTTTCTCTGTGTATTTGGCAATATGATCGCCCACAATGCGCGACCAATCTGCAATGAGCTGGGCTTCCAACAATTTGGGCCGCAACTTATTTTGATCAACCATTTGGCTAATCAAATCTTTAATGGTCCTTTCGTCTTTGAATCTCAATGCTTAAAATTTGAATTTCAAATATCAATAAAATAAGGCGCTTCATCAGCATCATTGTAAAAACTGTTCTAAATCAGTAATGATTTTCAAACTTTTAAATATCTTGCACGAAATCTCTAACAAATGGCAAAAATCAAATTCAACAACAGCAACGCCTTATTTTTTAACACTTTACGCGAGCGAGTTGACCAATATTTCTCTGAAAAACACCTAAAACCAACAGGTAATTTCAAATTGTATTTAAAAACCATCATCCTCACCAGCATTCTTATTGCATGCTATACTACTTTGGTGTTTTTCACACCTAGCAATGGCTGGATAGGTATTGCTTTATGTGCATTACTGGGTTTTGACATGGCAGCCATTGGTTTTAATGTAATGCATGATGGTGCACATGGTAGTTACAGCACAAAAAAATGGATCAACAATATTATGAGTTATTCGCTTAATGTATTGGGCGGTTCAAGCATGATGTGGAAACAAAAACACAATATTAACCACCACAGCTATACCAATATTGAAGGCATGGACGATGATATTGATATCAAACCTTGGATAAGGGTGCACCCGGCACAACCAGGATATTGGTTCAATAAATTTCAACATGTGTATGGTTTGTTTTTATATGGTTTAACTTATTTGTTTTGGATATTCTTAAACGACTTCAAAAAATATTTCTCACAACGCATTTCGGATTATACCCCTATTAGAAAAATTAAAACTTCTGAGCATATTGCTTTTTGGGGAACCAAAATTGGCTACATAGGTTTGTTCTTGGTAATGCCTATTTATTTTGCAGGCGCCATCAATACACTTATTGGATACAGCGTTTTGGTATTTGTATGTGGCTTAACCATTGCTGTGGTATTTCAATTGGCACATGTGGTAGAAAATGCACCATTTATAGATACCAATGGCCAAGACACTAAAATTGAAACAGAATGGGCAGTTCACCAATTAAATACCACCTTTAATTTTGCTACCAAAAGCAGCACCGTTAGTTGGTTATTAGGCGGATTAAACTTTCAAGTAGAGCACCATTTGTTTCCTAAAGTAAGTCATGTGCATTACCCAGAATTAAATGTAATTTTAAAACAAACTTGCAAGGAATACAATATTGCCTACAATGAATTTCCTACAGTTCTTAGTGCTTTAAAATCGCATTTAATGCATTTGAAACATATTGGTGCTGCTGCATAATTACACACAGCAATAAAAACAAAAAAGGCTGTTGAATTCAAATTCAACAGCCTTTTTTTATGCCTAATTATTGTTTAATTCAACAAGCAATTTCCATCCATTTCTTTGGGTTGTTGCAAGCCCATTAAGGCAAGCACGGTAGGCGCTAAATCTGCTAACTTACCAGAATTAATCTGAGAAGAAATTACTGGTTCAATTAACATCAAAGGCACCTCATTGGTGGTATGCGCAGTGTTAGGTGTACCATCTTCTTCATTAATCATGTACTCCCCATTGCCATGGTCTGCAGTAACCAATAAAGAATAATTATTGCTAAGTGCTGCCTTTACTATTCTACCCAAACATTCGTCTACTTTTTCTATGGCTTTTATTTCTGCAGGAATTACACCCGTATGACCAACCATATCTGGGTTTGCAAAATTTACTACCATAAAGTCGACCTCGTTTTTTTCTATTTCCTCTAAGGTAAAACCACAAACTTGTTCTGCACTCATTTCTGGTTGCAAATCATAGGTAGCCACTTTGGGAGACGGCGCCATATGGCGTGTTTCGCCTGCAAACGGCGTTTCTTGTCCGCCACTAAAAAAGAAAGTTACATGCGGATATTTTTCTGTTTCTGCAATGCGCACTTGTTTTTTATTATTGGAAGATAGCACTTCACCCAAGGTATTTTTTAAATCGATATCTGGAAAAACCACCTGCACATTTTTAAATGTTTTATCATATTCTGTTAAGGTAATATACTGCAAGTTGAGCGCTTTCATTTCTTGCTCAGGAAAATCTTGTTGGGTTAAGGCCATGCTCATTTCACGCCCACGATCGGTGCGGAAATTAAAGTTAATTACTATATCGCCATCTTCAATTTTTGCCAAGGGTAATTGGTTCGAACCAACACCAATTATAGGATGTAAAAATTCATCTGTTTCACCTGCTACATAGCGCGCTTTAACAGATTCAACTATATTGCTACTTGCCTCACCTTTGGCATTTACCATGGCATCATAAGCCAATTTTATACGTTCCCAACGCTTGTCTCTGTCCATGGAATAATACCTACCAGTAACACTTGCCAGTTTTCCATTGGTTCGATCCAAAGTGTTTTGCAAATCTGCCAAATAATGTTGGCCACCTTTAGGATCTGTATCTCGCCCATCTGTGAAAGCATGTACAAAAAATTCTGCCATACCTTGCGCGTGAATAAAATCACAAAGTCCTTTTAAATGATCAATGCTGCTATGCACCCCACCATCACTTACCAATCCAATGAGGTGAATTTTCTTATGGTTTGCTTTAGCTAAAGCAATGGCATTTAAAAGCACTTCGTTTTTTTGAACACTGCCTTCTCTAAACGCTTTATTAATTAAAACCAATTGTTGGTATACTACCCTACCCGCACCAATATTCATGTGACCCACTTCTGAGTTCCCCATTTGTCCGTCTGGTAAACCAACCCACTCACCGCAAGTTTGCAAAAGTGAATTGGGATAAGTTGCTATTAATTGATCGAAATTAGGTTTATGGGCCAAATGAATGGCATTACCATTGTATGGTTTCCCTTTTCCCCAACCATCTAAAATGAGCAGAATAACGCGTTTTTCCATAGGTGCAAAAATATTCCTTTTAAATAACAATTAGGGTGAATTATATTAGTGGCTTCAAAAAATGCCTTTGGGTCTTTGGCATAGTATTTGGGTATTTTTGCTTAGCAACTAAAAAAACAGAAAATGAAAAAGTTTCAAATTGTCCTATTTGCATTACTTATTAGCCCATTTATGAGCAAAGCAGATGCTTTTGATGATATAATGGCTGCCATGAAAGCGGGACAAACCAGCGGCATTACCAAATATTTTAGCAACAGTGTAGAATTAACTCTTTTAGATAATGAGGGAATTTACAGCAAAGCACAAAGCGAGCAGATGCTTAAAACCTTTTTTGCGCAACATCCTCCTAAAAATGTAAGTGTGCAACACAAAGGTTCATCGGCACAAGGCGCGCAATACGCCATTATCATTTACGAATCCAGCAATGGAAAATTTCGCACCTATATCTTCATGAAAGACAACGGCAACGGCCTTCAAGTAAATGAATTCAGAATT
>CAIYNF010000139.1 GCA_903927505.1 uncultured Bacteroidota bacterium | reverse complement strand
CTTCTCTAATCCACCAATAATTCTATCAATGGCATCTTGAAAATCTTGCATGTCAACCGCCGTTTTATTATTACGTGCAGCAATCAGAGCCGCCTCATTACAAACATTGGCAATATCTGCTCCTGCAAAACCTGCAGTTTGTATAGACAGTTTCATTGGATCAATGCCATCGGCCAATTTAATTGGCTTCAAATGCACTTTAAAAATCTCTGCACGGCCATTTAAATCCGGACGGTCAATAGAAATTTGTCTATCAAACCTACCTGGACGTAGCAAAGCAGAATCTAAAATATCTGGACGATTGGTTGCGGCCAAAATAATTACACCTAAATCTGTAGCAAAACCATCCATTTCGGTGAGCAATTGGTTCAAGGTATTTTCACGCTCGTCGTTACCGCCCTGTACCAAATTTTTACCACGCGCTCTACCTACTGCATCTATCTCATCAATGAAAATAATACAAGGCGCTTTTTCTTTGGCTTGTTTAAACAAATCGCGTACACGACTAGCACCTACTCCCACAAACATTTCTACGAAATCTGAACCAGATAAAGAGAAGAAAGGCACACCAGCTTCACCCGCAACAGCTTTTGCCAATAAGGTTTTACCTGTACCTGGAGGGCCTACCAATAAGGCACCTTTAGGAATTTTACCACCAAGCGTTGTGTATTTTTTAGGGTTCTTAAGGAAATCTACAATTTCCATTACTTCTACTTTGGCTTCATCTAAACCAGCTACATCCTTAAAGGTTGTATTTACATGTGCGTCTTTGTCGAACAATTGCGCACGACTTTTACCAATATTAAATATTTGTCCTCCGCCTGCGCCACCGCCACCCATGCGGCGCATCACAAACATCCAAAGACCAATTAACAATACAAATGGAAACAACCAGCTAATAATATCGCCCACATAATTGTGTTGGGTAGCTGTTTCTGCAATTAATTTTTCTTCGCTTGGGAAAGCTTCTTGGCGTTTGGCCAAATCTGTTTCAAAACTTCCTACATCACTAATTTCAAAGAAATAATGCGGACCACCTTCAGAGGCTGCAAACAAGCCATTTCTATCCGAAAGGTCTTTGTATTTTTCGTTTTTAAGTGAGCCTGCTTTTAAATAGATATCTACCTTCTCTTTATTAATCACCACAATTTTTTCAATATCGTGGCTAGGAAGCATTTCGGTAAAGAATTTAGTTTTGGTAGTTTTTATAGCCACATCATGTGGTGCAAATTGCAAGGCAAGAAATACCACAGCAATAATTCCATAAATCCAATAAAAATTGAATTTGGGTACCATTGGCGGCATCTTTGGCTTCTTGTTGTTTGGCTCGTTTTTGCCTGTTGGCATAGGATTTTTATCTGACATGTTTATTTCTTTGTTGCAACCTAAGAAGCTTGCAGCTATTTTTAAAATTTTGATTTAATTATTTTCTTAAAATTAAGATTGTACAGCGAACATTAATTGAGGCGCCATCCAAAATGCCCGTAATTTTACAAAACCATTCTGATTCAATTCTCCCAAGTTTTGCACCATTGGGTTAAACACCAAACTATCCTCGTTTATTGTGCCTTGATCCAATGCGTTTTGCAAACTTTCTTTGTTGTAAGCAGTTAATTCTTCATTTTCTAAAACCAATACCTGCAATCTATTAAAAAAATTGCAGTTCATAGCCTCACCCAATTCTTTAATCAAAGAAACAGACTTATCTATACCGCAACCACTTACCGCATTAAAAGCTTCATTGAGGGCTATTACAACAATGCGGTGATATAAAACAGTAGTCATTGCCTGCATAGGCATCTCATGTGAAGACCACGTATTGGTAAACCCATCCAACTTTTGCTGAATGGCTTCCCTTTCTTCCTGGCCAAAACTGCGGTCGGCAGCATAGAGCCATATTTTTGATGTTGCTGGGAGGTTTAAATTTAGTTCCATTTGAATTTAATGCAAACGAAAATACCAAAAATTAAGCCATTGACAGATTGTCAGTTGAAATTATTGAAAAAACTTTTACTTTCGTGAGAGTCGGTTCGAACCGAAAAACCATAAAGAGCTGCTATTTAAAGGATATACAAGCTATTCTGTTGAATAAAAGCCCTGAAATAAAAATTATTTTATTATCCAAAATTGATACCCATGAGGAAAGTACTTCTATTTTTAGCCATTGCCCTTTTAGGCCAATACGCCAAAGCCCAAAGCCAAACAGAATACCATATTGGAATTGGTACCGGCTCTGTTCAAGAACTTGCTGTTAGAAATGCAACACATCCACTTTTTAATGTGGCCAGCTTAAAAAACGAAACCCCTGCATATGCCTATTCTGTTGCAGGTCCTGTGCGCATTGGCGTTAAAAAACACGAAGGCAAACACTTCTTGTTAGGTGCAGATTTTAATTATTCCAATGTAGAATTAATGAGCACTTACGCAGACGGTTCGAGCCATTTTAGCAATTTTGTAAACTATACTTTAATGGCTTCTACCCAATATAAATTTATAGATAAACCAAAACTTACCTTATACAGTGGAATTGATTTTGGGGTATCTTTTGCCTCG
>CAIYNF010000138.1 GCA_903927505.1 uncultured Bacteroidota bacterium | reverse complement strand
AGTGCAATTAACACAGTTACTTTTAGACCAAACAGCAATGTAGTTTCACTTATTAATTTCGTTTCTTCGGCGGGCATTACTTTTGATTTGAACACTACAGATTACTTAACTATTGATGGAAAGGCGGGAGGTTACGGCTCAGAAAATTTAATTCAAATTAGCAATACCAATAGCGTTGGATCGGCCATTCGCTTTTTAAATGATGCCACCAATAATACTCTCTTTAATTGTAAAATAAGCGGAGCATCTACCGCTACCAATGCCGGTGTAATTAGTTTTATGGGTAGCAGTGGAAGCATGGGGAATAGCAATAATTTTATTTTTTATTGCATCATTAAAGATACCGTTAACCTTCCAATATATTCCATTTATTCAAACGGAAGTGCAAGCGCTCCCAATTTATTTAATTCTGTTTATGGCAATGATCTTCTAAATTATTTTAGCAGTGCCAATACTTCATATGGTATCTATTTAAATGGAGCAAACAATGCATGGTTTATAGGTTCAAACAATTTCTACCAAACAGCGGTGCGCATGTTGTCTAATAACAATAGTGGTGCCATAGGTATTAACAGTGGTTCTAATTATACTTTGTATGGCAATTATATTGGCGGATCCCAAGCCATGTGTGGCGGGAATGCTAGCGCATACAACGGCTCTGGTTCTGTATCTTTTTTAAATTTAAATTTAGCTAACACGGCCACTTGTTTGGTTCAAGCCAATGTGTTTCAAAATATTAATTTAGACCTCAACTCTTCTGCCAATGCAATTATTTATTTGGCAAATGGCGATTTTAATATCAATGGAAATACTATTGGAAGTGATGGTGAGACTAGAAATATTATATACAAAACCAATGCAGCCAATGGCTTATTTTCGCCTATTTATTTAAGTGGTGGAACGGCCTACGGCACCGTCGAAATTTCTAACAATACCATTGGAGGAATTTCCATTGAAGGAACTGGCACAACTCAATTTAAAGGGATTAATATTGCCTCCACCTTGCCAGAATTAATAATAAGTGATAATTTAATTGGAAGCTTAAGCACAACAAATAGCATTTGTGATTCAAGTGCACAAAGTATTATTGGAATAAGTGTAACACCCGGCTCACCTACCAATACCATAACTGGAAATAATATTGCCAACCTATCATCGCCAAACACATCAAGCACCAGTAAAATTAATGGAATTTACTTAAATGCAACGGGCACAGTGACCTTAAGTGGCAACAACATTTTTAATTTAAGTTATGCCGGCTCTTCGGTTTTAAGTGGCATAAACGCACCCCTTATTGGCATATTACATAATGCAAGTGGTTTGAACCAAACTTGTGCCAACAATACCGTGTTTGGATTATTTGCTTACAATACAACTTTGGCAACAGCAGCAACGGGTATTTATTATGCAGGTACAAGCTCTGGCTCAAATGTTTTGGCCACAAATTTCGTACATGGAATCTCTTCCAATAGCACTGGCCCTTCAATTATTAATGGAATTTATAATGGAAGTAGCGGTGTGTCTGCTTATAACAATAGAGTTCGCTTAGGTATTGATACCATTGGCGCTTCTATTGACGCCAACCATAATTTTATTGGTATAAATGATGCCGGAAATTCAAATTCCTATTACCACAATTCAGTTCAAATTGGTGGCACGGTTATGAACGCTGGATTTAACAACAGCTATGCATTTTACAATTCAATTGGTAGTACGGGAAACAGGGTAGTTGTCAATAATATTTTTTCAAATACCAGAAGCAATACACTGGGTTCGGGGAAAAACTATGCTACATTTTTAAGTACGGGAACGCTTACGGGCTTAAATATGAATTATAATATTTACTACGCACCAGGTATTGGCGGCGTAATTGGTAGATACGGGGCCACAGATTATTTAGTAATGAATAACTGGCGCACAGCAACTTTTAGTGATTATAATTCTGGTCTTGGAAACCCAAATTTTGTTTCGCCTAATAGCGGTTCGGCAAGTCTAAATTTAAAAGTCCAAAGCCCAACACCTGCAGAAGCTGCAGGCAGCACCTCAAATACTGTAATTGAAGATTATGAAGGCAGCAACAGAACAAGCAACACACCAGTTGACATTGGTGCAGATGCTGGTAATTATACGGGTGTAGATTTATTTCCACCAACCATTACCTACACCCCCTTTAACAATACCACCTCAACAAGCAATAGAACCTTAAGCGTTAGAATTACCGATGTAGGAACTGGGCTTAGAAATGCTGCAGGCTTACAGCCAAGAATTTGGTACCGACGCATTTTGCCAATAGCCACAACTTGGTTCAGCACAACAGGTGTATTAACATCTGGAACAGTTATGAATGGCACATGGAATTTTGTTATTGATTATTTAAGTACCGGACCCGCCTTACTTGGACAACAATTTCAATATTATATTGTGGCACAAGATTCTGCCCCAATTACCAATATTTCTTATAATCCATTTCCGGGTGCAAATCATTCTACAGTAAATACACAGGTTACCGCACCAAACGCACCCTTTTCTTATGCTATAGTTAATGCATTACCTACTGCAATTTTGGTGGGGGCTGGTCAAACATATACAAGCTTAACTGGCGCTGGTGGTTTATTTACAAGCATTAACAATAGTACCTTAGCTGCTAACACTGAAGCAACCATTGTTTCTGATATTACAGAGCCAGGAACATTTGCACTAAGCAACGCAGGAATGGGTGTATTTAATTTAACTATTAAACCAGATAACTCACTTAGAACGCTTAGTGGCACTTTGGTTGTAGGAGGAAATAGCCTCATCACATTAAATGGCGCGAAGGGTGTTATTATTGACGGCGGGCCTTCCAAAAATTTAATCATTAGAAATAAAATAGGTACCACTCCCTCTATTACAACGGCACCTGCACTACAGTTATTAAATACAAATAACGACACCATACGAAATTGCATATTAGAATCAAACGCAGCATCTGCCTCCTATGCTACCTTGGTATTAAACACAAATACCATTACAGCTAGCAGCGCAGGAAATCAAATTTCAAATTGCTTTATTAGACCTGCAGATAATAACAATGCCAATTCTCCTTCTACAGCGGTTCTTATAAATGCAGCAGCCGGAAATATTTCAAATACTAGCCTTGTATCAAACACCATCAATGATTTTGTAAACTATGGTATTTATATTGCAAATGCTGGTACTGCTATTTTTATTGGCGACCCAATAGACTCAACAAAAGGAAACAGTATCTACCAAACAACACCAAGAGCGCTCCATTACAATATCCTCATTGGATCGGGAAGTGGACATGTTTTAGCCAATAACTCTATTTATAGTAGTCCGGGCCTTATACATACAGGCGCCATTTATGGCATATACATATACAATAGTCTCAATAATATTACGCTGCAAAATAATTATATAGGCGGTTGTAATAAATTGCGTGGACTTGCGCCCTTTGTTAATGCTGCTGCCTTTATGGGAATTTATTTTGGCGGCGGAAGTAATAGTACATCTTATTTAAGAAACAATCAAATTGGAAATATTAGCTTAAATAATAATTCAAATTTTACGGGTATTTATGTAGCCAGTGGAAATGTAAATTTAGACAAAAATAGTATTGGGGGTGCGGCCTATAGTATGAATGCGTATGATACTATTGGTACACTTGGTTCCTTTTATGGAATTAGAAATTTAAGTGCCTCTAACCTTAGTTTTACCAATAATTTAGTTTCTAATATTGTTAACTATGGAACTGGATTTTGTGTAGGAATAAGTATTGAAGCAGGAGTATCAACTGTTTTGGGAAACACCATTAGAGATATTAGAAGTTATAACACTATCTATACAAACCCTGATTACAGTTGCAATGGAATTAGGTTTGCGGCAAATAGTGCAGGCAATAATATTGAAAACAACCTTGTTTTTAATTTAAAAAACTTAAGCAACAGTTCCAGTGTATGCGTGAGCGGAATTACAGTAACTAGTCCGCTTAGCAATAGCACCATTCATAGAAACCGTATTTATAATCTTTTTGCTGAAGGAACTGCCATTGGCGGAAACAGTCCAATTATTAGAGGCATATATGTTTCTGCGGCTGGAAATGCAAGCTATGCAAATAATCAAATAAGCATTCTGTCTTCTGTAATTGGCTCACAGCCTAGGATTAGAGGCATTGAAGTAAATACAGGTGGGGGTTTAAATTCGTTTTACCACAATAGCATTTATATTGGAGGCACAGCAAGCAACGCAAATAATAGCAGTGCATTTTTTAGAAATACAACTATTGCAACTGCTTCTGTTTTGCTAAAAAATAACATCTTTTTTAATGAAAGAAATGCACCAGGAACTCAATATGCATTGTCGTCCAATTTCAATACAAATATTATTAACGACTTTAATTTATTTGTTTCGCCTTTAGCAACTGCATGTATTGAATATCCTTTAGGCACACCAAAAACAATTACAAGCTGGAATTCAATTTCGGGTAACCCTATAAATAATTTATATAATACGGCAAGTCAATTAACAAGTACCTTGTTTTTTCCTTTGCTCATGAATGGCAATTTAAGCACCAATGCCTGTAGGGTTTCAAATAATGGCGCTTATACGCCCATAGACTATGATTACAACAATGCTATACGCAGCATGACACCTGATATTGGATCTGTTGAATTTTCCACAGCAACAGGTGCGGCAAGTATTACCAGTCAACCAAATCCTGTAACTATAAATTGTGGGCCTGCCAATGCACAATTTACTATAAACACCAGCGGCTATGGAAATGTATTTCAATGGGAAGAAAACAGAGGTTTGGGTTGGAACCCACTAAGCAATAATGCAATATATGCAGGAGTAAAAACCAACCAATTAAGCATTACAAATGCGGGTGCAAGCATGAACAATTACCAATACCGTTGCACCTTTACAGGTGCATGCCTGCCAGCTGTTGTTTCAAACATTGTTGCACTTAGTGTTTCTAATACAAATACTTGGACGGGAGCAAATAATACCAATTGGGGAAATGCCCTAAATTGGAGTTGCGGCATAATACCTACAGCTAACACAGATGTTCAAATTAACATTGTTCCGAATTTACCTATTATAAGTGATGGAGGAAGATTATGTAATAATTTAAACATTGCAAATGGGGCCAGTTTAACAATTAATAATGTTGCTTCCGCATTGAGTATTTATGGACAAGTAAATTTACTTGGCAGTTTGTTGCATACAAATGGTTTAATAACTTTTGCAGGAAACAGTCAACAGATAATTCCCGGAATTACATTTGCTAATTTAACACTTAATAATACAAATGGCGCCAAATTAGGGGCAAATACAAGTATAGCTGGCGCATTAAACCTAACAAATGGAATTTTAGATATTGGCGCTTATAATTTAACGCTCTTGGGAAGTGGATCTACTATTATTGGCAGTTCAAATGCCAAATATATTGCAACAACAGGACTAGGCACGCTCAATATCCAAAACCTTGGAACAGGAGGAAGAACAACAAGTGTGCTATTTCCAGTTGGCTCAAGCAGTAATTCATATACGCCAGCAAGCATAACAAATTTAGGCGCATTAGATGAATTTAAGGTAAGGGTAATGTCTGGGGTAAATTTAATTTACAATGCCTTATTTGTGCCAAGTGGAACAGCCATTAATAGCAATGCTGTAAATTTAAGTTGGGCTATAAATGAAACGGTAACAGGTGGCAGCAATGCCAGCATTTCACTGCAATGGAATATACAAGATGAGCTTAGTGGTTTTACAAGGAGTGCTTGTTATATGGCACGTTATACGGGAAGCGCATGGACACCCGGTACAAGTGCAGCAGCAGCAGGAATTAATCCTTATACAAAAACTATTAGCAGTTTAGCAAATTTTTCGCTATTTGGAGTTGGTAGCAATGGCGCTTTGCCAGTTAGCTTACTTAATTTTTCTGCTTATAAATTTGAAGACAATGCGCAATTAAATTGGCGTACAGCAAGTGAATACAATAGCCTAAAATTTGAAATTGAACGCTCCTTTGATGCTACACATTTTGAAACTATAGGAACACTTAAAGCTGCAGGAAACAGTGAAACTACAAAAAATTATC
Organism: uncultured Bacteroidota bacterium; assembly: GCA_903927505.1. Classification (GTDB taxonomy): domain Bacteria; phylum Bacteroidota; class Bacteroidia; order UKL13-3; family UKL13-3; genus B1. Next base: position 16,369 of record CAIYNF010000138.1, on the reverse strand, counting down.
AGTACCAGGACCTTGGCGTATTTGCGCTTGGTTTAACCACAATTTATTACCGCTTAAAAGTGATTGACAGAGATGGTGCTTTTGAATATGCTAAGACAATAAAACTCACTAAAGAAACTTCAAAAAATGAGGAAATAAAATTCTTCCCGAACCCATTTAATGAAGAATTAGCAATTGAATTGTTTTCTATAATTGAACAAAATGCAAAATTGAGTGTGTTTTCTATGAGTGGTGAGCAGCTTTTTACTGGCAATATTTTTTTAACAGAAGGAATTAATAATTACAAAATTGTTGACCCCAATTTCGACTATCATACAAACAAAATTAACGCTACTAATGTGCTGTTTTTAGCAATTAATCCAGGTGTTTATTTTGTAAGTTTAGAAACTGCTACTCATAAAAATGTATACAAAATAATTAAGCGTTAAAATGAGCTTAATCTCATTTTAACGCTTAATTTACAAAATGTCACCTCATAGATTGCTTAATTTATATACATTTGCATATAATATTAATTAGTAAAAAAATCCGCCCAATAAATGACCTTAATAAATTATAAATTGAGTAACAGAAATAGCCTTTTTTATTGCTTGAAAACCTATTTAAATGGGGGCCTGTTTTTGTTTGTTGTCTTCAGCCTGCTTTCATTGGGTTACAGCAATGCCCAACAGCAGCAAATGGTATATACGGGTCAATTAGCTGATTCTAGCTGTAGAAAAATATTTACATCGCCTCAGGAAATTGAAAATGAAATTGAAAAATTAAAGTTAATTCCTGCAGAAAGTTCGGATTCTGATTTATATTTAGCTTACAGAAATATTGGTGTTTTTTATGGCGTTACCAATAACAATGATAGCGCGCTTAAATATTTAATATTAAGTGAAAAATACGCCACACAAAATAGTTTAAGAAAAGTAATTGCTATTAAGAATATTGCCATTGTTTACAGAAAACAAGCAAATTATCCATTAGCAATAAAAACGCTTGAGATTGCATTAAAACTTGCAGTTAAATATGATATAAAAATAGGTATTGCTGCCGTTTATGCAGAAATGGCTACAGATTTTAACGAATTAGGAAATGGAAGTTCTTCCATCCTATATTTATTAAATGCCATTAAAATCCTAAGCGCCTTAAATAGACCAAACGATTTTGAATTAGCGGTAGCAAAACTTAATTTAGGGAATACCTATGTTAACAAAGGAAAATTTGATTTTGCGCGGAAACTTTTTATTGATGGACAAAAAACTTTTAAAATGGTGGGTGATATGGCCAATTATTATTTAGCCACCATGAATTTAGGTATTTGCGATGCAAAACAAGGAAAATATGCAGCGGCAGAAGCAGAATTTATTGAAGCGCTAAATGGGTCACAAGAGTTTCAAGATTATGAGGTATCTGCAATTATAAAACAGAACCTTGCACAATTGTACGAAGTTACAAAAATGCCCAATAAAGCTATGACTTTGTATAAAGAAATATTAAAGTATTGCATACAAAACAATTCCCCTAATTTATTTCATCAAGCAAGTTGTTATACAGGATTTTTAAATTCAAATGGCTATTACTATCAAGTATTAGCCATTCAAAAACAATTGGCACGATTTGATACAATTGTAAGATTGGATGATAAATCTGCGTATTACAAAGAACTTGGGTTTGCCTATTTAAATTTGGGTTTAAAAGACAGCGCAAATCAATTGTTTAGATTGGCTTTTAGCTATCAAGATACCTTTGCAAATACTAATGAAAGCGATATTGTAAATAATTCTCAGGCTATTTACCAAAGTCAAATTCAGGAAAAAGAAATTAAAATATTGGAACAAGGGGTTATTGCCCAAGAATTGGCTGCTACCAAAAGCGTTTTGTTCTCAATTGCATTTATATTGTTAGTAGGCGTTTTGTCTATTTATTTTTATTATAAATATAAATTAGAAAAGAAGAATAAGGATTTAATTGAGCTGTCTTTTAAAGCCGAGCAGTCTGAAAAAGATGCCTTGAACAATGCTATTGAAAAACAACAACTCCAAACAAAACTGCAAGACGAAGCGCTCAACAGACAACAATTGGCACTTAATTCTAAAACAAATTTTGTAAGAAATATAAGCCATGAAATTAGAACCCCACTGCACGCCATTAATGGGGTTACCAATTTATTATTGTTAGATAAGTTTTTATCTGAAGGACACAAAGAACAAATTGAGGTGCTTAAAACACAAACGCAACTATTGCTTAATTTACTCAACTCTGTTCTAGATTACGACCAAATTGAACGCGGCGAAATTCAATTCCAACATGAAAGATTTGAATTGGGCCTAATACTAAAAGAGCTAACAGATACATACGCAAATGAGGCAAAGAATAAAGGCATTGAATTTAGCGCACAATTAATTCCAGAAGTTTTAGGAAACTATTTATCTGATGGAGCAAAAATTAAACAAGTTCTTCAAAATCTAATTTCTAACTCCATTAAATTTACTGAAAAGGGTCAAATAAAACTAAGTATCATAAGAACAGAAACAGGTAAAAATAACGACACCTTTCAGTTTAAAATTACTGATACTGGTAAGGGAATAAACATAGAAAATAAAAAGCAAATATTCCAAGCATTTGAGCAAGCCGATATGTCGAATTTGCGTGAAAAACATGGGATTGGATTAGGTTTAACCATTAGCAATAAATTGGTAGAAGGCCTAGGTGGAATTCTAAAAATAGACTCTATACCTAATATAGGAACCAGCATATTTTTTGACTTAATTCTTAAAAGAGAAACAGTAAAAGACGAGCTTGAAGCCAAAGAAAAGCAAGAAGGCAGCCTAATTGGAAAAAAAGCATTAATAGTTGAAGACATGGAAATAAACGCCATGCTGATGAAACGTTATTTGAAAAACATAGGTTGCGAATTTAGGCATGCATTGAATGGACAATTAGCAATTGAATTCTTAAAAGAAGGGGATTTTGATTTTGTTTTAATGGACCTTCAAATGCCCGTAATGGATGGAATTACATGTACCAAAGAAATTAGGAATTTAAAAAATACAGAATTAAAAAATATTCCTATAATTGTCATTTCGGCTGCAGATGAAGATTCCATTGTAAAAGAAGCTTTAGATGCGGGAGTGAATAGTTTTGTGCTCAAGCCTTTTGAGTTTACAGAACTTACAAAAACTATTTTAAAAGAAATTAAAACAGGTAACGCATAAATAATTACCATAATAGTTTAATATTTCTGTTGTTTAGTTGGCATAAGCCAACATTTTTTATTTATTTGTTGGTAAACTAAATGTATTACCATCACCTTGTCAAATCTTTATAAAAGTCCGTTTAACCTTGCCGTGCTTGCAGCGGGCTTGGGTTTCTTTGTAGATGCCTTTGATTTGTTTCTTTTCAACATATACAGAATTCCAAGCTTAAAAGATTTAGGCTTAAGTGGCGCAGAGCTTACACATATTGGCGAAAACCTCTTGGCCATACAAATGCTGGGCATGATGGTGGGCGGTGTATTAAGTGGCATTATTGCAGATTACCATGGCAGGGTTTATGTGCTTTTTGGTTCGATCCTATTGTATTCTTTAGCCAATATTGCCAATAGTTTTGTTACTGATGTAGATACCTATGCCATCATTCGTTTTCTTGCTGGTGTTGGCCTAGCGGGCGAGTTGGGCACCGGTATTACCTTGGTGAGCGAAAGCATGACCAAAGAAAAACGGGGTTATGGTACCATTTTGGTAGCAACACTTGGCGCCCTAGGTGCTGTTTGTGCTGGACTTTCTGGCGATTTTCTTCCATGGCGCGACGCCTTTCTTTATGCAGGTATTGCTGGTTTGGTTTTGGTATTATTTAGGTTCAATACCATGGAGCCAAGCATCTTTAGAAATGCCAAAGAAAACAACTCAAAAATTACCGTTTCATTTAAACTTTTTTTCACCAACAAGAAACGCTTTCTAACTTATTTAGCTTGTATTTTAATGGGTGTTCCTATTTGGTATTCCGTTGGATTACTCATTACTTTTACACCAGAAATAATGCAAGAAAATGGTCTCACTGGCACAAAACTTTCCTTATGCTTTATTTTGTTCCAATGCGGCGTAACTATTGGCGATTTAAGCAGTGGCTTACTGAGTCAGTATTTTAAAAGTAGAAAGAAAATATTATTTGCCTATATGGCCTTTGCTTGCTTGGCAAGTCTCAGACATTTTATTCTTATTTATACAGGGCAATCCCTTAATTTCAGTTCTTTTTTAATTGGTTTGGGCTGTGGCTATTTATCGGTATTTGTAACCAGCACAGCAGAACATTTTGGAACCAATTTGCGCGCTACCGCTACCTCAACAGTTACAAATTTTATGCGTGGCGCTATTACCATTTTAATTCCAATGACCTTATTTTTTCAAAGCAAATTTCAAATAACCTTAACAGCTTCACTTATTCCGGTAGGCATATTGGTTTGGCTAGCGGCCTTATTGGCTGTTTATTTACTGCCAGAAACCTATGGCAAAGAATTGAATTATGTTGAAGAATAAGTATAGGTAAATTACTTCTTAAACTGCGTGCCGCAACGCTTGCAATATTTCCAATCTTTCTTAAGCCTACCACACCTATTGCACGATTCCATTACTTTAACACCTGGATTTGTAATGCGCTGGTATAGATAAATGATGCCTGCAAGAAGCATGAATAATCCTACCAGGCAAACATCTCCAATTTTTTTCATGGGTATCAATTCTTAAATTTCTTCCAAGTGCACATATTCATTAAAAAGTTGCCATAACTTTTCATTAGGATCGGAACAAAAACCGGGGTGAATTTTAGAACATTGCAACATGGTGCTTCTGGTAGCGGTTAACCAGCGAAACCTTTCTGCAGGTAAATACTGCGCAATAGCTCCTCCCGACGGCAATCCCTCGGCAATGTTTACAAACGCGCTTAAATTGGCCTTAACGAGCGCAATATCGCAATTGGGGGCAAAGGATTGCAAGCGCGTTTCATTGAGTTGAATTTTTGCACCAATGAAATTTAAATCCTTACAGAATACAATTACACCCACATTTATAAACTCCTCCCGCTCTACCTGAGGTACAAAGCGCAAAATGGCATACTCAAATACGTTGTTATTGGGCATGGGCAACCTCCTCCATAAAAATATTTGAATGGCTTAACCTGTTTATTAAATAATTGGCGTAGGCATTTCTTTGTTCTTCAATACTTGGGTATATTAAATCGGCAGCCAACCAAGCGGCGGGAATTATATTTACCAATTCATATATAAGGCCATTGCTTAAGCAGCTTTTAGCCAATTGATCTACCGCTGCCAATTCTGTGGCATCTTGCAATAGCACATGGTTTTTAATCATTTCAAATGTGGCTGTTGCCTTATGCTCCCATGAACTACCCGCATGGTGAAAATACAAAGCGGCACCATGGTCTATCAGCCATAAATCGTTTCGCCAAAGCAACATATTGGTATTGCGTACGGTTCGATCCATATTCATAAGAAAGGCATCTAACCAAACAATTTTGGAAGCAGTATGGGCATCAACTTTGCTTACACTTGGATCAAAACTAATTGCAGAAGAAAGATAGTGTAAAGCTAAATTTAAACCTGTGCTTGCTTTTAATAGGTCTTGAATTTCTTCGTCGGCTTCGGTTCGGCCAAAGGCTTCATCTAAATTTACAAAAACCAATTCCGGAATTTTTAAACCCAAGGCCCTGGCTATTTCTCCGCCTATTAATTCGGCAATTAAGGCTTTAGCGCCCTGGCCAGCACCTCTAAATTTTACCACATACAAAAAGCCATCATCGGCCTCTGCTATGGCAGGCATAGAACCGCCCTCTCTTAAAGGTGTAACATAACGGGTAACATTAACCGTGCGTAATTCTATTGGCAACAAATGCATTTACAATACTACGTAATCTTATGAATTTGATAAGAATTATTATGGGTAGGATGCATGTTATTTTTAGTAGTCTCGACGAGAATCGAACTCATATCAAATGTTTAGGAAACATCTATTCTATCCATTGAACTACGAGACCAAGCATTTAGCTGAGCTAAATTTCCAGTTGACGAATTTAACAAAATATTCCTTATTTCTTGCAATTTAATAGGCGCCTGCAGCTCAAATTATGCCTATTTACTCATTACAAGCGCATTTGCTATGCAAAGCTGCTGCTTAATGTTGCACAATAATCTTTTGGCTATAACAGGTAAATTCTCCCGCTAAAATCCTAATTATATAAACACCATTGGCTAAGTTGGCTATTGAAATATTGCCCGTACTGTTCATTTCATTGCTTAACAAAGTCTTTCCATACATATCGCAAATTTCTATTTCAACAGCCTTGTTTTGGGCATTAAGAAGCGTCAAATTATCCTTAGCAGGATTTGGGAAAATACTTATGCCTAAGTAATTATTTAAACCCTCTAAACCATTCAATGTGCCATCCTTGGCAATGCTGTAGTTTTTTAGAATCCAGCTTTCTGGGTCAAAACTTATATTGGTTACCGTGCCCGAAACCATTAATGAATGCAGGCTCAAAGCTTCTCCTTGTTGCAAATAAATGGTGGTGTCGCCATTATTGGTAGTAACAACAAAAGGCAATGGCAATTGTACCAAATTGCTTGCTGCCTGTGCATTGCTTTGTGCAATAGAAAAATACAATTGGCTCCCCATTTGATTCCATTTTATGCTATACGTTGGATAACCCACGCCATAAATCCATTGATTGAAAAAATAATCATAATTCTTGCCGCTCAATTCATTCACCAATAAGTTATAATCTTTGGTACTGGCATTCTTGTTGGCAAATCGTATTTGATAGGTTCTATTCACCTTAAAAAACATAGAATCGCCCAATAAATAATGCAAAACCCTAATGGCCGAACCGCCTTTGTTATAGGTTAAGCCACTGCTAAAAATTCTATTTACATTAGTTGTATCTGTACAATAAACCGAACCTACTTCTGCTTTGGCATCGTTTTGAATTTTTGTGATAACATTAACGGCATTGGTAGCTGATGTTAAATATTTTGCTGCCAAATATTCGCAATAAGTAGCATTACCTTCGTTTAGCCAAATATCGCTCCAGGTGGCACACGTAACATTATCGCCAAACCATTGATGCGCCAACTCATGCGCCACAATACCAAAATTAAATATACCCAAGCTGGTCATGGTTTGGTGTTCCATTCCTCCGCTAAATGGCGCCATTACATGTCCGTATTTTTCTTTATAAAATGGATATACGCCAAACAGATCAGAAAAAGTTTCAAGCAAAGGTTTAGTGGCATTTATGCTACTGGCGTTATTGCTATAAGCCAATGGATTGGAGTAAATATAATTTTGAATTAAAATACTATCACCAATCTGTTTTGGCTTGGCATATGCCTTGTATTCGGTGTATTGCCCAACGGTTGCGGCAACCAAATAATAATTCATTGGGTAACGTGTTTCCCAATTGTAAGTATGTTTTCCATTTCCAGCAGGCACAATACTTTTTAATAAACCATTTGAACCAACTTTGTTGCTGGTATCTGTGCTTACAGAAATAAAAACAGAATCAATTTTATCTTGTAAAGATTGTTTACATGGCCACCATTCATAAGCACTGTATGGCTGACTTAAACTCCAGGTAATTTGGTTGCCATAACTTGGAGACGCTTTGTTGCTAAATCCATTACCAATAGCTGCACTGGCGCCACTTGGTGGAATGCCGTGGTAAAATATTTGTACATCCAAAAACTGGTTAATGCTGCAAGGTGATGGCAATTTTACCAATGCCAAATCTACATCCCTGCGTACACTTAACTTAATATTATTGCTGCTTAATACAGAATCAACAATTAAATTGGCATGTAATTGAAAAACAAAAGTATCTAGCCCATTTACCCGGCTTTTAGCTAAGGTTCTAACTTTGCCACTTATAGCAGTACTGGTGCGTTCTAGGTTTAAAAACAAATGGTAAAAAACAACATCATATTGCTCCATGCGTTGCATTTGTTGGTTAGTGGCATTGGCCTTCAATAAGTTTTTTTGCGCTGCATTTTGTTTGGCATTTGCACAAGCGTGTTGGGCCTTCACAAGGTTTTGGTTCGAACCGAAAACCAAAAATAAAAGACAAAGAATTGAATGTTTTTTTAGCATGGTATGAGGCCAATTCTATTTGGTTGCAGTAATTAATTCATAAGTCCAATAGCCTTTTTTAAGTGCATGGTATTGGTAGTAAGCCGACCAAATATTTTCTATATGTGCTGGGTTGTGTTTGCCCACCAATTTTAATAAGAAATTCCAAGCAATACCGGGGAAAAAATACAGGTATAATAATTGTGCAGAAGGTTTTATATGGGGTGTAATGTTTTGCGCATTCACCTCCGTAAAGCCAACATCAACAGCCTTCTTCAAGAAATCATTTTTGAATTCAAAATGGGGCACCGCCCATGTTTTTGCCCAACTGTTTAAATAATAAAACTGATCTTCATTGGGTGTTTCCATGCTTCTATAAAAATCTACCATCACCAATTTTCCACCCTTTTTTAGCAGCCTGTTTGCTTCTTTTAAAAAGTCCTTTTTTTCGTTGGCATGACAAACACTTTCTATGGCCCAAACCACATCAAAACTTTCTGAGGGAAAATCACTTTGGGTAAAATCATTTACGCTAAAATGGGCCAAATGATCAAGGCCAAGTTCTTTTGCTTTGTTATTTGCCAAAGCTACATGTTTGTTAGAAAGCGTAATACCTTCTACTTTACATCCCCTGTTTTTTGCCAAATACAAAGTGCTACCACCCACCCCACAGCCGGCGTCTAGAACGGTTTGGTTCGAACCAATACCAGCAGCATTTGCTAATAATTCATTGAGGTTATACAAGGCCTCCTTGAGGTTTTTTGTGTTGGCGTCCCAATAGCCATAATGCATGGCCATGTGGGTATTGAGGTGCCATAACAAACTATAATGTTCATCACAGGTTTCGTAGTAATGAATGATGTCTTGGTTTTTTACCGATTGCATTTCCATATTGAAGGTGCCAAGGTAAACAATAATTGTGGCTTACGAAAAAGCTGTCATTGCTATTTGCAAACCTGCGCCCCAATCCTTAATCTTGTTTAAATCTTTACCACAAAAAATGCCGCAACAATTTGATGTTATAGTTATGGGTGCAGGGCCAGCAGGTGCTACCTTTACCCTCACACTTAAGAACAGTGGCTTAAGAATTGCGCTCATTGACAAGGCTAGCTTTCCAAGAGATAAAATTTGTGGAGATGCGGTAAGCTCTGTGGCCAAAAGAATTTTAAGGCAAATAGACCCGAACCTAGAAACCGAATTACTAGATTTTGCTCCCAAAACCAATATTACCAAAGCTTTGCTTTACAGCCCAAATTTTGAACAATTAGAAATTGGTTTTAGCAAAGTTGGGCATTGCATTAGGCGCATTGATTTTGACAATTGGCTATTTAACAAAGCCATGGAAAATTTAGATGCCTTGTTTTTTCCAAATGCAAAAGTTGTTAAAATAGACCGTCGGGCAGAAAAAGTAAGTGTAAATTTAGCAGATGGCACTTGTATTGAAGGAAAAGTGATCATTGGTTGCGATGGCGCACATAGCTTGGTAGCAAAACAATTGGCGGGTTTTAAAGTAGATAGAAAACATTACAGCGGTGCCGTAAGGCAATACTATAAAAATGTAAAAGGTCTTAAAGGAGATTCTTTGGAAGTGTATTTCTTAAAGGGTTACCTGCCCGGCTATTTTTGGATTTTCCCTTTGAGTAACAACGAAGCCAATGTTGGCTTTGGAATGTTAAGTGATACCATTGCCAAACAAAAAATTGACCTTAAAAAAAGCTTGAAAGCCATTATTCACGAATTACCTGAAGTATGGGAGCGCTTTAAAAACGCAGAACCATTAGAAGAAATTCAAGGATTTGGATTGCCCCTGGGCTCTAAAAAATATCCTATTAGCGGCAAGCGTTTTATGCTATGCGGCGATGCAGCAAGTTTAATAGATCCATTTAGTGGCGAAGGAATAGAAACGGCAATGGAAAGCGGAAAATTTGCCGCAGAATTGGTGCGCAAGAATTTTAAAGCAGATGCATTTAGTGAAGGGGATTTAAAGGCTTACGACGCGCGTGTCTACAAAAAAATGTGGGGCAATTTTAGAAGCCATTATTGGATGCAAAAAATATTGGGCAAACGCGTTTGGCTCATCAATAAACTTATTCAAATTGGCAATTTACCTTGGATTCAAAAACGAATTCCAAAAGTATTCTATTAATTACCACTCCTTCTCTGACGGAGAGAAGGGATTACTGCGTGATCCCCGAGGGGGTTGCTTCAAAACAACAAAAGCCTGTTGTATTGCGCTTCGCTTCAGCCAATGGGCTTTTTTGCGCCTTCGCCCTTTTGAAACTCCGCGGAGCTGCGTTTCAACGTGCGCTTGCGCAAAAAAGCCCAGTTCCGCTTTGCGGAACCAGGCTTTTGTTGTTTTGGCGGAGAGGGGGGGATTCGAACCCCCGGTCCGGTAAAGGACACAAACTTTCCAAGCTTGCACGATCGGCCACTCTGACACCTCTCCAATAGGCATCAAAAATAGGTAATTGAAGTGAATTGCCAATTCCATTCTTTTTATGGAAGTGGCTATTCATTAAATAAAATACAAATCACCAAGCCATTCAATTAATCAATAGCAGCGTAAAGCTGCCATTTCAACTTATCCACAATAGATATTAACATATAAAAAGAGGAAAAATAGCCGTAAACGCCTTATTGTGTAGGATTTTAATATCCAATTAATATATTTGCAGTAATAGTTGTAAACATGAAAATAAAACTACTTTTCGCTATAGTCGTATTTCCTATGCTGATGGCGGCACAAACTCCTGCAGACAACAACCTGACAACCAATGATGTTGCCGAGTTGAAGGGAAAGCTCCAAGAACACCGTTCTATGTTGAACCAATTAGAGGTTAAAGTGATTGTAATGCAGAAAAAATTACAGGGTATTTCTAGTAATTTGGATGCACAAATTGCTACCAACAAACAACTAGAAGAACAACTTAAATCTAATTTAAACCTTCAAGCACAAAACGAACGTGCCGTTAATTTGGCAATAGACGAATTTGCAAAAAAGTTTGAAGACCAAAATAAAACAGTAGCGGGTGTTAAGGCTGCACTTGAAAAACAATGGGCACAACAAATCATGTATTATGGCTTAGCTATAATACTGTTTGTAATAATTCTATTGCTAAGTGTAAAGTATAGCACTACCAAAGCACTCAAACAACAACAAAAATCTTGGAATGAATTTAATGAATACATTATTAAGCGCTAAAAATTAAGCATATGGCAAATAAAGTTAAAGGCAAACTAGACATTACTACCTTCTTCTACGGATTTGGTGCAACAGTAGTGTTAGTAGGATCTATGTTCAAATTCGTTGGATGGGAGTATGCCAATGAATTGTTTATTTTGGGACTATCCATTGAAGCTCTCGTATTTTTGGTTTCTGCTTTTGAAAGAAGCACAGACGACAAAGAATACCAATGGGAAAATGTATTTCCTCAATTGACGTCTGAAAATGGCGGCGAAGCAGCAAATTTAAGTTCGTACCAAGATGCTATGAAGCAATTCAGCAGCACGCTGGGTGAGTTATCAGAACAAATTAAAGGTTTAAATACTTCTTTGAATGCCGTAAAAACTGAAATGGCGTCTAACGCGCAAGCAAGCAAAGAAATGCATGGAAAAGTGAATGAATTCAATCAACAAATGAATGAATACAATGAACACATGCAAAAAATTAACACCAAATACAGGGATTTTCTTTCTAGCGCTAACAAATAGGTATGGCCAGAACCATCCGGATAAGTAAATCAAAAGCCCTCAATTTCAAGAAGCTGTCCTTCTTGTACTTGATTTTTATTGTCTTTTTTTTCTTCTCCACTTCGGGTGATTATATCCGTCATTTTGTAACATTAGCACATACACAAAGTGAGTTAAACACCCGACTGAAAGAGCAGCTTAACAACTACCAAACTAGTATCAAAGATGAACAGGCATTGAAGTTAAAATCAGTTCAAGCCCTCGAAGTATTAGATGGTTTATTAAAACAATACGAAACCTTTGTTGGTGATAAGAAGCTGTCGGCCGAGCGTTTAAAAGAGCAAAAGTTCTCCAAAGAGTTTTTATTGGCCAATGAACCCGCTCAAAAACTTCATGTAGCGCTAAGTGAATTTGTAAGCAGTTTTCCTGCAAGTTACCAAGGTGCACTTGCGGCAGACCTTGGGCTTAAATTAGAGGATATTTTATTAAAAGAGCCTATTAAAAATCAATTTTTAAAAGAGCTTCCAAATGGTGCTATTGGTTCAATATTAAACCACATGCAAACAGTGGTGCTGTTGCAATCACTCAAATACTTTAAACAAGAAATTGAAGAAGGTGGAATGGTAAAAGTTACCTCAACCAAAGATTCTTCCTTTTTACAAGGTTTTAAAGATGTTTATTATGTGGGTGAATATGTAAGTTTCGATTTCTTTTCTAGAGACTCAACAGCCCCAACCATTAGCATTAATCAGGTGAGCATGACACCACAATTTCGTGGAAGACATTATAAAATAAATTGGACCCCTACCAAAGAAGGTACTTACCAGTTAGAGGCCAATATTGGCGAAGAATATATTCGCAGGTCATTTAAGGTAATAAAGCCTAGCATGCGATTCTTAGAAAACGAACAAGAAATTGCTGCATTTATTGCCGAACCGCTTACACTTACAATTGATATAAGCGGTTTAGAAAAAATTAAAAATCTTCGATTTAAGTCAAATGGAGCCGAAATTGTAACACAAAAAGACCAAATTATTCTTACGCCTAAAAACGAGGGGAGATTTACAATTGAAATGTATGCAGGGGAAAACCTATTAGACAGTCGTTCCATGTTTGCTAGAAAAGGCAAAGCACCAGAAGTTATTTTGAAAGATGTAGCAGGAGCAAAAACTAGCCTAAACAATGCCCATTGTTTAGAATCAATGAGTCCATTATGGCAAGTTGTTAATTTTAATATAACTGTTGTACAACCCAATGGAAGCAGCAAAAAGTTAAAAAGTAAAACACGTTTTCTGCGCAATGAATTAAGAAGTATTGAGAAAACCAGTCCAATAGGCAGTACTATTATTTTTGACGAAATACGCCTACTTAATGTAAATGGAATTAGTACAACCTATGGCGCTCCAATTTTTATAGGAAAATAATGGCTGAATACGTAAACATAAAAAGAAGCAAAAATCTCCGGTTCAAACTAATAAGTTTGATGTACCTGATATTTTTAGTGCTATCTGTCATTCAAATTCCAATTTCTTGGTTAAAGGTTACACCTTATATACACGATTATATTGAGCGCCCTACAATAACCTTCCAAGACACCGTATTGGCTAACTTTTCCAAACAATTGGAAACCACCGATGAGGCCTTTAAAATTGCCTTGGGGTATAACCCGCAAACAGGTAAAATTTCAGAGTCTAATTCCTATTCTATTACAGATGAATTCTTTTTGAAATCCGATAATGGCAAAGCGCTATTTGTAAGCCTAATCAAACTTCAAAATTGGGCCAATCAACTACCAGATGGCGATTCTAGAAAAGAAAGGTTCAAACATTTATTTGCAGATGATATTGAAAATGGACTTGCAAAAGCAAATAGTCAAGATTGGCTCACCTATCGCTGGAAACATGTGCCAGCTGTACTTGCAAGAAATTTGATAGAGGAACTCAATTTAAGAACTAAATTATTAAACAAAGGAGATATTGTAGAAACAGAACAAGCAGAGGAGCCTTTACTTAGTTTAATGACTGGTTATTCTTACCTTAGAGTTGGTGATCAGGCAAACCTATCTGCTAAAGGAGACTCCTTAATTGAAGTTAAAGTAACAAGAGAAGGAAGACCAACAAGTGATTATACTGTTAACGGCAATAAGATTCTTTTTAAACCTAATGTAGCTGGCCTTTACACTATTTCAGTAAAAGGAAAAATTAAAGCCGAAAGCCTAGAAATAAAAGTTTTACCTGCTGGCTTTCCTAAAAAAGAAGCATTGCCTTTTAGAATTTGCTATACCGGGGTTTCATACGCTCAAAAAGTTGAAATTACAGATTTAGGCGCACGCTTATATTGTGCAGCAGATCCAGAGGCCAATTTAGATGCCAAAACAGGCTTGCTAAGTTTTAGGCCCAACAAAGAGGGATGGTGTGCCATAAAAATAAATTCTGGCGAAGGTTTAGTGTTTGACGATTCGGTATTTGTTAAACCATTGCCTGATCCAATTTTTGGAATCAAAGAACTACCCGCGTTAAAAATTAGCAGAAAACGTCTTCAAAAAATGGCTGCATTGGATATAATTGCCATGCACCCTTCTATCAAGAATGGCGTTTATAAAATTGAATCCTATCAATTAAAATGGGTTGGTTCGAACCCAAGTATTGAAAAAATTGATGGAAACCAAATACCATTAAAAGGTAAAAATTTAGAACAAACCCAATACATTATTATCTATGATATAGATGTACAAATGGGCATTGAAAAAAAGAAATTTGAACAACCTATTATTATTCAAATCATCTGAGCATGAAAAAGAGTTACAAGATATTATTATTAGCCATTCTCGTATGCTTTTTGCAGGTAGCAAAAGCACAAGACACCTTGCATATTGAGCAGTTGGTAAAGGTAAATAAGGGAGAAGAGCTTAAAATAAAGGCCGGAACAGTTGTATCCTTTAAGCCTGGTGCACGCATTTGGGTGGAAGGTGCCTTAAATATAAATGGAACAAAAGAACAACCTGTTGTATTTATCTCGGAAAATAAAAATGACCCAGGTGTGGGTATCATTATCAATGGTATTGATGCCAGCGCAAATATAACTATTCAAAATACCTCATTTATTGGACTTATTCAGGCAATTAGTTTCGAGCCATTTTGGTCGAGAAAAGAAGTTCTTTTCGACGGAATAAAAATTACCAAATCAAGTTCAAATGAAGCGGTGCTTTTTGTTGCCGCCCCAATGAGCAATCAATCGCTAAATCCAATTTCTTTTAAATTATTAAACGCAAGTTTTTTAAATAACAATGCTGGAATTTTGCTGGAAAATGTAGGTTCTTCAGGTATTAAGTATGAAGTTGATAATGTAGTTTTTGAAGAAAATAAAATAATTGGTTCGGACAGCAGTCTTGGCGTTTTTCATTTAGATATTGCAAAACCCTTTTACGAGAAAAACCTAAGTATTGGAAATCTGGCTTTTTTTAACAATTTAGCTGGTAAAACACAAATTGGTATATCCTTAAGTGGAAACGCAGAAAGTATTAATGCCAACGCAATTTTTACCGCAGATAACCAAAGACCAGTTTATGATTATTTTGCAGACCCCCGCTTACCACAATTAAAAAGCACACTTAAAAATATTTACGATTGGCAGGGCGAACAGTGCTTTATTCAGGGGCTTAAACACCAAACCAATTTAGTTCTGGCACAAGCAAAAAATTCATGTGTAATTAGTGCATTATTAGATACAAATGGGATAAATCTTCCTTTTACACAAATTTATAAAAACGACTCTTTACAAATTTCATATAGCAATGGCTTGGCCAGTAAATTGGTTACTGCTAATGGTATTGTTATAGATATTCCTGCAATTGAAAAATTAGCAAGTGATTCAATTATAGATGCCAAGAAAAACGCTGCGCCGATAGTGATAAAACTTGATACACTTATTAATCCAGGAGTACCCTTTGAACCAAGTTATGAATTAGGGGCTTGGGGAGGCTTAGCTTGCTATGTAGGCGATCTTCGCCATAAATTTGGCGTACCGGGTATTTTTGAATGGACTGGTGGATTATACCTTCAATACAACAAACGGAAAAATTGGTCTTATAGAGCCAGCTTCTACCGCACAAATATTGGAATGCACGATCCAACAGCGCCTTTGTTTATTTGGCAAGGAGCGCCCTTATTTGTTTCAAATAACAATACCATTATGCAACGCCAAAGTTGGGATGCAAACTTCAAAACAAAGATGTATATCTTAGACTTTGATTTCATCTATTACTTTGCGCCTAAACATGATTATTCATTGGTAAACAAAGACAAAAAGGGACATTTCATACCTGCCATTGGTATGGGCATTGGCTTTATGCGTTTCGACCCATACCGTTGTGTAGTATATCATAAAAATAAAGATACCGCAGAATACATACCATTGCGTCCACTTGGAATGGAAGGGCAAAACTTCTTGAAAACAAATGGCAAATACGGCGCTTATACAGTTAATGTAAATGTATCCCTACAATTAGCCTACGTGTACCGTAAATTTCGCTTTAGATATGAGTTAAAAACGGTTTT
>CAIYNF010000137.1 GCA_903927505.1 uncultured Bacteroidota bacterium | reverse complement strand
GATTCTGCAATAACATCCATGTGTGCTTGTGTGTAAACCCTTCGAGGAATTGTAAAACGAACCAACTCCAATTTAGGATAGTAATTTTGTCCGTTAGATTTTCTACCAGCACTCACAATGCCACGTTCCATTGTTCTTACGCCAGATTCAATATAAATTTCTGCAGCAAGTGTTTGTGCTGGGAATTCATCTTGTGTTAAGTGTGGCAAGAATTCTTTTGCATCTACAAAAATACCATGTCCACCAATTGGCTTAACAATAGGAATGCCGTATTCAATCATTTTGTTTCCTAAATATTCTACTTGGCCCACGCGTGCTTTTTGATGGTAATCGTCAACACTTTCTCGAATACCAATGGCAATGGCTTCCATGTCTCTACCAGCAAGGCCGCCATAAGTTGGCATACCTT
Organism: uncultured Bacteroidota bacterium; assembly: GCA_903927505.1. Lineage (GTDB taxonomy): Bacteria > Bacteroidota > Bacteroidia > UKL13-3 > UKL13-3 > B1. The sequence goes on along the minus strand of CAIYNF010000137.1, from coordinate 16,853 downwards.
CATACACCACCACTAAGTTTCTTGCTTTTTCGTATGTGTCTAATTCGTTGGTAGCTAAAAATCCTCCGATATTTACCAAGGCATCTTTTTTTGCACTCATGGTAGCACCGTCAGTATTGGAGCAAATTTCTTTTACAATTTCTGCAATAGTTTTTTTGTCGTAGCCCTTTTCACGTTGCTGAATAAAGTAGGCGTTTTCTGCCACACGGGTCATATCGTGAATAATGCGAATTTTATGTTTTTTGCAATAAGCACGCAACTCTTTTAAGTTAGCCATACTGATAGGCTGACCACCCGCAAGGTTTACATTGGTAGCAATACTCACATAAGGAATTTTTTCTGCACCATGTTTTTTAACTATGGCATCCAATTTTTTTAGGTCAACATTTCCTTTGAATGGATGTTTGTTTTTAGGATCGTGGGCTTCATCAATAATGATATCTTCAAACTTACCACCCGCTAATTCTTGGTGAAGTCTGGTGGTAGTAAAGTACATGTTGCCCGGTACAATATCACCTTTTTTAATTAATATTTTTGAAAGGATATTTTCTGCGCCACGTCCTTGGTGAGTAGGAATAACGTATTTATAGCCATAAATTTCTCTAACTGATTTTTCCATGTTAAAGAAACTATTGCTACCTGCATAAGCCTCATCACCCATAAACATACCGCTCCATTGGCGGTCGCTCATGGCATTGGTGCCGCTGTCTGTAAGTAAATCTATATATACATCTTCCGATTTTAAAAGAAAGGTATTGAAACCTGCCTCTTTAATTGCTTTAACTCTTTGTTGTTTGGTTGTCATTTTTAGAAGTTCAACCATTTTCATTCTGTAGGGCTCTGCCCAAGAAACTTTTTTGTTACTTTTCATTACTTTATTATTTGAAAACTTTAAAATATTAATTGCTGTTTTGAACCAAGTATTGGTCGAGGTAGAGGTGAAGTGCCGTTTTCCAATGTGGCATAAAATTCAAATCGTTTTTCTTGAGCACCTCATTTTCTAATACACTGTATTTTGGTCGTGGTGTTTTAGCTGGAAAATCTGTACTCTTGGCTGCAGTTAGTTTTGCTGGTGTTTTGGCGTAATTAAAAATCTCTTGGGCAAATTCATACCAAGAGCAAGAACCTTCAGATGTCATGTGAATGATACCGTAGAGGTTTTTATCTACTAATTCTATTAAACAATTTGCAATACTCTCTGTAGAAGTTGGTGATACAATTTCATCATCCACCACTTTTAAATCGGCATTTTCATTTGCTTTTTTGAGCATCAATTGTACAAAGTTCAATCCGTTTTTGGCTCGGCACGGACTCTTGCCATATATGGCCGAAACCCTTATGATGATTGCGTTTGGATTGATTAGCAATATGGCTTCTTCACCTTTTCTTTTTGAAATGCCATAGTTGTTTAATGGATGGGCAGCATCCGTTTCTACATATGGTTCAGCTTTTTTGCCATCAAAAACATAATCGGTACTGAAATGGATAAAAGTGATGTTTCTTTCTTTGCATATACCAGCTATTAAAGCAGGAGCTGTTGCATTAAGGAGCATTGCTTTTTCCAAATCTGCCTCACATTGGTCTACATGGTGAAAGGCAGCAGTATTTATAAATATATTCGGTTGGTATTCGTTAACTAACTCAATTATTTTTTTGCTATCGGCTAAGTCGGCATCTTGGTGGGTAAGTGCAATAATTTTATAGCCACCGCTACTTAACACATCTTTTAGGTCCGAACCCAATTGCCCGTTAGCACCAGTTATCATTATTGTTTTCATACTTATGCGATCAATGCTTTTTGTTCAACTAGTTTTTTGAATACTTCAATATTGTAGAACTTTTCATTAGTGAAGTCGCTGAACTGATTGAGGTGATCATATAAATCGCTGATAATATCCAGGTCATTTTGTTGTGCTTTATAGTTTAATAATTCAAATGCTTTGTCGGTGCTTACCTTGTAATTTCTATAATCTTGGCGGTTTTGGTCTTCAATCTGTACATCAATATTCATTTTGTTTTTTACAAATTCTACCACCGAATCTGCCAATTGACCAACAGTAGTATTAAAGGAACTGATATTAAAAACATGGCCTCCTTCTGCGTTAAATTCAAGCGCTTTGTGATAAGCTTGGCAAAGGTCATGGAGGCCCAAAATTGGGCGCCAAATACGGTGATTGCTCAATGTTATTTTATGGTTTTGAACTGCATTTTTAAACATGGTATTCATAGCCAAATCGAGGCGCATGCGTGGACTAAAACCACAAACGGTACCTTGACGAATGGAGATTACATTGAAATTTTCTTCGGCCAAAGCCAACAAACTTTTTTCACCTTGCAGTTTAGAAACGCCATAAGGATAATTGCATATAGCAGGGTCTTCTTCTGTATAGGTTTTATTTAAAGTGTAGCCGTAAACTGAGCAAGAACATGCGTAAATAAGTTTTTTAACACCCGCTTCTCTGGCAATAAATCCCACATAAGCAGGCAAAGCCGTGTTTAAAATAAAATTACTTTTTGGCGAAAATTCGGCCATTGGGTCGTTAGACAATCCTGCTAAAAAAATAACGGAATCATATTGCTTTAAGTCTTCTTGCTTCAGGTCGAATAAGTCTGTTTTAATGAGCTTAATATGAGCTGGTAATTCATTGCCGAACCAGCAGGCGTCTGCCACAGTAATATCGTATCCTGCTTCATCCAAGTATGGCGAAAGGACAGCACCAATAAAACCTGCGCCACCCATTATGAGAACTTTTTGCTTAGCCATACATTAGAATTTAAAGTTTTGTGCTCTTGGGTCGTTTTCCCAAGTAGCAAGGGTAGGGGCAACCATGTCTTTGTTAGATAATGTAGGATTTTCAACAGGCCATTGAATGCCAATTGCTGGGTCGTTCCAAAGGATACCTGCTTCGGCTTGGTTATTATAAATTCCGCTGCATTTGTATTGTATTTCTGCAAAATCACTGGTAACGCAAAAGCCACGTGCAAAGCCTGCTGGCGCATAAATAAGTTTTCTGTTTTTGTCAGAAACCAAATCGCCAAACCATTGCCCAAAAGTTGGCGAACCAATGCGAATGTCTACCGCCACTAAAAACGCTTCGCCCACAGTTACACGCATTAATTTGCCCATGGGAGGTTCCCATTGAAAGTGTAATCCCCTTAGCACACCTTTGGCCGAACGCGAGTGATTGTCTTGTACAAATTCAACATCTACGCCAGCTTTAGCAAAATGATCTTTACGGTAAACTTCGCAGAAAAATCCTCTTTCATCTTCAAATACTTCTGGTTGAAATACCTTCAATCCATTAAGTGCTTCATGAATTACATCTATTCTCATCTTATTTATGTGTTAATTGTTTATAGGTTTTGATGCCTTTAAAAAAATATGCCCAAACGATGCTACCTTGGTAAAGGTTTTTATCTATTTGGGCATCACTTACTGTTCTTTTACTTTGAACTTTTTTTCTTTCTGTTTGGATCAAACCGAGATTGGAAACAATCCAAATATGTGCTGCTAAAATTCCCCTGGCTACTTGAAATTGGCCTGTTGCCAAAGATTGTGCAAAGGCTATGTAGTCTAGTAAAACATGCACAAAAGTTCTTTTTATTCTATTTTTATTCTCATAATTTTTAAGCATCATGTAAATAGAATTACGGTGGTTCCAATAGGTTTTTTTAAAACTTCTTGCTTTAATGGTAGCGCCGCCAACATGGTAAATAAATGATTTAGGTTGAACACGAATTTCATATCCATGCAATTGCAAACGCCAACATAAATCTATTTCATCCATGTGGTGAACAATTACCTCATCTAGGTTGCCTGATTTGGTTAAAGCACTTTTTCTAAGAAACAAAGCGGCGCCGCTTGCCCAAAAAATTTGTGCTGCATCTTCAAATTGACCATCATCTTTTTCAACAGTATCAAATATTCTACCACGCATAAATGGAAAACCGTATTTGTCCATTAGTCCGCCAGAAGCGCCTGCATATTCAAAATGTGTTCTTTGCTTGTTGGCCAATAATTTGGGTTGAATGGCAGCAATGTTTTCATTCGATTCTGCTAGCTCAATCATTGGTTCGAGCCAATTGGGGTCAACAATTACATCATTGTTTAAACAGATGATATATTCTGAAGTACATTTTTTAAATGCCAAATTGTATGCGGCGCAATACCCATTATTTAAAGGGTTTTGGAGAATAGTTACCCAAGGGAATTTTTCCATTACATAGGCAACATCATCACCTGGCGATGCATTGTCGAGGAGGTATATATGCTTATTTGGATAAGTACTTGCGGCAAGTGAATTAAAGCAATCATCTAAGAAGATTTTGCCATTATAATTTAGTACAACTATGTCTATTTCGGGACGTTTCATGGTGTAGAAAGTGATAGTCCGAAATAAGAGGAATAAAGAGGGAAATAATCTGACGCGTGTCAGTATATAAAATGATTCAAATCATTTATTCAGGCGTGTTGGAAATAGCAATTAGTTGGGCTTTATCGAGGATTTTGATATGCTTTTTATCTAGGTCTAAAATTCCTAATTCTTCCCAAGCCCTCAAACAACGAATAATTGTTTCTGTAGCTAGACCTGCAAAGGCAGCTATTTCATGTCGCGTAAGATTTAATTGAATAAATCCATTGTCGTCTATGCCAAAGGATGTTTCGAGCATGAGCAATGCTTCTGCTAATCTTTCCTTGCTCGATTTTTGAATAAAGCGAATTGATTTCTCTTCTGCTTCGCTGAGATCGGAGGCAAATTTCGACATTAAATCTAGGGAGAATTGCAGGTTACTAGAAATTAATTCCATGATGGTTTGCTTTGGAATAAAGCAAATTTCTGCATCTTCTAAGGTTTCTGCAGTGCCAATATATTTGCCATTTCCAAGTAATCCCCTATAACCAATAATATCCCCAGGTTTAGATATTCTGAGGATTTGCATTCCACCATCATCAAGTGTTTTATAGATTTTTATTTTTCCAGCACGTATACTGTGAAGGCCTTTAACAGTGTCGTTTTCAAAGAAAATAACTTGACCCTTTTTAATGGCTCGGCTCGATTTTGTTTCATTTAATTTTTGCCATTCTTTGTCTGTTAAGGTGCAAAAGATAGAGTCGCCTCTTACATCACAATTACGACAATCTGGAATTAGTATTTTTGAAACCACGAATTGTATTTTTATACAAAGTTGTGTTTTATAATGATATAAATTGCTTTTATGACCAATGTCATTAAATTAAAAAAGCCGCATGTTGCACATGCGGCTTTTTTAGAAATACCAATTGTAAAGCAATTATTTATTTCTATTCTACCTTTACTTTCTTCTTCTTATCGGACTTAATGGAGATTTCCATTTTAATATTTTCTTCTTCACCATTTATGCTGTAATCATAATTGGCATCATCGTTTTGGTCAATATTTTCTGCATCAGCATCGCCATCACAATCGGTACAAATTAATTCGCCTTTTTCAAATTTGTAATATTCTCCATCAGCCTCATCAAGGTTTACATCGTCTAAAATTTCTTTTACACTTGGATCTATATGAATTATTTTTCCTTTTGGAACCCATATAGTAACATCAACTTCTTGCCAACTAAATTGTTTGTCTTTGGCCAGGCTGTAATAAGCTGGTATAATTAATTTATTTCCTTCTGTTTTAAAATTGTAAACCATCATTTCAATTTTATTTTGTGCATCTATTTTATTGCTGCCATTGGCGCGTAAAAGAATTTTCACTACAATACTATCAGATCTACCTTGTTTGACTTTTAAATTGTTTATTTCAACATAAAAATTGTTTTCATCCATTACAATTCCTTTGTCTTGAAATGCCAATTCAATATTCATGTCCTGCAAATCGCTATTGCTGCCTTCCTTTGTTTCTGTAATGGGCATTTCAATACCTCCAATATGCAATGTATCTGCCTCTGCAATTTTGTAAATGCTTGCTTTTGCTTCTGTTTCTGAAATACTCGCTGCGTAGTTAATACCTGCGTATGACAAGAAAATAACTCCAATAAGAAAAAGTCCTACCGTAACAAATCCCCAATTTTTGTTAATGAATTTTAAATTAAAAATGGCTTTTAAAACCACCATTAACAATCCTAAAAAGGGCATTAGAAGCGTAAGTAATATGCCAAATTTGGCTGCAAGTATGATTCCTTCATTTCTTACTGTAAAATCAATAAAATTGCTGAAGAAGCTTACTTGTCCTAGCTTAAGAAATACTGCAAGCATGGCAATAGAAATGGAAATAATTATAAAGAACAGAAGAAGTGCAAAAAAGCCGCCAAATATTTTAAAAGCGCCCTTCATAATTTTGCCTAATACATTGCTCCCGTGCTGAACAATATTGTTTATTTTATTGATTTCTATGTTTTGCGCATATGATTTTTCAAATCCTTTGATATTGGCAGCTTCACCTTTCATTAGTAATTTATCGCTAGCAGAAACTGCTTTTGGAACAATTATCCATAGAATGATATAGAACCAAAAACCTGTTCCAAAAATCAATACAGAAGCCAGAAATGTCAAACGTATCCACATTTTATCTATGCCAAAATAATTGGATAAACCAGATGAAACACCGCCAACCATCCGGGCATCGGCATCTCTAAAGAGTTTTTTAGTGCGCAATTGATTTTGAACGCGCATGTATTCGGCTTCTTCACCTGTAGCCAAGGGCATTATAATCCAAAGAATTAAATACAACAAAATTCCGCTTCCAAATGCTATCAAAAGCAATACAAAAAGCACCCGTATTAAAACTGTATCAACATTAAAGAAAGAGGCAATGCCGGAACATACACCGCCCAAACTTTGGTCGCTACCATTTCTTCTTAGTTTATTTTTGTGACTGTTGGTATAATTATTATCTGGTACTGAATCTGCTTGTGGTTCTTTATTTTCATCCATTTGAGCAATATTTCCAAGTGTTTTGCAAATGTCCTGCACATCCTCTATAAATAAGGTGTTTCGGTTCAAACCCAATTTTTGTTGAAATAATTCTCCCATTCGGGCTTCAATATCAGCTACAATTTCAGAATTGTCATTGAAATGCCTATGCAATTGGTCGAGATAAGTTTTTAATTCTTGGTAGGCATTTTCTTCAATGGTAAACAACATGCCGGCTAGGTGAATATTTATTACTTTGTCCATGTGATGCTAATTTAATTTTTTTTATTGGTAATGTGTGATACTGCTGTTGCTAATTCTTTCCATGTTTGGCCCAATTCTTCTAAGAATTTTTTCCCATCGTTGCTCAGTTGGTAATATTTTCTTGGTGGACCACTTTTGCTTTCTACCCAATTGTAATTTAATAGGCCATCGTTTTTTAACCGACTCAGCAGTGGGTAAAGCGTGCCTTCTACTACTAATAGTTTGGACTTTTTCATTTCGTCTATGATGTCGCTCGCATAGGCTTCTTCACGACTAATAATTGATAAAATGCAATATTCTAAAATCCCTTTTTTCATTTGGGCTTTGCTATTTTCTACATCCATTTATGTACTTTAATAAGTATTTGATGCAGCAAATCTAGTTATTATTTAGTACTATGCAAAGCATAATACTAAAATTATGTAAATAATTGATTTATAGAATTTAAAAGTTTTGGTTCGACAAATAATATTGGAAAAACTAGAGAATGAATGATTTTGCGGCATGATAAATAGGATAGTTAGAATGAGTTTTGATCCAATGAAGGTGGATGATTTTTTGAAACTTTTTTCGGAAGTGAAAAATAAAATTGCCAATGTAGAAGGTTGTGAAGGTTTGAGTTTGCTGCGTGATATGGATCAGCCCAATGTATTGTTTACCTATAGTTATTGGAAAGAAGAGGCGCATTTAGAAGCTTATCGCAATTCTGAATTGTTTCAACTAACATGGGCAGGAACTAAAATTTTATTTAATGATGCACCCAAAGCTTGGAGTTTATTAGTAGAAGATAAAGTTAAATAAAGTGTATAGAAAAGAGGTTTTCACACAGGCTCCCTAGTTTTATAAGGCTTGGTTCATCCTTTATTTTTAGCCTACTTTTGAGTTTTAAATTAATAAGCATGCAGCGGAAGTCAGGATTATTGGCTTTATTTTTATTTATAGCAATTTTTGCTTGGGCAAATCCAAAAGATTCTGTGCGTTTAGAATTGCGGGATGGCCAAAAATACATTATACACCGAGTTGAGAAATCAGAAAGTATAGGAAGTTTAGCTGCAAGATATGGCATAGATGAATCTCAATTATTAAGTGCCAATCCATTAATTAGTGATAAAGTTTTTCCAGGTCAAATTGTTAGGATACCGTTAAATGCCAATAAATATGGCAATGTTTCAGTTCCTTCCGTAATTCCAATTACAGACTCAAAGTTGCCTTTGGCTAAAAGTTTGCCCAAAGATGGTGGACCAGTAATTCCTGCAAAAAAAGCAGAAGCAAGTATTCCTCCTGCAAGTTCAACTGATCCAATACCTGCTCAGTCCCCAGTTGCTGTTCCTACACAGGATCCTACCCAAATGGTATCTGGTATAGATTACCATACGTATGTGGCTGCATCTCCAACTAATGTGCAGCGTTTGGCCGATTTATTTTTTATGCAAGCAAGCGATATTATTGCTATTAATAATTTAAAAAATAATAATATCAAGGAAGGTCAGAAAGTTCGCATTCCTATTTATCCATTAAGTAAAGTAGAACAAGTTGCAAAAGCGCCAGAGCCTTTAATAGCAGCAGCTCCGCTTGCAGTGGCTGCAGTTCCTATAGTTCCTAAACCTGCGCCAATTGTAGAAACGCCGCCGGCCAAACCGGCTGTAGCTCAGGTGCAAATTTACAACCAAGCACAGCATAGGCCTGCAGAAAAATTAGTAAAACAAACGCCAATTCAACCTGCAAAAGCCAAGGTCGTTTCTGATACACTCATTCAAAGTAAGCCAATTGAAGTGGCCATTGTAAAAACAGCGCCACCTGTAATTCCTGACAAACAAAAAGCCACCATTGCGCCAATAAAACCAATTGAAAAACCGCAAGTGAAACCTATTGTTGTTGCCCAAGCTCCCAAACCTATTGTTAAAATTCAAAGCCCAGCAACAACACCCCAAGCGATTGCAGTTGTTAAGAAAGCTACTATTGCGCCAGAATCTGATTCAATGTTAATGGTGGTAGTAAAAAAACAAAAACGCAGGGAAGAATTATCGAAGTTGGATAGTGAATTTGTAATTGCCAATGATGGCTCGTATAAATTGTTTGATTACAAAACAAGCTACGAGCAGCCCGATGCATTTACCAAAATTTTGGCAGAAGAAAATACAGTAAGTGTAAATTCAATTGACCAAAGTCAAGGTGTAGGTAACAAGAATACTACCCATGTGGTAAAGCTTGGTGAAACCATTGATATGATTGCACGGAAATATAAAATCAACAAATCGGATATAATTAATTGGAATGGTTTAGTGAGTTTCCGTGTGCGTGAAGGGCAGGAGTTGATAATAAATGCAGAACGCGCCAATATTTCACCTTATGAAAGAACCTTGCCTGAAAATAGTAAAAAGCCTGTTGTTACCGATATTAAAATTGAATCTATTGAAGGCATAGCAATTTACGATAGCAGGAAAATTACCAGAGGTGTTTATGCCAATAATATAGAGAAAGGCAAATTTGTTTATATAATAAATAAGGATAATTTTAGAGAAGATGTTGCCCGTGTAATTGGCCCATTGCCTAAAGGAACACCTGAAAATGTAATTGTAATTTTAGACCAAGAAACAGCAATTGAATTGGGTGTTGAAAAGAGTTGGGTAAATATTGAACTCTATTTTGGAATAATTAATGACAGCCAAACAAATTAATTAAATTGTTTTGAGCCATTCTCCAGCTATTCAGTTTTTTCAAAAAGAAGAAAATAACCAGGAGCAATTATTTAGCATCCTCATTCCTTCATGGAATAATTTGCCTTATCTGCAATTGTGTATTAAGAGTATTCTGCAAAATAGCACCCACCCACATCAAATTATTATTCATGTGAATGAAGGAAATGATGGCACTTTAGAATGGGTAAAATCTTCAGATTATAGTTATACCTCTTCAAATGAAAATGTTGGCGTGTGTTATGCATTAAACGCAATGGCGCAATTGGTTCGAACCGATTATGTCTTATATTTAAACGACGACATGTTTGTTGGGAAAGGCTGGGATGCCCATTTGTACCAAGCTATTCAAGCCAAAGGAGATATGTATTTTTATTATTCTGGCACCATGTTAGAATATGAAGATACGGGTAACAAAGCTGTTTTATCTCCGTATGATTTTGGCCGAACCCATGATACTTTTCAGGAAGATGAATTTAATGAATTTGTACATTCAAATACAGCAAAAGATTGGAATGGATCCTGCTGGCCTCCTAGTATTGTTCATAAAAAAATATGGGATTTAGCGGGTGGTTATGATGTAAATTATTCGCCTGGCTTTTACTCTGATCCAGATTTTGCAATGCAACTATGGCAACTTGGAGTGCGTGATTTTAGAGGTATTGGGAAGAGTTTGGTTTACCATTTTAAATGTAAATCAACGGGTAGGGCAGTGCGCAATAATGGTAGAAAAACCTTTGCAAAAAAATGGGGGTTTAGCTCCTCTTTTTTATATAAAAAAGTATTGCGTATGGGGTCTGAATATAGTTCCAATGCGCCTTTGAAATTTCCAGTTGCACCATTGCGTTGGATGGCACAACTGAAGGCGTTTTATATTGCTAATTTTTAAACTTGATCCAAGAGATTTCTTGAACCAATATTGCCTTTTACGGTAAATCCTTCGCCATAAGTTACGCCAATTCTTCTGCCAAATTCCAATGCCCTTCCTTTTAAATGATGCATAAATTCTGGGGTTGCAATGGGTGTAATAGGTTCTGAAGAATCTGGATTAAAAAACTGCGATTTAAATGCTTTGATACTTTCCATTTTTCTGTCAAAGAAAGGGGTAATATCAAAAACAATATCTGGTTCATTTAAGCGATCTTGAATATAATGGTATACTTTGCTTGGCCGCCAAGCCAATTGAACCTGATTTTGATAAGTGGTTTCTATTTTTTTTAGTCCAGATAAGAAACAAGCATCATTTAACAAATCGCCCGCTTTGCCATGGTCTATGTGCCTATCCGATTCTGCATTGGCTAAAACAATACTAGGTTGGTATTTTCTGATTATTTCTATTACACGCATAATATGCGCTTCATCTTTTACAAAAAAGCCATCTCTAAATCCAAGATTTTCTCTTGCGTGCACGCCTAATATTTTAGCAGATGCTTCAGCCTCCAACAAGCGTGTAGGCGCGTCACCACGTGTTCCTAATTCGCCATGCGTTAAATCTACAATAACAACTTTATAGCCTTTTTCTATATGGGCCATAATAGTGCCACTGCAAGCCAATTCGGCATCGTCTGGGTGTGCTGCAAATACAAGAATGTCTGCTTTCATGCTACAAAAATAGCAAATTAGCCTTAATTCGCTTTTTTCTTTTCGAGGTCTTGTATAAAATCCTTGATTTGTTCAACGTTTAGACGTTTGGCAATAATTTTCTTATTTTCATCCAAAAGGTAGATAACAGGCGTGCTGTAAATATCGTAATACCTGCGGAAATTGGTTTCGTTGTTAGGGTCGTAAAGGTTCAACCATTTGAGTTTATGCTCACGTAAATACTTTTGCCATTCTTTAGAATCTGGGGTTAAACTAACACCAAAAACATCAAAGAATTTGCCACCCATCATAGGCTTTATATTTAGCTCATCATAGAGTGTTTGAAGTTTAGGCATTTCTTCTTTACACTTACCGCAATTGGCATCCCAAAAGATAAGCATGGTATATTTTGCTTTGATATTGTAAAGGCTATGGTATACATTATTGGTATCAAGCATGTTTAAATTAACTGCTTTGTTCCCTATCAAATTATTGCGCAATTGATCTGCGCGGTCTTTCATTTTTACAAGTAAAGTTTCATCTACCCAAAAGGCTTTTCCTTTGGCATAATATTGATCAACCATGTATACAAAAACCTTGTCCATTCCCATGTAACTAGAAGTTTCATAATGGTTGGTAATCCAGAACAAGCAGTATTTAAAGTTCTCTTTTCCTGCAGCAGCTTTGCCCAAAACAAAGTCAACCGACTTAATAATACTATCTGGTAATTGCGGCGTTAGTTTAACTAAAAAGCCTTCAAATTTATTATGAAAAACAGGGGTGCGCACAATGCGTTCATCACTAAAATCAAAGTTATCGAAATAGTGGTTATAATAATAGTTGAATTGAAAATTTGAATCAATGATTTCACCTTTGTCATTTCTTGGCGCACTTGGTACATCAATATCTATCATCATTTTAAAGATTTTACTCAACAACATTTGTGGGTGTTGTGCCAATAAATTTTTGCGGTAATCAAAAAGGTCTTGTGATATTTTTTTATAACGCTCACTTGAAATGCGTGTGGTGGCGGTATCATTTTTTTCTTTTGCTACTTTTAGCTTTTCATCCAATTCATTGGCTTCTTTACCCATATTAGCTGTATAGCGGGTATAGGCAAAAAACACATCATTTTCTGGTGATCCTTTTACCTTCATGGATTGTATAATATCTGCCGTGTCTGTTTCTAAACTAAAGATGGGTTCGGTAAAAATAAAATCAAACAATAAAGCTTTTTCTGCGCTTGCAATTAAGTATACGCCACCTTCTAAAGGCTTATCACCTTTAAAAACCATTTTTCCGTTTTTATCTGTAATGGCACTGTCTCTCAAATATTGTCTGTCGCCAAAATAGTAACCTAAAAAGAATTTTTTATTGGCCGAACCTTTGATGGTAATACTAATATTGTAGGCGTCTTTGGCAAATGAACTGGCCGATAAACATAGGATAGAAAACAAAAGCAAGGTTAATTTTTTCATATGTATAATTCTCTTTTCGGTGGTGAAAATAACCAAAATCTCTGCATGCATCAAACATTCTTATTATTTAACATATTTTTAAGAGCAATGCTTGTTTTCATTTTTCACTTTGTGGTATTAAAAAAACGCTGTTTTTATCTTGGATAATTTACTGCTATTTATTCAATTTCACGCACAGAAATAATTAGTGCTCAATTTGTATTAGCCTGTTTTTCAATTAAATAATTTTGCTTTTTTATGATATTCATCATTTCTTAAACTTGTATTCGCCTTTAGATTTGTTACAGCAAATCAAACAATTTAAACACCACTAAAATGGAAAGTAAAGCACACATTAGCGAAATTCACGCTGATTTAACAAATTGGGTTAAGGAGTTAGTATTTTATAAAGATGAGGTAAAAACCTTTCAAACGCGCTTAGAAGAAGTTGTTAACCAGAACAACAAAATGGATGTACTTGCCGAAGTGGAGCATTTTCAAAATCAATTTATAAGACAACTCGAAGTGATAGATACTTTGAAACACGATTTTAAACAGTTTGAAAATGTTTTAACAGCAAATGTAATGGCTAACCCTGTTGCCAGCGACCACCGTCAAATGGCGTTTCCAACAGAATTAATTGACCAACATGATACTTTTTTGAAAATTTACATGGAACTAAAAACCGATTTTGAAAAATTTCTCGCCAAGACCTATTAATTTCGTCGGCAATGAATCCATTGCCAAAAGGTTTTACCCAAAATATCCTGTCGCTTTTTCCAGAAGAGGCAGGATATTTTTTCGAGTCACTTTCCAAGCCATTTGTCAGTTCGGTTCGGCTCAATACACTTAAACCATCTGCAGCATTTGCAGCTGATGAAGTTGTAGAGTGGTGTCAAAATGCGCGCTATTTAACTGTTCGTCCTTCCTTTATTGAAGACCCTTTATTGCATGCGGGTGCCTATTATGTGCAAGAAAGTTCGAGCATGTTTTTAGATGCGCTTATAAGAAATTTACCAATACCAGAAAATGCTTTAGCCCTCGATTTGTGTGCAGCGCCGGGCGGTAAAAGCACCTTGCTATTAAACGCTTTGCCTCAAAGTTCCTTATTGGTTTCCAATGAAATTATAAAAAGTAGGGTGGGTGTTTTGCAAGAAAATATCATTCGTTGGGGTGCGGTAAATTCTGTTATAACCAATAATGATCCCAAGCATTTTCAAAAATTAGGTGAAGTTTTTGATCTCATTGTGGTAGATGCACCTTGCAGCGGAGAAGGCCTATGGCGGCGCGATCCAAAGGCCATGGATGAATGGAATGAGGAGAATATTGCCTTGTGTGTGGGTAGACAAGAACGCATTTTACAAGATATTTTACCTTGTTTAAAACCGGGTGGATTTTTAATTTATTCTACTTGTACTTTCAATGAATTGGAAAACGAAAAACAGGTGGAACAATTAATTGCATCAAATGCTGTGGATGCTTATCCAATAACTATTTCAGCAACATGGCCAGTATACAGTGTAGATCAATTTCAGTTTAGGTTTTTGCCGCACAAGGTCAAAGGGGAGGGCTTGTTTATGGCAGTGCTCAAGAAACCTTTTGAAGCCGATACATCTAATAAGTTTCAAAAGCGTAACAGCCTTAATTTTGTTTCTAAAAAAATACTTCCGCAAATTCATCCTTGGTTCGAAACGCCCCAAGCATTTGATTACTTTATGGAAAATGATTTTGTATACGCCTTTCCCAAAAACAGTATACCGCATTATGAATGGGTTCGAACCAATATGTATGTAAAACATGCGGGAATATGTATGGGTAAACTAGATAAAGCTGGGCGCATCATTCCTGAACATTCATTGGCATTGGCAAACGGTTTGAACCAAACAATTACGCGTTGGGAAATGGACAAGGAAACGGCATTGTTGTATTTAAAACGTGCCAATTTAGCCGCTCCAAGTGGCATTGCGGAAGGTTGGTGCTTGGCTACATACCAAGGATTGGCCTTGGGTTGGGCAAAAATTTTACCCAATAGAGTAAACAATTATTTCCCTGCTGAATACAGAATCCTAAAAGATATTCAGGAAGCCTGACAGATGCTAACCTAAATGTGTTACCTTCGCGCCTTGTAAAATAGGAGGGAAATACCCGTATGAAATTTCATTTAAACTTGTTGAAGGCTGTAAATAATGCTATTTATGCCATTTTTGAAGATCAGAAATACGCCGATAAGGCATTGGAACGTATATTAAAATCTAATAACCTTTGGGGTGCGCGCGACCGTGCCTTTATTGCCGAAAACACCTACGATATGGTGCGTTACTGGCGTTTAATTAGAGCGGTAGCCGAATTGGAAACGCATGAGTTAAACGAAACCAATTTATATACTTTATTTGGCACCTGGCAGGTATTAAAAGGTACACCCATTCCTAAATGGGAGGAGTTTAAGAATGTAGACGAAAAGCGCATTCAACACAATTATAAAATAATGAAAACGCAGCGTAAATTGTTGCATTCATTGCCAGATTGGTTGGATGATTTAGGCTATTCAGAATTAGGTAAACAATGGAACAAGGAAGTGGAAGCATTAAATGAAACGGCTCCCGTGGTAATGCGCGTAAATAACCTAAAAACCAATAAGGCAGATTTGGCCAAAAGCCTTGCCGAAAAAGGAATTATTACCACTCCTGTTACTGGTTGTAAAGACGCTTTGATACTAAAACAAAGACAAAATTTATTTATTACCCCTGAGTTTAAAGAGGGTATGTTTGAAGTACAAGATGCCTCTTCCCAATTGGTAGCTGAGTTTCTTCAGATAGAGCCTGGAATGCGCATTGTAGATGCTTGTGCAGGTGCTGGTGGCAAAACATTACATATTGCTTCAATTACTCAAAATAAAGGAAGAATTATTAGTTTAGATACCGAACAATGGAAATTAGACGAAGCCAAAAAACGCGCAAGAAGAGCAGGTGTAAGTAATTTAGAAACACGTTTAATTGAAGGTAATAAAACCATTAAGAAATTATACGATACTGCAGATAGACTATTGCTAGACGTGCCATGTAGTGGTTTGGGCGTTATTAAACGTAACCCAGATGCCAAGTGGAAATTAAGCATGGAATTTATAAATAAAGTGAAAGGTCAGCAATCAGCTATCTTAGAAGATTATTGTAAAATCTTAAAAGTTGGTGGTAAAATGGTTTATGCTACTTGTAGCATACTACCTTCAGAAAACCAAAAGCAAGTGCAAAAATTTGTTGCAGCTCATCCAAACTATAAATTTGAAGAGGAAAGAATTGTATTGCCAAGTGAATCTGGTTTTGATGGTTTTTACATGGCAAGAATTACACGAGAAAGCTAATAATTTCCTTCTTTCTTACAAGGTTTTAACCTCAGTTTTAAGTATACTTGTATCTTTAAGTATACTATGAAAAAACTATCCTATAGCCTATCCTTTTTACTCTTATTGAGTCTTTCCTGTAAAGATGCAAATAAACCTCAAGTTGCCATGGCTCCTGAGGTAAGTGTTTTATTGGTTCAAAAAAGCGACCTTCCCATTTATGCAGAATACGTTGGTCAGGCCTACGGTTTGTCTGATGTGCAAATTCAAGCACGTGTGCAAGGCATGGTAACAGGCATGTTTTTTAAAGAAGGCACCAAAGTGGCTGCTGGCGATTTACTCTATACCATAGACGATTTACCTTATCAATCTAAATTGGCGCAAGCCGATGGTCAATTGGCAGATGCCCAAACCCAATTGGTGAAAGCCAAAAGTGATTTAGACAGGGTTAAACCATTAGCTGCTTCTAACGCCTTAAGTAAGCGCGACCTAGATGCTGCCAATGCTGCTGTTGGTGCGGCAGAGGGAAGAGTTAAAGCAGCTAAAGCAGCCAAAGACAATGCTTCCATTGAATTGGGATTTTGCAAAGTGAAGGCGCCAATTGCGGGTTTAATTGGCATATC
>CAIYNF010000136.1 GCA_903927505.1 uncultured Bacteroidota bacterium | reverse complement strand
TTCTTAGATGAGAAAACCACCTTGATTCAGGATGTAAAGATTTTCTCTTCATTACCAATTTTACCTTTTTTGAGCGCAGCAGCGCAAATTGTTGCATTAAAAACAAAACGTTTATTAGCCCCATTTGCCTTAATGTTAATTGCATTTTTCTTATGGGTGGTATTTAAAAACGTGCCAAGTATGTTCAGTTGGATACAGTTTCCCTTGTTTATTGGAGGGATGTTTTTAATTGGAATTCCGCATGGTGCCGTGGATCATTTACTAGAAAAAAATGATTCTTCCTTTCGCCTAAATAGAAACTTTGTACTAAAATATGTTGGATTGGCTTTCCTAAATTTTGTTCTGTGGTTGCTTTTACCCAAGCTGGCATTGTTGTTTTTTTTAGTTTATTCTGCATGGCATTTTGGTGAAACCGATTTAAAAGAGTGGAAGCCTCAGATTATAAATCATGTTAAAATTATTCTCTGGGGCAGTTTTATTTTAGGCATAATACTTTTAGGGCATGTAAATGAAACCAATGCTATTTTGGGAAACATGCAGTCCATTATAATTCCAATATCCAGTAATAATGCGCAATTATTGAGTTTAATTCTTGTAACATTTGGTTTAATATGGGCAGTTTTAGAAAGAAGATGGCAAATGTTACATACTATAATTGTACTATTAATTTGCATGGAATTGCCACTTATAACTGCATTTGGACTTTATTTTATAGGTCAGCACAGCTACAATGGATGGTCGCATTTAAAACAAGGAATGAATGAAAATAACCAATCACTTTTTTTAAAGGCACTGCCCTTTACCGCAGGTGCTTTAATCATGTTTGTTGGTATGGCATTGCTAATGAAAAATGATTTGATCCACTATCGTGAAAATTGGATAAGCATATTCTTTGTTTTTATTTCTTGTATCAGTTTTCCGCATATAATTGCTATGAATAACTTCTATAGGAAGAATTCCTTGCAATAGAAATGCGCATCAAAAGCTTCGATAAAATGCCGGAGGCCAAGCAAAGTATGCACCTGGAAACAGCAGAAAATTATTTAGAGCAAATGGATTTTAATAAGCGTTGATTACTTCCCGATACAGGAACTGATAAGAAAAAATAAACGTTGAAACCCTGGTAACGCAACATTTACAATAACAGCAAAAAAATAGCCTCTTTACTTTTTCATCTCAGCATCACGAAAAGCACGCTTCGTCTGTTCAATTTCACTGCTACTTATGCCTACTTTTTTTGCAACTGTGCGCCATTTGGCAATTTCTCGCTGTATATCATTTATGATTTTTTCCGCTTCGTCATTTTTTAGTTTGTAATGCTTTGCCGTTTCTAAGGCCAAAGAAATATCCTGTTCATTACTATTCTCCGATATATTTAATGTCAAGCCATTTCCCATTTCATTGGGATTCATATCATAGGCTGGTGATAATTCCCAACCATTATTTGTTAGCATAAATCCGTGATTACGCAAATGGTCATCAGTATTTGAAACCAACATATTGAAAACTACTCGTCTCCACAGCTGTTCTAAATCTGCTTTCACCGATGCTCCTTGCTGAATGATAAAAGCAACAATATCCAAATAGCTTAACCCATCATGAAAATCCGCTCCATCTTGATATCCCAATAATGTCATGGCAGATGCAAAGTGTATGCGTTTCTGTTTTATTCTATCAAATCGTTTAGATAAGAATGTATGGTGTTTTCCGGAAAATTGAAGGAGCCTTGCATTAGGTACATGAATACCGCAAGCTTTAGCCAATTGATGCAATACCATTTCCCAAGCACCGGTGTTTTTATCATCTTTAGCACTTGGAAATTTTGCGATCCAAAGGTTGCCCTTTTCATCCAATACACTGGCTTTAGGTCTTGCGCCGCCCAATGAAGAACCTGGGTCAATTAGCATGCTCAACCACTTAGTATATTCCGGCTCTTTAATGGCATCCTCTTTTTCTAATTGCAAACTGGCATATTCCAATTCACGAAGCGATGTCCAGGGAGGCGTTGACATTTTCTTTTGGTTGTTCATCCATTCACCCTCCTGTTCTAATTTAAATCGTAGCCCTCCCATTCGATGACCGTCAAAAACACCTAATAAATAATCACTTTCAAAAAGAGTTTTTTCTTCACGGCTCTCCAACTTAGCTTGCCATGCTTCTCTTCTCCGCATTAATAATCGTCCCCAGCGATCAGGTGCAGAATCGAGGAATATCC
>CAIYNF010000135.1 GCA_903927505.1 uncultured Bacteroidota bacterium | reverse complement strand
CTGGGTAGCCGAGCAAAATAAACGTACCAGCAATTATTTGGAGCAAATAAGCATAAGAACAGATATCAAAAAACGACTTACCGAAATTTGGAATTTTGCTAAATATTCTGCGCCATTCAAAGAAGGAGATTATTATTATTTTTATAAAAATAATGGCCTCCAAAACCAAAGCGTCTTATACAGAAGCAAAGATGTATTTGCCATTGAAAATGCGGAATTATTTTTAGACCCAAATAAACTTTCGGATGATGGCACTGTTTCTTTGGCAAGCTTAACATTTAGTCAAGACCATAAATACGCAGCCGTTGGCATAGCCCAATCTGGTAGCGATTGGAATGAGATTTTTGTAATGGATGTAGCAACAAAACAAAAAACTACTGACAATATTCATTGGGTGAAATTTAGTGGCGCTACATGGAAAGGAAATGGTTTTTATTACAGCAGGTACGATGAACCTAAAAAAGGAAAAGCATTTAGCAACCAAAATGAATTCATGAAAATTTATTACCATGAATTGGGTTCGAACCAAAACCAAGATGCGCTTATTTTTGAAGACAAATTGCACCCATTGCGTTATTTTAATGCAAGCCTAACTGAAGATGAAAGATTCTTATTTGTGAATGTTTCGGAAGGCACCTCTGGAAGTGAGATTTGGGTAAAAGACCATTTAGAAAACATAAAACATTTAGACCTAAAAAACCAAGGATTTAGTTTGTTGTGTAAAGGTTTTGAAAATAATTTTAGCGTTGTGGGTAATAATGAAAATAAAATTTTAGTGCTTACAGATTTTCATGCACCAAAATACCAATTGGTTGCCATAGACCCCGCAAACCCTTCACCTAATAATTGGACAGTAATTATTCCAGAATCAAAAGACCTTCTTGAAACAGTTGTAACGGCTGGAAACAAACAATTAATTGCAAGCTATTTGGAAGATGCAAGTACCCGCCTAAAACATTTTAACACCAAAGGTGAATTGCTAGGAAATATTGATTTACCTGGCATTGGCACCGCAAGCACAGGCGGATGCAAAGTAAATGAAAACACCATTTCATACAACTTTATTTCTTTTACAGAACCCGGAAAAATTAAATTTTATAATTTAAATTCCAAGGAACAAAAAGATTGGATGAGCAAAGCAAATTATGCATTTAATCCAGAGGAATTTGAAACCAAACAAGTATTTTATCCAAGTAAAGATGGAACTAAAATTCCCATGTTTATTACCTATAAAAAAGGCATCAAATTAGATGGGTCGAACCCAACACTTTTATATGGTTATGGGGGATTTAATATAAATCTTACTCCTTCTTTTAGCATCTCTCGCATTATGTTTTTAGAAAGGGGTGGTGTATATGCTATAGCCAATTTACGCGGCGGTGGGGAGTATGGCGAAGATTGGCACAAAGCTGGCATGCTCCATAAAAAACAAAATGTATTTGATGATTTTATTGCAGCTGCAGAATATTTAATAAAAGAAAAATATACCAGTAGCGAACATCTCGCCATTCATGGAGGATCAAATGGAGGCACATTAATTGGCGCATGTATGAACCAAAGACCAGAACTTTATAAAGTGGGAATTCCTGCAGTTGGGGTTATGGATATGTTGCGCTACCATAAATTTACCATAGGCTGGGGCTGGGCGGTAGAATATGGTTCAAGTGAAGACAAAAATCAATTCAACTATTTAATTAAATACTCCCCATTGCACAATGTTAAGAAGGATGTAAAATACCCTGCAACGCTTATTATGACAGCAGATCACGACGACAGAGTGGTGCCAGCACATTCATTTAAATATGCTGCAACGTTACAAGCAAATAGCAAAGCAAATGAAAGTCCTATCTTAATTAGAATTGATACCAAAGCCGGACATGGTGCTGGAAAACCAACTGCCAAATTAATTGAAGATGCGGCAGATATGTATGGCTTTATTTTATACCATACTGCTAATTAAAGTCGAAATTTTTGAACCAAAGGATGCTTTATTTGGGGGTCGTTAAAACGATACCCCACATAAAGTCTCGTATAAGAATTGGTAATACTCAATGGCTCACTGTGGTTAATGGCATTTACATTTCCAAACGCCCTATAACTTGCACATATATACCATTTATCTCCATTAAACCCTAGAGAAGAGCGGAACTCTGATTGGTAACCAATTAACTTATCTTTATTAATTGTTCCCAAATCTGCTACTGTTAGCTTTCCAAATTGGTAAGAAAATCCTGGAATAATTGCGGTTCCAATAAACCATTTTTTGGATCGAAACAAAGGCAATGTGCCTTGCCAACCAAAGTTAATACCAATTGCATTTAAACTAAAGTATGTATTGTTGTTGCGCGGATAATTTACATTTGGAATAGTAGGCACAATGCTTGAATCTGCATAGAAATTATTGTAGATATATGAAGCCCCTAAAACAAATGTACCAACTGGCTTTAACTGCCTTTCTAATTGCCACAAGGAAGCGGCATTTGAAAATTTCTTATGGTTAAAAATATAATTGAGGGTGCTGTAATAAGTACTTGTTGAAATATCGGGCCGAACGTAATAGGGACTATTGTTTTGCCTATAATTGGACTGCCAAGCATTGGTGTTTTCTAAATAATAGCCCTCGCTCACTTGCAAGAAGTTTCTAAATGTCCATTTCCTAAATGAGAAACCAAATCCTACCCCAAAGTTTTTAGATTCTCCTCTTTCTGGGCGGAGTTCGGTCCAAGGCATTTGGGTTGTATATTCCAAACTCAGCCATTTATAATCAAGACAAAATCCATAAGTTAACAAGGAATTGGTTTTATAATTAAGTTCATAAACCCTTTTGGGAGTTTGAAAATTCATGTAAACCAAATTGGCCTTCGACTCACTAACTGCCGTTACCACCAAATTCTTATAATAACTCAATACATAATTGGTGTCGTAATCAAGGGTTTGGGCATTTGAAATCCTAGCAACCAATAAAAATAGCAGTATAAAGAAGGTTTTTCGAAGGTTATTGATGGTTAATTTCATTGGCAGTAAGCTTCAAAAATAAGTAGAATTTTAATTGGTTCGAACCAAATTCTTGAAAATTAATTTTTTCTTAATTGCCGTTAGCTAAGGTAAATTTAATTTTATAAATCTACATTTGAATAATATTTAAAACTCATTTATGAAAAAATTATTATTGTATGCAGGTGTTATGGCCATTTCCTTGGTATTTTCTAACGAAGAAATAAAAGCCCAAGATGTGGACAAAATTGAAACCAAATTTGACTACTTACAATTACCTACAAAACCATTAGACAAGGCATTTAAAACCTATAACAGCACTGTTATTTATAATGGAGAAGAACGCAATAAGAAAATACTTGCAGACTATGAATTGGCAAAAGTAAAAGCAGAAGAAACCTACCAAAAAGAGTTAAGAGATTACGATGGCCAGATGAAAAAAGCTGAAGATGAATTGGCTAAAGAAAAGGCAGAATACCCAGCAAAATTAAAAGCTGCCAACGATGCTTATATGAAAGAAATGGAATTGTATGAGCAAAAATCTACCTTACAAAAATTAGCTGATAAGCAACTTTCTAATGAAGGTAAACCTTACAAAAATTTACCTCAAGAACCTTATTTGCATTACCCAAGCAAACCATACAAATCTGAACCTGCTCCACCAAAATTGGTGAAAGTATTTAACCTAGAACAATTAGCAGGTACATACCTTAAAATGGAAGGTTACACTGTAGGAAATTCAAATTCAATTAAAATCACAGCAACTTTAGGTGAATTAGAAGTAAAAGAACCAGAAATTACATTTAAAGATGTTACAGGTTTTAAAGATGGAAAATCATATAACTACAGAGCCTATTATGGAAAAGTTGCCTACCGCCGCTTAATTACCTTAAAGGTAGAAACTCCTGCAGGAGTAATTTACAATGAAGTTCCTGAAGCAGTAAGCACCGAACAATTCATTAAAACAAATACAGAAATTACCAGTGAAAGTGGTGTGAAGTATTGGTGGGACAGCCAAAAAGAAAGAACTATTGCCAATTTAGAACAAGAAACTACCGACAAAGGCTTAGCTGCTATCAACGAATTTTTAAATAGCAATTATGCATTTAAGAAAATGAGCCACGAAACAGTTGTATTAATTGTTAAAGACAAAAAACAAGACTATTCAGATCTTGGAAATGCTTACTTAGCTTTACTTGAAGGTTACAATACCTTGGTAGAGGGATATGAAAAAACTGCAGCTAAAGCTAAAATAGCAGAAGCAATTGCCATTTATGAAAAAGCCTTAACAGAATCGGAAATGGACAATAAAAAGGCCAGAATCAACGAAGATGTGACCATGGCCATTTACTGGAATTTAATGGAAGCCTATATTTGGAACGATGATTTTGCAAAATCAAAATCTTTGTATACCAAATTCTCAACGCTTGACGGCAGCAGAAAACAAAAGAAATTCATGGATGGCATGTCGGATTTTGGAAAAAGCCAATACGAACGCTACAAAGCATTTTACGGCAAATAAGGAAAAACTTGCTTATTTGAGTTTTAGCCCTATATTTGTGGCATAATTAATTAAAAGAGGGGACCAAAAGTCCCCTCTTTTGTTACCTATGCAGATCGTAGAACAAATAAAAGAATGGAGCGCCGAGGTTTTAGAACCCTCGGTTTTTGTGGTAAGCGTTGAGTTTAAGCCAGGTGGAGATAAATTGCTTGTGCTCATAGACAGTGATGGGCCCCTCACAATTGAACAATGCCGAAGCCTCAACAGGCACCTATCTAACAAATTAGATGAAACAGATTACGGTGATACACCCTATAAATTAGAAGTTTCATCTCCAGGTGTAGATAGACCATTGCAATTGGCACGCCAATACAATAAACATATTGGCAGGGAATTTAAAATTATTTTAAAAGCCAAAACAGAATTGGAAGTTAAATTAATAGGCATCCAAGAAAATGTTCTCAACGTTCAACTTAAAGATAAAAAGAAAGCATACCAATCCAAAGAACCTAGCTTTAAAGATATTCCAATGGAAGATATTGAAGAAGCCTTTGTAATGGTATCCTTTAATTAGAAACATAAATTATAAGTATATGCACAGTGCAGGACTAATCGACTCGTTTAGCGAGTTTAAGGAGTTTAAAAACATCGACCGCGCAACCATGCAGCGCGTGTTGGAAGATGTGTTTCGCGGTATGTTGCGCAAACGCTACAACAACGACGAAAACTTTGACGTGATTATCAACGACAAGAGTGGTGACTTAGAAATTTGGCACAACCGTAACATTGTTCACGATGGAGAAGTAGAAAATGAAAACATGCAAATTGCCTATTCAGATGCGGTTAAAATTGAACCGGATTTTGAAATTGGGGAAGATGTAACCCAAGAAGTTGGATTGCAAATATTTGGTAGAAGAGCCGTTCTTTCTGCTCGTCAAACATTGCTTTCTAAGGTTCTTGAATTAGAAAAAGACGAATTCTACAAAAAATACAAAGACCGTGTGGGCGAAGTTGTTTCTGGAGAGGTTTACCAAATCTGGAAAAAAGAAATCATGGTATTGGATGATGAAGGCAACGAATTATTGTTACCTAAAATAGAAATGATTCCTGCAGATTTCTACAAAAAAGGCGATGCCATTCGTGCTGTTGTTTTGAAAGTAGAAATGCATAATGGAAACCCAAGAATCTTATTGAGCCGTACCTCTGGCACTTTCCTAGAGCGCTTGTTCGAACAAGAAGTGCCAGAAATTATTGATGGCTTAATTAGCATCAAGAAAATTGTACGCGAACCAGGTGAAAGAGCAAAAGTTGCTGTTGAAAGCTATGACGACCGTATAGATCCAGTTGGCGCTTGTGTAGGTATGAAGGGTTCTCGTATTCACGGAATCGTTCGTGAATTAAGAAATGAAAACATTGATGTAATTAATTTTACAACCAACCCAAGCCTTTTGGTTCAGCGCTCATTAAGTCCTGCTAAAGTTTCTTCCATTAAAATTGATGAAGAAAGAAAACGTGTTTCTGTTTTCTTAAAACCGGATCAAGTTTCTCTGGCAATTGGTAAAGGTGGACACAACATTAAATTAGCTGGTAAATTAGCTGGTTACGAAATTGATGTATACAGAGAAGCTGAAAGTGAAGAAGAAGATATTGATTTGGATGAATTTAGCGATGAAATTGATAGTTGGATCATCGACGAACTTAAAGGACTTGGCTTAGACACCGCAAAAAGTGTATTGGCAATCCCTAATGAAGAATTGGTTCGTAGAACAGAGCTTGAAGAAGAAACTGTGCAAGAAGTGCGCAGAATTTTAGAAGCTGAGTTTGAATAAGATGAATACCAAAAAAGAATAAGCAAGCTATGTGAGCTAAACCCTCCTAGCGTCTTTTTGTGTCAAAGGCCTGAAAACTCCGATAACAAAGCTTGCTTTTGCTTTTTTATTTGGTGTTTTTCAGGCCTTCATGTTGAATATCCATGAATAAAAACGATATTCGCAGTAATTTTTAGGAAGAAAAAGCGCAGAATGAGCGAAACAACAGGAACAAAGAGAATCAATGCCGTAATGAAGGAGCTAAATGTGGGGATGACCACTTTAGTTGAAGTTTTGGCCAAAAAAGGGCATGCCATTGAGGCAAAGCCTACTACCAAACTTACAGAAGATCAGTACGCAATACTATTGTCCGAATTCTCCTCAGAGAAAAAAGTTAAAGACGAGGCCAATAAACTTGGTCGCGATAGGCTCAAACCAAAGGATACAGTCCATGAAATCCCTAAACCGAAAGCTCCTGTAGCAGAAGAAGAGGAAGAAGAAGATGGGATGCTTATCAAATCTGGTTTGGCTAATACCCAAAACAAAAAAGTAGAAGCGCCGGCTCCTGTTGCGCCTCCTGTAATTGTTGCTCCTGAACCGCTTGTTGAACCAGTGAAAGTAGAAGCACCAAAAGCGGAGGAGCTAATAGTAAAAGCACCTGAAGAAAAAGAAGAAAGTGGCTTAAAGGTAATGGGTAAAATAGATTTAGATGCCCTTAAAAAACCTAAAGCAAAAGCTAAAAAAGCAGAGCCTAAAGTTGAAGAAATTGTTGCCCCAGCTCCGAAGAAAAAAGCCAAAGCAGAGCCTGTAGCTGAAATTAATGAAGCTCCTCTAGCCCCTAAAAAAGAAATTGAGGCTATTACCCCTCCTGCTCCAATAGCAGAAACGCCAAAAGAAATTGTTGAAGCCGAAGAACCTTCTGTTACAGAAGTTAAATACGAAAAACTAGAAGGATTAAAGGTAATGGGCAAAATAGAGCTCAGACAAGATCCTCCGGCTAAAAAACAAAACCCAGTTGCAAGTAGCGATGATCCTAATGGAAAACGCAAACGTAAACGCAAACAAATAGGTGGTGACCAACCTGGAACCCAGCGAGTAGACCCAAATAAACCAGCTGATCCAAACCGTCCACGCACCGGATACCAAGGTACAAACAACCGTGGTCCTGGTCAAGGTGGCGGATACCAAGGAACAAATAACCGCGGACCTGCTCAAGGTGGCGGATACCAAGGAACCAATAACCGTTATGGAAACAAACCAGGCGCGCCTGGTCAAGGTGCTAACCGTTTTGGCAAACCTGAAGAAAAAACTGAAATTAGCGATAAAGAAATTCAAGATAAATTAAAGGCAACTCTTGCCCGCCTAAACCCAGGTAGCAAGAATCCTAATATTGGTGCGGTTCGATCCAAAATTCGCAAGCAAAAACGTGACTTCAAAGCAAATGAGCGTGAAGAAGCAATGTTGCAAGAGGAAATGGAGAAAAACAAACTGAAGGTAACAGAATTTGTAACGGCAAATGAACTTGCCCAAATGATGAACCTTCAAGTTACCCAAATTATTAGCGCATGTATGAGCCTTGGTATGATGGTTTCAATTAACCAACGTCTAGATGCTGAAACCATCGCTATTGTTGCAGAAGAATTTGGATTTGAAGTTGAATTTGTTTCTGCCGAAATGGTGGAAGCTGTAGAAGAAGAAGTAGATGACCCAAGCACCTTATTGCACCGTGCACCTATTGTAACCGTAATGGGTCACGTAGATCATGGTAAAACATCTTTACTCGATTATGTGCGTAGCGCAAACGTTGTAAAAGGTGAAGCGGGCGGTATTACCCAGCATATTGGCGCCTACGAAGTAAAATTAGAAAACGGCAAGAAAATTACCTTCTTAGATACTCCTGGTCACGAAGCTTTTACGGCTATGCGTGCAAGGGGAGCTAAAATTACGGATATTGTAATTATTGTAATTGCAGCAGATGATTCTGTAATGCCACAAACCAAAGAGGCTATCTCACACTCATTGGCCGCCGGTGTTCCAATTATATTTGCCATCAATAAAATCGACCGTGATTCTGCTAATCCAGATAGAATTCGTGAGCAACTTTCTGCAATGAATATCTTGGTGGAAGAATGGGGAGGTAAATACCAATGCCAAGAAATATCTGCCAAAAAAGGTACAGGTATTGAAACATTATTAGAAAAAGTATTGCTCGAAGCAGAAATGCTCGACCTTAAAGCAAATCCTGATAAACGTGCCGTTGGTTCTATTATTGAAGCTACCTTAGATAAAGGTCGTGGTATTGTTACCACAGTAATGGTTCAAAGTGGTACCATGAAAGTGGGAGATCCGCTGCTAGCAGGAACAAATAATGGTAAAGTAAGAGCCATGTTTGATGAGCGTGGAAAGAAAATGCTTTTGGCTGGACCAAGTACACCAGTTGTTATTCTAGGTTTTGATGGTGCCCCACAAGCAGGTGACCGTTTTATGGTAACCAAAAATGAACAAGAGGCCAAAGAAATTGCTAATAAACGTCAGCAATTGCAACGCGAACAAGGTATTAGAACAAACAAACATATTACCTTAGATGAAATTGGAAGACGCTTAGCAATTGGAAACTTTAAAGAATTAAATGTTATTGTTAAAGGCGACGTGGATGGTTCTGTGGAAGCATTAGCAGATTCATTGATTAAACTTTCTACGCCAGAAGTTCAATTGAGTGTAATTTATAAAGCAGTAGGACAAATTTCTGAAAGTGATGTAATGTTAGCCTCGGCTTCAGATGCTATCATTGTAGGTTTCCAAGTTCGTCCAAGTCCTCAAGCAAGAAGATTAGCAGAAACAGAATCAATTGATATTCGTCTTTATTCTGTTATTTACAATGCAATTGAAGAAATTAAATCTGCAATTGAAGGGATGTTGGCGCCAACCATTGAAGAGAAAATATTGGGTAACGCACAAATCCGTGAGGTATTTAAAATTACCAAAGTGGGTACTGTTGCAGGCTGTATGGTTACCGATGGAAAATTGGTTAGAAATGCCAAAATCCGCTTAATTAGAGATGGTGTAGTTGTATTCTCAGGTGCACTTTCTTCGCTTAAGCGATTTAAAGACGATGCCAAAGAAGTTGCAACCGGTTTTGATTGCGGTTTAACTATTAACAATTACAACGATTTAAGAGAAGGTGACTACGTAGAAGCCTACGAAGAAATTGAGGTAAAACGTACCTTGAAATAAATTGAAGGTTTATAACAAAAAAAGGTTCAACAAATATTTGTTGAACCTTTTTTTATGAGTCTATTTTCTAAAATAAATTTGGCAGCCAATTGATTTGGTATCCTCTATACTAGGATCTTTACCAGCCAAAAGATCTTCAACAGCATTTCTAACATAGGGTACTTCTACTTTTTCCGGCTCAGACCCATTGTCATCTATAGCGCCAGAATATTTAATAACCCATCTATTCTCTTGCCTCCAAAGCACAAAAGCATGAGGCGTTTTTTGCGCATTAAATTGCTTGGCAACAACTTGAGTTGCATCTGTTAAATATTCGAAATTAAATTGCTCAACTTTAGATTTAATTGCCATTTGTAAATAGCCATCCTCCTCGTAAAGCATACTGTCCGTTGAACTAATGGCTATTAATGGAACACCTTTGGCACAATAAATTTTATTCAGTTCATTTAATCTTCCAGGATACAATTTAGCAAATGGACAATGATTGCATGTAAAAACAACTATGACACCCTTGCAATTTCTATACTCATTTAATTCTATCCATTTCCCGCTTGTACTATATAATCTAAAGTTATCTATTACTTTATTTTTTTGTTTCGGTACGAACCCAAGAAATAAGAAAAAGGAAAATAGGAAACCCAAAAAATTAATTACCCTTTTTTTTATCTGCATGGAATAAAATTATTAAAGCTACACATGCTTAATGAGCAATGATTAATTTTTTAATTACAAGTTGTGAATCATTTGAAATTCGAACAAGATATTCACCATCATAAAGCAACCTTGTTTCAAGATAAGCAATGGTACTCCCTTGCAAAATGTATGCAGATTGAATTAGCCTTCCGCTGAGGTCGAACAATTCTACTTTTAAATTTTCATGTAATAAACCCTCACTTTGAACGGCAACTATTTCTGAAGAAGGATTTGGGAATATAGAAATTTCCAAACTGCTTGAAATTGCAGCAGGAATGCCTGTTTTAGCGGGCTTATACTGCGTTACCGCCTCTACAATGCTTGGCACTTTTGAAGCAGTTTTAACTCCATAATAAGTTGGGCCTATTAAATAGGGATAAGCAGAATTCCAATTTTCGTCTACTGTAGCAAAGTAGCAATAAATCCCATTTGGATATTCTGGCGTTACACAAAAACGACCATTATGAATATCTAAATAATCTGCAGAAATTGGAGCTGTGTATTGGTAATCTTCTCTGAATAAGCCAAGCGGATAAGTTGTACTTACATTTGGCCCTGCTGTAACAGTTACCCCTGTATATAAAGTTGTTCTTGTAGTTATAGAACGTAAAGAAAAACTAGATTTCATTCTAACAATTCCTCCGGTTCCATCGGTGTTTTTAAAGGCATAAGCACCATAAACAGGAAAACCATCATAGGCAAAGCCTAATAAAGGAGAATGCTTTGTTGAATCTAAAACATAAAGCCCATCGGCATCATACAAATTACAAACTGTTGAAATAACATTTTTATCTAATTTAAATGCACTCGGGTTCTGATGATGGTGGTAGTTTCCCATAGCTGGATGACCCTTTGAACAATCGAAACCACCACGTTCAGCTACAATTGCATCTCTGTTCCATACTTGATCTCCCATGCCACCTAAAGGTCCGCCTTTTAGTGAATTGGTTGCATTTTGCCACGATACCCCATCACGGTAATCAAACATGGCAACACCATTGATAAAAATACCAATATTACCCCCCTGAGTTGGCGTAGAATTTCCAGTGTTTTGTGCTGGGTTTAAGGGCAATTTAAAAATGGCATTTTGATTGGTTGTAACAGAAGGATTACCATCTAAAAAAGGCCCAGTAACATAAGAAGGAACACCATTGGCTCTAACATATACCGAAGCAGTTGAATAATAAACGGCTAATACATTTGCAGAATCGGCATCATTAATTGCAGTTGAATTATTTTTTATATAGTGTCTTCCTTTAATACCAGTGGTATTATGTAACCAAGATAATATGGCCGGGTTTGTTTGGGCATAAGCACTTATTCCTGAAACAAGAAATACATATGCGATAAATAATCTTTTCATAGGTGTAGGTTTTATTTTAAAAATTGGATATCTAAATCAAAAAATAAGACAATCAATCCTAATTTTTGTTTCTGCTTTTTCTATTAGACGCCCAAAAATCATTAATCCTTCGGCAGATTTAATAACAATATTTTAGGGTAAGAATAATTCTCATTAAATAAAAACGCTTTATCTGTAAGGCACAGAAGGAATGCCGTTAAATCCACCCTGTCTGCCTTACTTAATTTAATGGGATTTTTAAGCAAATTTGACAATGAAGGAGTTTTACACTTTGGTGACGAATAATGTAACAATACAGCCGAAATTGTTTTGAACCGACCATCATGCATATAAGGAAATGAAAATTCAATATTCCTTAAAGCTGGCACTTTAAATTTAAAAGAGTCTAAAGGGTTTTTTGTAATTACAAATCTCCCTAAATCACGCAAGTTATCATCCACACATAAACCATTATTTTCAAATTCTAAATTTGTAAACAATGGTTCATTATGACAACCATTACAATGGTTTTTAAAAAGAACATATCCCTTTTTTTCTTGTGGTGTAAAATCTGCCTCATGCCGCATTACCGAATCATATTTAGAATTTGCACTTACAAGAGTGAGCAAAAATTGAGAAATAGATTTTAATACAAATTCGCTTTTCACAATAGAGTCCCCATAGGCTTTTGCAACTAATGATTTATATAATTTTGAACGGTTCAATTTTACAAGCAACGAATCTAAACGCTCACCCATTTCTTTAGGATGGGTAATTGGCGCAAGCGCTTGCATATCTAGATGATTAATTGCGCCATCCCACATGAAGCTTTTATGCCAAGCAAGGTTCATTAAAGTAGGGGAATTTCTTGTGCCAATGCTGTCATAAATTCCATGACTAATTGCATGGTCTGCATGGGTAAAGCCATTGTATTGTGAATGACAACTCGCACAAGAAATGGTATTATTCTTTGATAAAATTGGGTCGTAAAAAAGTGCCCGACCTAATAATACTGCCTCCGGGCTTAATGGATTGCGCTTAAAATTATACGCTGGTTTGGGCCAACCATTAGGAATTGGTAAATTAAAAACTGATTGTGTTACAAAACCAAAGCACGAACAAATTAGTAAAAATAAAAATAGTCTTTTCATTTTTACTTCAGGGTAAAACATTTTTTCAAATTCCTACTAAACAAAACAGCTTCCGAGCTTGGTTGCATTATATGATGACGATTTTTAAGGTCTATTAATTGAAAAAAAGGCATCAAGTCAAAAGCAATTGGAAGGATAGCTTTTGATTGAACTTTTAAAGTCAGCTCTTGAAGTGCATTAAATGGATTTTGATAGCCTCCCAAATGAAATTGAAAAACCTTTTTTACACCTTGCTCAATATAAAAACCTTCAATTTTCGAATTAATATAACCGCTCTGCCAAGTCCAATACATCCCGTTTAAGGGATCGAGCGCACCGCTCATAGCTCCAGCAGCATGAGCAGCGCTATCTATTCCTAATTTGAATTTTATTTGATTATATGCATTTATAAAAGGCAAATCAAATTGAAGAAAGAAACTTTCAGGATTTGTTATATCAATCAAATGATAGGATTTTTTTTCTGTATTAAGCAAAGAATCATTGTTCCAAAATTCAACGTCGCTTATATAAAATTTAAGTGCAGTAATTTGAATTGAATCTGCTGAACCCAACTTATAATTTGAATCGAGATACAACACTTGCTCCCCCATTAGCATTTTTAATTCTATTTTTTGAGCTGTACAATCCTGTTTTTCAATAATAAAAAACAGAACCAAAACCAATGTGTATTTAAAGAATTTCGCCATCATTTCTGTTTCAAATAACGCAATAATTTTGATTCAATAATAAAAAAAGAGGCCAATGGAAATCCATTGGCCTCTTTTTTTATTTGATTTTTTAGCTACTGTTTACTCTGTGCATCAACTACTGCAATGGTAACCATATTTACAATTTCACGCACACTGCTGCCCAATTGTAAGATATGTGCCGATTTGTTTAAGCCCAATAAAATTGGACCAATTGCTTCAGCTGCTCCCAATTCTTGCATCATTTTATACGCAATATTTCCAGAAGACAAACTAGGAAAAATAAATGTATTAACGGGTTCTCCTACCAATTCGCTAAAGGGAAAATTTTCTCTTAATAGTTTTTGGTTAATGGCAATATTTGCTTGCACTTCACCATCTACCACCATTTGCGGATAAGCCGCTTTTAAACGCTTACGTACATTCGACATTTTAACCGCATCTTCTCCTTTTGCCGAACCAAAATTACTATAACTCAATAAAGCAATGCGGGGATCTCTATTAAATTTCTTAACAGCCTTGTATGCCAAATGCGTGATGTTTACCAATTGGTCTTCATCTGGATTTTGGTTCACAGAACAATCTGCAAAGAATAAGGTTCCCTTTTTAGAAAGCATGATATACATACCTGCTACTACTTCTGTTCCTTCTTCTTTTCCTAAAATTTGCAGGGCTGGGCGAATGGTGCTTGGATAATTTTTGGTTAAGCCACTAATCATTGCATCTGCCTCTCCTAACTCTACCATCATGGGTGCATAATGATGTCTGTCGCGCATTAATTTTCTGGCCTCATGCAAGGTTAACCCATTGCGCTGGCGCTTACGGAATAATACATCTGCAAAAGCATTTCTCTTATTTTCATCCTCCATTGGATCAATAATAGAAATACCATCAAGGTTCATTTTATTTTCGGCGATTATTTTTTCAATCTTTTCACGCTGGCCCAATAAAATTGGAATTGCAATTCCTTCATCTTTTACAATTTGGGCTGCACGTAAAATTTTAAAATTATCTGCTTCAGAGAAAACTACACGTTTTGGATTTTGTTTAGCCTTATCTGTAATAGCTCTTATAAAATTACTTTCTTTACCCAATCTATTTAGCAATTGATTGTGGTATTTATCCCAATCTAAAATAGGTTCTTTGGCAACACCACATTCCATTGCAGCTTTAGCTACAGCAGGAGATACAGTAGTAATTAAACGCGGATCTATGGGTTTAGGAATAATATAATTTCTTCCAAAAGAAACATTGCCTTCATTGTAAGCCAAGTTTACTATTTCTGGAACAGGTTCTTTTGCTAATTGTGCCAAAGCATATACAGCAGCCAATTTCATTTCCTCCGTAATTTTTGTAGCACGTACATCCAATGCACCTCTAAAAATATAAGGGAAACCCAAAACATTATTTACCTGATTGGGATAATCGCTACGCCCGGTAGCCATAATGATATCTGGCCTTGAAGCCATTGCCAATTCATATGTAATTTCCGGGTTTGGATTGGCCATTGCAAACACAATACAATCTTTGTTCATGCTGCGCAACATATCCTGCGAAACTACATCTGCCTTTGATAAACCCACAAACACATCGGCACCTTTCATGGCATCCTCTAATTTGTGCAAGTCGCGTGATGTAGCAAATGGTCTTTTAATATCATCTAATGCAGGATTGTCTGTTCTAATTACCCCTTTGCTATCACACATAATGAGGTTTTCTTGTCTAACTCCCAAAGCAAACATAATGCGTGCACAAGAAACAGCTGCAGCACCAGCACCATTATATACTACTTGTACATCTTCTATTTTCTTTCCTACAATTTCTATTGCATTCAACAAAGCAGCACCAGTAATAATAGCAGTACCATGTTGGTCATCATGCATAATTGGAATATTCAATTCCTCTTTTAAACGACGCTCTATTTCAAAACATTCTGGCGCTTTAATATCTTCTAAATTGATACCACCAAAAGTGCCTGAAATATTTTTAACTGTTCTAATAAATTCATCGGTGTCTTTCGTATCTATTTCAATGTCGAAAACATCAATATCTGCAAATATTTTAAAAAGCACTCCCTTTCCCTCCATAACAGGTTTTGATGCACCTGCACCAATATCTCCTAAGCCTAAAACTGCTGTACCATTGCTAATAACAGCTACTAAATTCCCTTTAGCAGTATACTTATATATATCGTCTGGGTTTTCTGCAATTGCCAAACAAGGCTCTGCTACACCAGGAGAATAGGCCAAACTCAAATCGCGCTGTGAGTTTGTTGGCTTGGTAGGCACAACTGCAATTTTTCCAGGACGACCTTTGCTATGGTATTTTAATGCATCTTCTTTCAGTGAATTCATAAGTGTTCTTTAATTTTATTTGGTTCGAACCAAACCTTTACAAAACTATATTTTATAGGTCCAATTTAAAATGACCTTTGTCAATGAAACAGTATTAGAAATTAGGTCTAATACTCATATCGGCATAATAATCCAAAATATAATTTACAGCATCATCTGCTGTATCTACTAATTTAAATAAAAACAAATCATCAGCACTTACATTCTTTTCGCGTTCACACATCACCTGCTTGATCCAATCTATTAGCCCACCCCAAAACTCGGTACCAACCAACACTACAGGAAAATGTGCCACTTTATGGGTTTGAATTAAGGTCAATGATTCAAACAATTCATCCAAAGTTCCAAAACCACCTGGCATGGCTATAAATCCTTGGGCATATTTAACAAACATTACTTTGCGCACAAAGAAATAATCAAAATTAATGTGCTTATCCCTGTCTATATATCTATTGAAAAACTGCTCAAAAGGCAACTCAATTCCTAAACCAACCGATTTACCGCCTGCTTCAAAAGCTCCTTTATTTCCTGCTTCCATAATACCAGGGCCACCACCAGTTATTACACCAAAACCCGCATTAACAAGTTTTCGCGCAATTTCTTCTGCCATCAAATAATAGGGATGATCTTGTTTGGTTCGGGCCGAACCGAAAATTGATACACAAGGACCAATTTTACTCATCTTCTCGAAGCCCTCTACAAATTCGGCCATTATTTTAAAGGTAGCCCAGCTATCACTTACTTTAATTTCGGGCCAATCCTTTTTTTGAAAGGCACGTTTTATTCTCTCTTCTTCTATTGGATCTGTCATGTTTTTACTTTAAAATCATCCTGTTTAGGAGCAGGTTAAACACCAAGTATTTATTGCAAGTTTTAATTGCGTATTAAGCCAACAACTCCTTTAGAATAGCAGAAATAATTTTACCATCTGCTTTACCTGCTAAAGCTTTCATGGCCAATGGCATTACTTTACCAAAATCTGCAGCAGAACTTGCACCTGCATCTTTTACAACATTTGTTAATATCGCTTTTACTTCTGACTCATCCATTTGCTTTGGAAGGTAGCGCTCAATTATTTCAAGCTCTTCTTGTTCAACTTTAGCCAAATCTTCACGTTTATTTTGAATATAAATATCCAAAGATTCTTTGCGTTGCTTAGCCAATTTCATAAATATTTTTAATGCTGCCTCATCTGTTACAACTCCGTTTGCACCCGGCTCACTTGCTGCTAACAACAAGGCAGATTTCAAACCACGTATAGCGCGCAAAGCCACTTCTTCTTTTGCTTTCATTGCCGCAATTACATCGGCATTTATTTGTTCTTGTAATGTCATTCCTTATTTTTTTTATAGTCAATAACCAATGGACCCTGGCTTTTATTTTATTAATTGGTTCAAACTAACAAGCAACCATGGGTTAATTACCTATTTCTTCTTGCCAATAAATTTTGCTCCTTTACCCAAGAAGAAAGAAAATGTATCACTTCTTAATCCTACACGTAATGTTTCCAATGGAATAATATCATTTGGCGCAATATTTCCCAAATTTACATTGGCACCAACCAATTTAATAAAATAGGTTTGCTGTGCCTTTTGTGGTGCTTCCCAAATAATTTTTTCTTCAGGAATTTTAGTCAAAATTTCTTGCACCAAACCCTCACGCACTTCACCACTACTTCTATAAACGCCAACATTTCCTGCCTCACGCGCTTCGGCAATCACTTTCCATGCACCTGCTTTTAGTTCGGTTTGCATTAATTCTATCCATTGGTAGGGTGGAATAATTTTCTCAACGTCTTTACTTCCAACTTCGCTT
>CAIYNF010000134.1 GCA_903927505.1 uncultured Bacteroidota bacterium | reverse complement strand
TAGTAACTCCTGGATAACTTGGTGTTTCTCTTCAAGCGTGAAATACTTACGAGATTTTTGAATAATTGTTTTGTTCATGTTTTACACTTTTTTGTGTAAACCTATTTTAGGACAAGACAACCGGTCCCTGAGCGGAGTCGAAGGGTGGTTCTATTTTAGTAGAAATTCAATAATGAATGATGAGTTATAAATGAAACGGCAGGCTCAGCATGACGGTGGCAGTTAAGCCGCCGACAAAAATCTCGCCTCTCGTTTCTAAAAAAAACTCTGGACTCTGGACTCTGGACTCTGGACTCTGGACTCTGGATTCTGGATTCTAAACTCTAGAAGCTACAACTAATCCCTTCCACGCCAATGGCGCTTAGGCTTGTGTGCTGGCTTATGAGAAGCAGGCCTGTTATGCGCTGGCACTTGCTTTTTAGGTCGTGCCTGCATAGGTGCTTGCTCGCTTAAAGTCATGCCCAATGGAAATGGATGGTTTTCTGTTACTGGAATTTTCTTGCCAATTAACTTTTGAATATCTTTTAACTCGCCAAATTCTTCCTCTTCACAGAAAGAAAAGGCTACACCGTTAAAGCCTGCTCTACCTGTTCTGCCAATGCGGTGAACATAGGTTTCTGGGATATTAGGCAACTCATAATTAATTACGTGAGAAAGCTCGTCAATATCAATTCCGCGTGAAGCAATATCTGTGGCCAATAATACTTTTATTCTGCCTCCTTTAAAATCACTCAAGGCATTCTGACGGGCATTCTGTGATTTGTTACCATGGATTGCCGCAGCTTTAATTCCTGCTTTATCTAGGTCGCGCACCACCCTGTCTGCGCCATGTTTGGTTCGGGTAAAAACCAAAACACTGTTTATTTTTTCTGTTTCAAGTAAATGAATAAGCAATTTTCTTTTATCAGATTTGCTTACATAATACAAAGATTGTTGAATGGTATCTGCTGTAGAAGAAACAGGCGTTACCTCCACTTTTGTAGGTTGGAACAAAATACTGTCGGCCAAACTTTGAATTACAGGAGGCATGGTGGCTGAGAAAAACAAGGAATGTCTTTTCTTAGGCAATTTGGCAATAACTTTTTTAACGTCATTTACAAAGCCCATGTCTAGCATTCTATCTGCTTCATCCAATACAAAAAACTGTATTTCATTAAGGTGCACATGACCTTGTTGCATTAAGTCCAATAACCTACCAGGGGTGGCTATTAAAACATCAATGCCACGTTGCAATCTTTCTACCTGACCATGTTGCGAAACGCCTCCAAAAATGACGGTTTGTTTAATACCGGTATGTTTGCCATAAGCGGCAAAACTTTCTTCAATTTGAATGGCCAATTCACGCGTTGGGGTAAGCACCAATGCCTTGATTCTTTTTCTGCCAGCATTGTTTTGCTGGGCATCTTTGTAAAGCAATTGCAAAATAGGAATGGCAAATGCCGCTGTTTTTCCCGTACCTGTTTGGGCACAACCCAAGAGGTCTTTGCCTTGCAATAAAATAGGAATTGCCTGTTCTTGGATTGGAGTAGGCGATACGTAACCTTCGGCCTTTAAGGCCTTTAAAATTGGCTCAATAAGGTTGAGCTGTTCAAATGTTGTCATAAAAATTTAAGGGCAGAAAACGGCCCTCAAAAACAATGATCTAAGCTACCTCCTCTGCAATGGTTTCCCAAAAATTACAGGAACCAATGCTACAAAGATACACCAATAAGTTGGTTTAACTAACCCGAAGAGGTACCAGGTAGTAAAAATCAATACAACTTAAACTTTATAAGGCAAAAGCAAGAGGTACCAATAAGCGTTAAAATAATTTCATTCTGTGAATTAAGTAACCTACCCTTTTCTGACCAAAAACAAATTATAATAAGTAGTTTTGCCATTCTTTGTTGTATTTACTCCTGATAAAATTATTAAACCATCTGCCGAGTAAATAATGGTGTATTTATCAATTTGTCTATCAACACTAATAAAATTATGAACTAGTCTTAGAAATCCATTCTCAGAAACAAATTGATTTTTTTGAATTAAAATTCGTTCTTGCATAAAATTAGCATTTTCAGCTATTTCATATGCATTTGTTTCAAGAACAAAAATATTTGAAAGCTCATAATCTCCTTCCTGGATTTCACTTTCTATTACTTTTTTTGAC
Organism: uncultured Bacteroidota bacterium; assembly: GCA_903927505.1. GTDB lineage: Bacteria > Bacteroidota > Bacteroidia > UKL13-3 > UKL13-3 > B1. The sequence continues at coordinate 2,712 of CAIYNF010000134.1, read as the reverse complement.
GTATAAACTATTCCACTAATTGAAACACTTGGCATTTTGGTTCCGCCATAATAACCGCCATTAACAGCCTCTTCAGTATTTTGCTCCAAAATATAAATGACATTGCCGCCTAACATTGCAGCCTCCATTTTAGCTTTATTATAGGCTCTATCCTGCAATTTTGAAATGCTCGACATGGTTGTCATACCCTTTGCTTTGGCACCCACATTATTAATTTTAAACATCCCTTTTACCTCAGATTCAATTTTAGACATTTGTACCATTTGCCAGTCCTTACAACCTTTTACAGCAGCAATATTAAAAGTGGAAGCGTATTCTTCCTTTCTACCAGATTTAAAATGAACCTTAGCAACACCAGCCTTATCAATTGAATTAATTAATGTTTCTTTAGGATAAACATACTTAATTGAATTCTCTCCAATTTCAGTAATATCAACAAACAAACGCTCTCCATTGGTTCTATAAATGGTATCAGTTTGTGCGTAAGCTGCTAATCCTAAAAAGGACAAAATAGCAAGGAAAAACAAGTTATTTATTTTCATAATTATTTAGTAAGATTTTAAAATAGAAACAAAAAGAGGGGACTTAGCGAGCTAGGTCCCCTCTTTAAAAAATTATCATTTTATATCGAGCCTAAAACAGCTAAAACATAAATAAATGAAATTATACCTAAAACCAAACCTGTAATTGCGAAACCTTTACCTCTAGATTTACCCTTTATTATGCGTGCTAAACCAATAGCACTAAAAATTACAGCTATTGTGCCAAATAGGAATGGTAAGATGAAAAAACTTAAAATCCCAGTTATAAAACCTGTTAATGCAAATCCATCCATTGACAATCCATTAGATTTTGGATTTGGCGTTGAAATTACATTCTCATTAGAAATGGGTTTTGGTAATACATTAATATCATCTTCAGCCTTTAATGCGTTTTGAATATTGTTATTTAAAACAACATTTTTAGGTGCTGCAATTACAGGGCGTGCAATTGATGTGATTTGCGAATTTTCCAATTCAACTAATGTCGATTTAGGATTTAATGTTTTACTTGAAATTTGAATTGTAGTTTCCAATTTCTGTAATTGGGCCATCTCAGTTTGCTTTACTTTTATTTTTGAAAACTGATGGTAACGCTCAGAACTGCATGAGGCAAATGATAAAACAGTTAAAGCAACAAAGATTTTGGTAATGTGTTTCATTTATTTAAATTTAATGTATCAAATTTGAGTAAAATTTCACAAACAATACTTGTATTTCACAAATATTGTTTGTAAAATTGAAATAAAAATAAAATATGAAAGTTAGCGCAGCAGATAATATCCGCCTCATCAGGGAGGCAAAAAGTTTCAGTCAAGAATTCATTGCAAAGAAAATGAAAGTGACGCAACAGGCTTATTCAGCTATGGAAAAACAACCTGATAACATGACCTTAAAACGCTTAAAAGAATTGTGTAAAATATTAGACGTTGATTTAGTTACCCTTTTAGGCGAAGACAATGTTTTTGTTCAACAAAACTACAACCAAAAGGGAGGGCAAGCCGCCACGCAAATGGTATTCAATTCTACTAATGAAAAAAATAATGAAACATTCCAAGCCTACATTATTAGTTTAAAAGAAGAAATTGCCCAATACAGAAAAATTCAAGACAAACTTTTGGGGTCAAAGAAATAACACAAAAACATGCTCAGCTTTTGGGAGACAAATTCATTTATTCAATACGATTATATTGTAATTGGTGCAGGTATTACCGGCCTTTCTGTGGCTTGTGAGTTAAAAGAACAATTCCCCAACAAAAAAGTATTGGTGCTGGAACGTGGTATATTACCTACGGGTGCAAGCACCAAAAATGCTGGTTTTGCATGCATAGGCTCCTTAAGTGAAAAGGTGCATGATCTCCAATTAATGGGCGAAGAGAAACTTTTACAATTAATAGAAGACCGTTGGATCGGCCTACAATTATTGCGCAAAAGATTGGGTGATGTGGCCATAGGTTTTGAATCTTATGGTGGCTATGAAATGGTATTTAAAAACCAAGACGATTCATTCTTAGAAAGTCTTGAAACCATGAATGCGCGCATGCAAGCCATTTTCAATAAAAACATATTTAGTACCACCACAAATTCTTTTGGCTTTTCTGATAAGCATGTAAAATACCTTATCTACAACCTGGTGGAAGGACAAGTAGATACAGGTAAAATGATGGATTCACTTTGGCAATACACCCAATCATTGGGCGTAAAAATTATTACGGGTGCCGAAGTAACAAGCATTGAAAACAATGCACAACATGCAGCAGTGCATTTAAAAGATATTTCCTTTAAAGCACAGCAAGTATGCATCTGCACCAACGCCTTTACCAAAACCCTGCTTCCAAACATAGAACTCAATCCTGGTCGTGGACAAGTTATTGCCACAGCTCCCATTCCAGATTTAAAAATCAAAGGAATCTTTTTCTTTGACGAAGGATATTACTATTTCAAAAACTTTGAAAACAGGATCATTTTTGGTGGTGGCAGAAACTTGGATTTTGAAACAGAACATACCACCGCATTTGGTTCGAACCAAAAAATATTGGCGCAATTAAATTACTACTTAAAAGAAGTGATACTGCCCAACACGTCATTTACCATAAGCCACCAATGGAGCGGCATTATGGCCTTTGGCGAAAATAAATTACCCCTTGTAGAACGCCTCAACGAAAGACAAGTG
>CAIYNF010000133.1 GCA_903927505.1 uncultured Bacteroidota bacterium | reverse complement strand
TATTGGACGAAGGTGAAGCCGGAGATAACGCAGGTCTTTTATTACGTGGTATTGAAAAAACTCAAATCCGTCGTGGTATGGTGCTTTGCAAGCCGGGTTCTATCACACCACACACCGAATTTAAAGGTGAAGTTTACGTATTAAGCAAAGAAGAAGGTGGACGTCATACACCATTCTTTAACAAATATCGTCCACAGTTCTATTTCCGTACCACAGACGTAACTGGCGAGTGCCAATTAGCTGAAGGTGTTGAAATGGTAATGCCTGGTGATAACGTAACTATCACTGTTAACTTGATCGCTCCTATCGCTATGGAGAAAAACTTACGTTTCGCTATCCGTGAAGGTGGTAGAACAGTAGGTGCTGGTCAGGTAACTGAAATTATCGAGTAATTAACAATACATAGCTTTAAATGTTGGCTAGGAAACTAGCCAACATTTATTGTCTATACGGGAATAGTTCAATGGTAGAATGTCGGTCTCCAAAACCGCTGATCAGGGTTCGAGTCCTTGTTCCCGTGCAAAGAAAAAGAATATGAACAAGTTTACAGAATATATCAAATTGTCTTATGATGAGTTGATGAATAAGGTTTCTTGGCCTAGCTGGGAAGACTTGCAAGAAAGTACCATCATTGTTATGATCGCATCGTTGATTATTGCTTTGGTAATTGGTGTAATTGACTTAGCAAGCAGTACCTCTTTGGGCCTATTTTACCAGTTATTCCAAAGCTAAGGATTGAATCATGACAGAACAAGGAACTGAACAATTTAAATGGTATGTAGTGCGTGCTGTTACCGGACAGGAAAAGAAGGTAAAAGCGCAGCTAGAAGTTGAACTCGAAAGAGCTGGCTTAACGGCGCAGGTTCCTCAAATTTTGATTCCAACCGAGAAAATATATACCGTAAAAAACGGTAAAAAGGTTGTTAAGGAGAAGCCTTATTTGCCAGGATATATTATGATTCATGCAGATTTAGCTGGAGAGGTTGGACACGTTATCACTTCTATTAATGGTGTGGTTGGTTTCTTAGGAGGTAAAATAACTCCTACACCATTAAGACAATCTGAGGTGAGCCGTATTCTTGGAAACGTAGATGATATTAGCACTGATGGGGAAGCAATGGTTGAACCATACATTGTTGGTGAAAATGTGAAAGTGATTGATGGCCCATTCACTGGTTTCAGTGGGGTTATTGAAGAGGTGAGTGAAGATAAAAAGAAATTGAAGGTAATGGTAAAAATCTTTGGAAGAAGAACACCATTAGAACTCAATTTTGTTCAAGTAGAAAAAGAAAGTTAATTGTAGTATAGACTCGTACATACGAGAAAAAATTTAGATGTTATGGCAAAAGAACTAACAGGTTTTATTAAACTTCAAGTTAAGGGTGGCGCTGCAAATCCAGCTCCTCCAATTGGTCCTGCTTTGGGATCAAAGGGTGTAAATATCATGGAGTTTTGCAAGCAATTCAATGCAAGAACCCAAGATAAAGCAGGAAAAATTTTACCTGTAGTAATTAGTGTTTACAGTGATAAGTCGTTCGACTTTGTAATTAAAACACCACCGGTAGCTGCACAGTTATTGGAGGCTTCAAAAATTGCAAAGGGTTCTGCTGAACCTAATCGTAAGAAAAATGGTAATGTTACCTGGGATCAGGTAAAAGCGATAGCCGAGGATAAAATTGTTGATATGAACTGCTTTAAGGTTGAATCAGCAATGAAAATGGTAGCTGGAAGTGCCCGTTCAATGGGTATTACTATTACTGGTGAGAATCCTTTTAACAATTAAAATAATTAAGAGATGACAAGGATAAGTAAGAAAAGAAAAGAAGTATTAAAGAAAGTAGACGCCTCTAAGGCCTACTCTTTAACAGATGCTTCTAAATTGGTAAAGGAAATCAGCTATACCAAATTCGACTCTTCGGTAGACATCGATATTCGTTTGGGTGTTGATCCTAAGAAGGCAAATCAAATGGTTCGTGGTGTGGTAGCATTGCCACATGGTACAGGAAAAACCATTAAGGTATTGGCATTGGTTCCTGCCGACAAAGAAGCAGAAGCTCTTGAAGCTGGTGCAGATTATGCTGGTTTGGATGAGTATATTCAAAAAATTGAGAAAGGTTGGACAGATATCGATATCATTATTACCATGCCAGCTGTAATGGCTAAATTGGGTAAATTAGGTAAGATTTTAGGTCCTCGTAACTTAATGCCAAACCCTAAAAGTGGTACCGTAACCCAAGAAGTTGGTAAAACTGTGAAAGAAATTAAAGCAGGTAAAATCGACTTTAAAGTAGACAAAGAAGGTATTATTCATACTTCAATTGGTAAATCAACATTTGCTCCTGAGAAGTTATATGAAAATGCAGTTGAGTTGATCCAAACTCTTGCTAAAATGAAACCATCTTCAGCAAAAGGTACATATTTTAGAAGTATTCATGTTAGCAGTACAATGAGCCCAGGCATTACTGTTGATACCAAATCAGTACCAGGTATATAATCTAAGAAGGCAATGAAAAAGGAAGAAAAAGTACAAGTAATTGAAGCGTTGGCTGAAAAGTTCAGTCAATATAAGAATATCTATGTTACAGATATCGCCAGCTTAAATGCAGAGAAAACTAGCGCGTTAAGAAGATTGTTGTTTAAAAACGGCATCAGCTTAGAGGTTGCTAAAAACACTTTGATCAAAAAAGCTTTCGAAAAAAGTGGTCGCGATTTTGGTGCATTAACTGATACCCTTAAAGGAAACAGTGCTTTGATGTTCTGCGAAGACATGAAAGCTCCAGCAAAAGCAATCAAAGAATTCAGAAAGAAAGATAGCATTCCAGCATTAAAAGGTGCTTGCATAGACACTGATGTGTTTATTGGCGACAACCAATTGGATGCATTGATCGCTTTGAAATCGAAAAACGAGTTAATTGGAGAAATTATTGGATTGTTACAATCGCCTGCACAAAACGTGATCAGCGCATTGCAATCTGGTGGTTCAACCATTGCTGGTGTAGTAAAGACATTATCAGAGCGTCCTGAATAATAAAGAGAAAAAATAAATACAATTAATAACAATTAAATTTTTAGAAAAATGGCAGATTTAAAAGCGTTCGCGGAACAATTAGTTAACTTAACAGTTAAAGAAGTTAATGAGTTAGCTAAAATTTTGAAAGATGAGTATGGTATCGAGCCTGCAGCTGCTGCTGTAGCTGTTGCCGCTCCTGCAGCAAGTGCTGCTGAAGCTCCAGCTGAAAAAACATCTTTTGATGTAATTTTGAAAGCTGCTGGTGCAAACAAACTTAACGTTGTTAAGATTGTAAAAGACCTTACCGGTTTAGGTTTGAAAGAAGCTAAAGAATTGGTAGATGGTGCTCCAAAACCAATCAAAGAAGGTGTTGACAAAGCAACTGCTGAAGATTTGAAAGCTAAGCTTACTGAAGCAGGAGCTGAGATTGAACTTAAGTAGTTCGAAATCAATTGATTTTGAAAATGTGACCCCGACAAATGTCGTGGGTCACATCTTTGTTTATGCAAATCGTGCGATTGGTTAACTTTTTAATATAATTATACATTGGCCAAAATTAATAACCCGACAGGAGAAAGAATTTCATTCGCTTCTGTCAATCCTGTAATTGATTATCCTGATTTTTTGGATGTTCAGTTGCAGTCGTTCAGGGAATTCTTTCAGTTGGATACCACCTCTGAAAGTCGTACCAACGAAGGCTTGTACAAAGTGTTTTTGGAGAATTTTCCAATCACTGATACAAGAAATATCTTCGTTTTGGAATTTCTTGACTATTTTGTTGATCCACCGCGTTACTCAATTGATGAGTGTATTGAACGTGGATTAACTTATTCGGTGCCTTTAAAGGCAAAATTGCGTTTATCATGTAACGATCCAGAACACGAAGATTTTAAAACCATCGTGCAGGACGTTTATTTGGGTACTATCCCATACATGACACCTCGTGGTACTTTTGTTATCAATGGGGCTGAACGTATTATCGTTTCTCAATTACACCGTTCACCTGGTGTGTTCTTTGGTCAAAGCTATCATACCAATGGTACCAAGTTATATTCAGCGCGTGTTATTCCTTTTAAAGGAAGCTGGATTGAGTTTGCTACCGACGTTAACAACGTAATGTATGCCTACATTGATCGTAAGAAAAAATTCCCTGTAACAACCTTGCTTCGTGCTATTGGGTTCGAGTCTGATAAAGATATCTTGAACTTATTTGAATTGGCAGAAGAAATTAAAGTTAGTAAATCTGGTTTGAAGAAAGTGTTGGGTCGCAAATTAGCTGCCCGTGTACTTCGTACTTGGATTGAAGACTTTGTTGATGAGGATACAGGAGAAGTGGTATCAATTGAACGTAATGAAGTAATTATTGAACGTGATACCGTTATTGAGGAAGCTCACATTGATTTAATTGTTGAAGCAGAAGTGAAGACCATTCTTCTGCATAAAAACGAATCGAGCCACAATGATTTTGCCATCATTTTGAATACCCTTCAAAAAGATACAGCAAACAGTGGTAAAGAAGCCCACGAGCATATCTATCGTCAATTGCGTAATGCAGATCCACCAGACGAGGAAACAGCACGTGGTGTAATTGAAAAATTATTCTTCTCAGAAAAACGTTACGATTTAGGTGATGTTGGTCGTTATAGAATCAACCGCAAGTTGAATAAAAACGAACCTTTATCTAACCGTGTATTAAGCAAAGACGATATCGTTTCTATCATCAAGTATTTGATTGAATTATCAAATTCTAGAGCAGATGTGGATGATATTGATCACTTGAGTAATCGTCGTGTTCGTACTGTAGGAGAACAATTGTACTCTCAGTTCGGTGTTGGTTTGGCTCGTATGGCCCGTACAATCCGTGAGCGTATGAATATTCGCGACAATGAAGTGTTTACACCTACAGATTTGATTAATGCTAAGACTTTGTCTTCAGTTATAAATTCATTCTTCGGTACGAACCAATTGTCTCAGTTTATGGATCAAACAAATCCATTGGCGGAAATCACTCACAAGAGAAGGATGTCTGCCCTTGGACCTGGTGGTTTGAGTCGTGACCGTGCCGGTTTTGAGGTGCGTGACGTACATTATACTCACTACGGACGTTTGTGTACCATTGAAACACCAGAGGGACCAAACATTGGTTTGATTTCATCTCTTTGTGTGCATGCAAAAATTAACAGCATGGGCTTTATTGAGACTCCTTACTTAAAAGTAGAGGGTGGAAAAGTTAAAGCCGGAGAGCCAGTTACTTACCTAAGTGCAGAAGATGAAGAGGGTAAAGTAATTGCGCAATCAAATGCGAAATATGATAAGGACGGTAATTTTTCTGACCATAGAATTAAAGCGCGTTACGAAGGTGACTTCCCAATGGTAGAATCCGACAAGCTTGAGTTTATGGACATTGCTCCGAACCAAATTGTATCGATTGCAGCGTCATTGATTCCTTTCTTGGAACATAATGATGCGAACCGTGCATTGATGGGATCGAACATGCAACGCCAAGCAGTGCCATTATTGAGGCCACAAGCCCCAGTTGTAGGTACAGGTTTGGAAGGCAGAGTAGCAAAAGATTCTCGTACTTTGTTAGTAGCTGAAGGTAAGGGTGTAGTTGAGTATGTAGATGCCAACGAGATCCGTATTTGCTACGAGCAAACAGATACAGATAAATTAGTGAGTTTTGGTACCGATACCAAAAGCTATCCATTGATTAAATTCCGCAGAACTAACCAAAATACTTGTATCAATTTGAAACCAATTGTACGTAAAGGACAAAAAGTTGAAAAAGGTACTGTATTGTGCGAAGGTTATGCAACCGAAGGTGGAGAGTTGGCTTTGGGTAGAAACTTGCAAGTGGCTTTCATGCCTTGGCAAGGTTTCAACTTTGAGGATGCGATTGTAATCTCTGAAAAAGTAGTTAAAGAGGATATCTTTACTTCTATTCACATTACAGAGTATGAACTTGAAGTACGTGATACCAAACGTGGTGAAGAAGAATTAACCAATGACATTCCAAATGTGAGCGAAGAAGCCACTAAAAACTTGGATGAAAATGGTTTAATTCGTGTGGGTTGTGAAGTAGGCGAAGGTGATATTCTAATTGGTAAAATTACTCCAAAAGGTGAAACTGAACCTTCACCGGAAGAGAAATTGTTACGTGCAATCTTTGGCGATAAAGCTGGAGATGTAAAAGATGCTTCATTAAAGGCAATTCCATCAACCAATGGTGTTGTAATTGACAAGAAGTTATTTGCACGTGCTAAGAAAGAGAAATCTGCTAAGCTAGACGATAAAGTGAAGTTGGGTAAATTGAAAGAAGAGCATGAGAAAAAGCTAAAAGAAATCAAAGAAATCTTAGTTGAGAAATTATTTGCTGTTCTTTCTGGTAAAACTTCTGCTGGAGTATTCAATGTATACAACGAAGAAATCATAGCTAAAGGATCTAAATTTAGCATGAAGAACTTGAACGAAGTTGATTATTCAAATGTGATGGCAAATCTTTGGACCAGCGATGCTGAGAAAAATATTTTGGTTAGAACCATTTTGACTAATTTCAAGAATCGTCATAACCAAGAATTGGCTGATTACCGCAGAAAAGAATATGCTATTAGCGTAGGTGACGAATTACCAACAGGTATTTTGAAATTAGCTAAAGTTTATATTGCTCAAAAACGTAAGTTGAAAGTGGGAGATAAGATGGCTGGTCGTCACGGTAACAAGGGTATTGTAGCCCGTATCGTGCGCGAAGAAGATCTTCCTTTCATGGACAATGGTAAACCAGTAGACATTGTGTTGAACCCATTGGGTGTACCTTCACGTATGAACTTGGGTCAGATCTATGAAACTGTTTTAGGTTGGGCTGCAAAAGAATTGGAATGCAAATTTGCAACACCAATTTTTGATGGCGCAAGTGATGATCAGGTATTAGAATATACCCGTAAAGCTGGAATTCCTGATTGGGGTAAAACCTATTTGAATGATGGATTAACAGGCGCTCGTTTTGATCAACCGGTAACCGTAGGTGTAATCTATATGATTAAACTTGGTCACATGGTTGATGATAAGATGCATGCTCGTTCTATCGGACCATATTCGTTGATTACACAACAACCATTGGGTGGTAAAGCTCAATTTGGTGGTCAGCGTTTTGGTGAGATGGAAGTATGGGCATTGGAGGCTTATGGTGCTGCCAATATTCTACAGGAAATCTTAACCTTGAAATCAGATGATATCATTGGTCGTGCGAAGACTTATGAAGCCATTGTGAAGGGCGATAACTTGCCTACACCTGGTATTCCAGAGTCGTTTAACGTATTGGCACATGAGTTACGTGGTTTAGGATTAGAACTTTCACTTGAGTAAAAATAATTTATCCCGCATTCGCTAAGCAATTAGTTGATGCGGGATTATCACAAATTAAATAATCGCAAACATGTCTTTGAAAAAAGAACAAAAAATAAAAGCCAACTTTACCAAAATCCGTATTGGTTTAGCATCGCCTGAGAGTATCTTAACAAGGTCTTTCGGTGAGGTAACCAAGCCAGAAACAATCAACTACCGCTCTTTTAAACCGGAGATGGGTGGATTGTTTTGCGAGCGTATTTTTGGACCTATCAAGGATTACGAATGCCATTGCGGTAAATACAAACGTATTCGCTACAAAGGCATTGTGTGTGATCGTTGCGGGGTAGAAGTAACCGAAAAGAAAGTTAGACGTGAGCGCATGGGTCATATCAATTTGGTGGTGCCTGTGGCCCATATTTGGTATTTCCGCTCATTGCCAAACAAGATTGGATATTTATTGGGTGTACCTTCCAAGAAATTGGATATGGTTGTTTACTATGAGCGTTATCTCGTATGTCAGCCAGGTATCAAAGCAAATGATGGTGTTCAAAACCTTGATCTTCTTACAGAAGAAGAGTATTTGGATATCTTAGATACTTTGCCAAAAGAAAACCAACATTTGGAAGATACTGATCCAAATAAATTCATCGCCAAAATGGGTGGTGAAGCTCTTTGGTTCATGTTGTCTAGAATTGATTTGGATACCTTGAGTTTCGACTTACGTATCAAAGCAAGTACTGAGACATCACAACAACGTAAAAACGAGGCATTAAAACGCTTAAAAGTAATTGAAGGATTCCGTAACTCCCAACGTCATGGCGATAACCGCCCTGAGTGGATGGTTGTTAAGATTCTACCAGTTATTCCTCCAGAATTACGTCCCTTGGTTCCATTGGAAGGTGGTAGATTTGCAACTTCAGATTTAAATGATTTATACCGCAGGGTAATCATCCGTAACAATCGTTTGAAGCGCTTAATGGAAATCAAAGCTCCAGAAGTGATTCTTCGTAACGAGAAGCGTATGTTGCAAGAAGCGGTAGATTCATTGTTTGATAATACCCGTCGTGTAAGCGCAGTGAAAACTGAAGGTAACCGTCCTTTGAAATCTTTGAGCGATATGCTTAAAGGTAAACAAGGTCGTTTCCGTCAAAACTTATTGGGTAAACGTGTAGATTATTCTGGTCGTTCTGTAATTGTGGTTGGACCAAACCTTAAATTACATGAGTGCGGTATTCCTAAAAACATGGCTGCAGAATTATTCAAGCCATTTGTTATTCGCAAATTGCTTGAGCGTGGTATTGTTAAAACAGTAAAATCTGCTAAGAAATTAGTTGACCGCAAAGAGCCTATTATTTGGGATATTTTGGAGAACATTTTAAAAGGACATCCAGTTCTTTTGAATCGTGCCCCTACATTGCATAGATTAGGTATTCAAGCATTCCAACCAAGATTAATTGAAGGAAAAGCAATTCAATTGCATCCATTGGTTTGTACTGGTTTTAATGCGGATTTTGACGGTGACCAGATGGCTGTTCACGTTCCACTTGGAAACGCTGCAGTATTAGAAGCACAATTGTTAATGTTGGCTTCAAATAACATTTTGAATCCTGCTAACGGTGCGCCTATTACCGTTCCTTCTCAGGACATGGTTTTGGGATTGTACTATATTACAAAAGGACGTAAATCAACTCCTGAACATCCAATTATGGGTGAAGGTTTAAGATTTTACTCTTCTGAAGAAGCAATTATTGCTTACAATGAAGGTAAAGTTGCCTTACATGCATGGGTTAAATGCCGTGTAAATGTATTAGAAGATGGCGAATTGGTTAGTCGTGTTATTGAAACTACCATGGGAAGAATTTTATTCAACCAAGTAGTTCCTTCAGTACATCCGTATATCAATGAATTATTGACTAAAAAATCTTTACGTGACATTATTGGTGTTATGTTTAAAGAAGTTGGTCAAGATGCTTGTGCAGCTTTCTTAGATGATATTAAATATTTAGGTTTCCAATACGCTTTCCGTGGTGGTTTATCTTTTAACTTGTCATACGTGAATATTCCGGATGAAAAGGAGAAATTTATTAAACAAGCACAGGCTGAAGTAGATGAAATTTGGGATAACTATAACAATGGTTTCATTACCAATAATGAGCGTTACAACCAGGTAATTGATATCTGGACGCGTATCAACTCACGTTTGGCGGATACCTTGTTGAAGCAATTAAAAGAAGACCAACAAGGATTTAATCCAGTTTACATGATGTTGGATTCTGGAGCGCGTGGTTCTAAAGAACAAATTCGTCAGTTAGGTGGTATGAGGGGATTGATGGCAAAACCACAAAAGAATTTGAGTGGTGGAACTGGAGAGATCATTGAGAATCCGATTTTATCTAACTTTAAAGAAGGTCTTTCGGTAATTGAATACTTTATTTCTACACACGGTGCGCGTAAAGGTTTGGCCGATACGGCTTTGAAAACTGCGGATGCGGGTTATTTAACACGTAGGTTGCATGACGTTGCGCAAGATGTTGTAGTAAGTGAAGCAGATTGTGGTACCTTACGTGGTATTCCAATTAGCGCATTGAAAGACAATGAAGAGGTAGTAGAAACTTTGTATGAACGTATTTTGGGTAGAACCAGTGTTCACGATATCTATGATCCAATTTCAGGTGATTTAATTATCAATGCTGGTGAAGAGATTTTTGAACAGTTTGCTAAAAAGATTGAAGAATCACCAATAGAAATTGTTGAAATTCGTTCTGCATTAACTTGCGAAACCCGTTATGGTGTTTGTAGCAAATGTTATGGTAGAAGTATGTCAACTGGCAGAAATTCTCAAATTGGTGATGCTGTAGGTGTAATAGCTGCCCAATCAATTGGAGAGCCTGGTACCCAGTTAACGCTTCGTACTTTCCACGTGGGTGGTACGGCTTCTAACATTGCCTCTGAATCACATATGTCGGCTAAATTTGCTGGTATTCTTGAGTTCGAAGAAATTAGAACAACAGAATTAAAAGGCGAAGAAGGTATCGATACCGTTATAATTGGTCGTCAAGGTGAGGTGCGTATTTTGGATGAGAAAACACGTAATCCAATTATCACCATGAACATTCCTTACGGTGCTCACTTAAAAGTGAAAAACGGAGAGAAGGTTGAAAAGGGAGCTTTGATGTGTACTTGGGATCCATACAATGCGGTAATTATTTCTGAGTTTGCTGGTAAAGTAAGCTTCAAGGAAATTGTCGAGAATGTGAATTACAAGGAAGAAAGCGATGAGCAAACAGGCCACAAAGAAAAAGTAATTGTAGAAAGTAGAGATAAAACTAAAATTCCTTCAATTGTTGTTTCTGAAGGAAAAGATAAAGATACAAAAGAATACAATTTACCTGTAGGTGCGCATATCATGATTGACCATGGTCATAAAGTGAAAGCTGGAGAGATTTTGGTTAAGATTCCTCGTGTTGTTGGTAAAACAAGAGATATTACAGGAGGTTTGCCACGTGTAACAGAATTATTTGAAGCACGTAATCCTTCTAATCCTGCTATTGTAACTGAGATTGATGGTGTAGTAACTTTCGGTGGTATCAAACGTGGTAACCGTGAGATTATGATTAGCTCTAAAGATGGTGAACAAAAGAAATACTTAGTTCCATTGTCTAAACATATCTTGGTTCAAGAAAATGACTTCGTAAAAGCTGGTTCACCATTGTCTGATGGTTCTATTTCACCACAAGATATTTTACGTATTGAAGGTCCTTTGGCCGTGCAACGTTATATCTTGAATGGTATCATGGAGGTTTATCGTTTACAAGGTGTAAAAATCAATGATAAGCATGTGGAAACCATTATTCGTCAGATGATGAAACACATTGAAATTGTTGATCCAGGTGATACAACTTTCTTAGAAGGTGAATTTGTTAGTCGTTGGGACTTGAAGCAGGCCAATGATTGGATTTACGACAAGAAAGTGGTTATGGAAGCAGGTGATTCAACTACAGTGAAACCAGGTCAAATTATTAGCGTTAGAAAATTGCGTGATGAAAATTCGCAAATGAAACGTAAAGATTTGAAATTGGTTGAAGTGAGAGATGCACATCCAGCTACAGTTACTCAAATTATTATGGGTATTACCAAAGCAAGTTTGGGAACTCATAGCTTTATGAGTGCTGCATCGTTCCAGGAAACTACTAAAGTGTTGAACGAAGCCGCTATCTCAGGTAAAGTAGATCGTATGTTAGGTTTGAAAGAAAACGTAATTGTAGGTCACTTAATTCCTGCTGGTACTGGTCACCGCGACTATGAAAAATTAGTTGTGGGTTCAAAAGAAGAATACGATTTGTTAATGGCTTCTAAGGAATATTAATCAAACGATAATTTCTATTTAAATCCCGTTGAGTAATACTCAGCGGGATTTTTTTTGTATAAAATAATTAATCTAAATAGCTTTTCACTCAGCTAAAACTGTTTACCTTTGATTGGTTAAAAATAAACAATATGGATGCTATTAAACTCACTGAATACTCTCATAAAGCTGGTTGTGGATGTAAAATTGCTCCATCTGATTTAGAAAAAATATTAAGTGAGCGCAGCGGTAATTCTTTTAAAGATTTATTGGTTGGTAACAATAGTAATGATGATGCTGCGGTATGGAATTTAGGCGATGGGATGGCCGTTATAAATACAGTAGATTTTTTTATGCCTATTGTAAATGATGCCTATGATTTTGGTAGAATTGCATCGGCAAACGCTATTAGTGATATCTATGCAATGGGTGGGAAGCCCATATTTGCTAATGCTTTGCTGGGTTGGCCTTTGGAAACATTGCCGCTCGAATTAGCGGGAAAGGTGATGGAGGGTGCAAGAAAAATTTGTGAAGAGGCAGGCATTCCAATTGCTGGTGGTCACAGCATAGATAGCAAGGAGCCGCTCTTTGGCTTAACCGTTTCGGGTTTGGTTCGAACCGAAAACTTAAAGAAAAACAATACGCCCCAAATTGGCGATGTTTTGATTTTGACAAAACAGTTGGGAACGGGTATAATGG
This sequence comes from uncultured Bacteroidota bacterium, assembly GCA_903927505.1. Lineage (GTDB taxonomy): Bacteria > Bacteroidota > Bacteroidia > UKL13-3 > UKL13-3 > B1. Next base: position 12,151 of record CAIYNF010000133.1, on the reverse strand, counting down.
GTACTGCTATAAAGCGCAAAGCTGCAAGTGAAGCGGATGCACAAGTTGTAATTGATTCTATGTGTAAGTTAAATGCTGTTGGTACACAATTAGGCTCGATCCAAGAGGTGCATGCCTTAACGGATGTCACTGGATTTGGTTTACTTGGTCATTTAATGGAAATGTGTGGAAGCAATTTCTCCGCTGAAATTGTTTGGTCTCAAATACCTTGTTTCTCTTTTTTAGATACGTATTTAGCGCAAGGCATTATGCCTGATAATACTACACGCAATTGGAATTCGCATGAAAGCAAAGTGGAAGGCTTGAATGATTTAAAAGCGTTCCAAGTATTAAATGACCCACAAACAAGTGGTGGTTTATTGATTTCTGTAGCGCCTTCAAAAGTGGGGGCCGTTATGGAATTGTTGAAGGAAGATGGCTTAAATCATGCAGCCATCATTGGTGAGATTTTACAAAGAGAAAGCAAAACCATATTGGTTAAGTAAAATAGATTTTGTTACTTCGAGTTTTAACATTTATTATCTATGAAAAAAATTATTGTTTTGTTTGGCTTTTTATGTCTTTCCCTATTTGTATCAGCGCAAACTTCAGATGATGTAGTTGGTGTTTGGATTAACCCAAAAGGAACGGGTAAAGTAAAAATATTTAGAACGGGAGAATTTTTCTATGGCAATTTAATTTGGTTGGATCAACCATTGGATGCAAATGGAAAGCCTAAATTGGATAAGGAAAACCCAGATGCTGTTAAGAAAAACAGGAGATTACAAGGCTTGCTGCTTCTTACAGGCTTTACGTTTAATGCGGATGATAAAATTTGGGAGAATGGACAGATTTACGACCCTAAAAACGGCAAGACTTATAGTTGTAAAATGACTTTAAGTGCCAATAAAAACGAATTGGATATAAGAGGTTTTATTGGAATATCTGTAATAGGTAGGAGTGAAGTTTGGAAGCGTGTTGAATAGTTTTGGTAATAAAATAATAATGAAAAATATTTTCTTGTTTCTTGTTTTAGGTGTTTGGTTTGTTTCTTCAAATGCCCAAGAGGTAATTGATTTTACCTATAAAAGCATAGAGTTAAAAACAGCTATTGGTGCGCAAGTAAACTTTATGGAGTTGCCCTCTCTGCCAGAGGCTCACTTGTTAAATATTAAAGCAGCACCAGCGCCTTTAACAGATTTTCAAGAAAAGAAATTGCGTTTGGATCAACAGAGATAAACGTGGATTAAGCAATATGCTTTTAATAAAAAAGGCGCTACATATTTGCCAAGTGTAACAAGAAACTTTTCCGGCAATGTAACGCAAGGAACGCCTAATGATAATGATTTTTGTATTGGCAATAATGGGATGATGATTAGCTGTGTAAATACCAATATGAATATTTACAATGATACAGGTAAATTGGTTGCGGGAAAAACGCTGCAGGTATTGGGTCAGGCTTTGGGTACTTTAAATAGAACCTTTGATCCTAGAACAATTTATGACCCAGTTGCTGATAGATATATTGTTGTTTTTTTGCAAGGAAGTTCAAGTAAAGACACACGCATTATTGTTGCTTTCTCTACCAGTAATGACCCATCAAAAACATGGAATTTGTATCAATTGCCAGGCAATATTACTGGTGATAGTAGTTGGAGTGATTATCCTATTATTTCATTAAGCAAAGATGAATTATTTATTACCGTAAATAGATTAAAGGACAATACCTTTTGGAAGAATGGCTTTTTAGAATCTTATATATGGCAAGTTGACAAAGCCAAAGGTTATGCGGGAGATTCCTTAATTCAAAAAGTATATAGCGATATTAAATTTCAAGGCAAAACTGTTTGGAGTATTTGTCCTGCAAAAGGAGGTTCTAAATTGTATGGTCCTGAGATGTATTTTCTTTCTCAAAGGCCTTCCGATTTAGAAAATGATACGGTTTTTGTACATTATATTTCTAATACCATAAAATCTGGAGCGGCAAATTTGAGCATGCGCGTATTGAAGAATCCTGTGCCTTATGGCTTGCAGCCTAATGCCATTCAGCCCAATGGGAAGAAGTTGCAAACCAATGATGCGCGTGTGTTAAGCGCCATGTATGAAAATGGCGTAATTAGTTATGTTGGAAATACAATTGATAAAAACTTATTTAGTCCTGCAATCTATTTTGGACGCATCTTTGAAATTTGGAGCGCAACACCAAGATTAGAAGGCAGTATTATTTCTAGTGACAGCTTAGATTTTGGTTATCCAAGTATTGCTTATGTAGGTTCTGGTCAAAATGGAGATCATAGCAGTATGATTACATTTTCACATGTATCGGACAAACAATTTCCTGGAACATCGGTAGTTTATGTAGATAGAAGTTTCAATATTTCTTCCCCAGTTTTTGTAAAAAAGGGCGAAGGGAATATTTTATTAATTGGAGATACCGTTGAGCGCTGGGGAGATTACTCTGGCATTCAAATGAAATATAATGAGTTGGGTGTAGCTTGGTTAAATGGCTCATGGGGAACCATTGGCGGGCAAAACAGAACTTGGATTGCACGTATCCAAACTACAGATCCTTTATCGGGTTTGAGCCAAAATGTTCAAGAGAAATTTGCCGCTAAATTATATCCGAACCCAACAAATTCAATTGCCTATTTTGAGTTTGAAACAAGAAAGAAAACGCTATGTAGGGTTGAATTGGTTGGACTAAATGGATCTTACAAACAAGTAGTAACAGAAGATTGGGCCAAACCCGGTTTGAACCAATTGCAAATTGAAACGTCTGAATTAAGTGCAGGAATATATTTTATTAATTTAATTTCCAATGAAGGTGTTTTTCAAACTTTTAAGTTGTTGGTTCAGCATTAATTTGTTGCTTTTTGCAGCCTGTGGAACAGCACATGACAGGCCAAAAGAGAAATTGCAAATTGAACAAGTAAAGCCTTTAAGCGAACCCCAAACAGATTCATTGAAAAATTATTTAGATGAGGAAAGAGCGCGCAGAAAAGCGCAGGGGAAGGAGTAAATTAGTCAAGTATTTCTAATACTTTTTCAAGGACTCTGCTGGTTGCACCTTTGTTGTATTGCACAAATTCAATGCTTTTATTGGCCAGCTGTTTTGTGAGTTTTTCATTGTTTGTGTATTGCTGCAAAATATTTAGGAAGTCGTTTGGCTCTTGAATAGTTTTTGCTATTTGTTGTTGAACCAATTCTTGTGCTTCAGGAAATCTTTTTAATTTTGGGCCAAAACAAATAGCTGTTCCAAAAGCAGCTGCCTCCAAAGAATTATGTAATCCATTTTCTTTGAACCCTCCACCAATAAATGCGAGATTGCCGTATTTGTAAAGTTTTGCAAGTAGACCAATGCTGTCAATAATTAAAATGTTTGGCTTTTCTAAATCGGTTTCGCTTTTAATGGAAGAATAGGTGATACAATTTCCTTGGAACCTTTTTTGAATAGAAATAATTCTTTCTTGATTTACAAAGTGAGGCGCGATAATATACTTTACTTTTTTGTCCATTTTATTAATGGCAAATTCAATCATGGCTTCTTCTATTTCATATGAACTGCCAAGAATTGTTGTAAAGTAATCTCCTATAAATCCTTTTATAAACGCTACTTCCTTTTGGTTTTCCACGGTTTGTGAAACACGGTCGTAGCGATTGTCGCCACTCAACATTGTATGTTTAATGTTTATTGTATGAAGCAGTTCAACTGAACTTTGGTTTTGACAAAAAATATAGGTGAATGCGTTTAGAATATTTCTTTGAAATCCACCAATTTTTTTAAAGAAAATTTGGTTCGGCCTAAATTGAGCGGCAATTAAAAAGATGGGTACCTTGTTGTTTTTAAGTGTTTGAATATACCAATACCACAAATCATATTTTACGTAAAAAGCCATTGCAGGATGAATGGCTTTACAAACGATATCAGCATTCTTTTTGCTTTCAAACGGCAGGTAGTATGCGGCATCTAGGATGGCATCATTGTGCTTTGCTTGATAGCCAGAAGGGGAGAAGAATGTTACAACTAGGCGGTGTTGCGGAAAGGTTTTTTTAAGTGCTTCCATCACAGGCCTACCTTGTTCAAACTCGCCCAGAGATGCTACATGGAACCAGATGTTTTCAGTTTGGTGCTTGGCTTCTTCTTGAATGATTTTTTCTAATAAACCTTTTTGGCCTATTACTAAATCCTTTGCGCGTTGATTAAAAGGTGCTATCAATTTTACCAATTGAAAATAGGTAGAACTGAGCAATGAATAAAAGAAATAACCGAATGGGTTTTTCATGCTTACCTAAATTGAAATTCGTTTTCTTCGCTTGTGTTTAGGTACATTGGAATCATCCAACCAAATCTTATGGAACTGCTAAGGTCAAATTTATTGGAATTGTCGTAGGACATTAAATCATAATTGTAGCCTCTTCTATTTTTAGTTTGGGCTTGCATGAAATCAAAACCGATATAAAAATTGATTAATCGATTTTGACTTTGGTATGTATAGCCAACAAATTCGGTAAAGGCGATTCCGTTGTGGAAGCGATCGTAGCCAGGAGCGTAATTCAAATCTATTTGAGGGATATTTCCTTCTTGTGATTGAATATTGATGTGATGTTGGATATAACCCACTCCCCCTTTTAGCAAAATTCCTGAATTCATGTTTCTTTTGTTAAGACCAAAAACCCTACCCGCATTCACAAATGCTGAAATGCCGCGCATGTTTACCAAATAATTCCCTGGCGATCCTCCTGTTGAGCTAAGGTAGCCGCCACTTGTTATAAGGTTGTCGAGGAAATGTTCTTGTTTGATGTCTTTTCCAAAAAGGTAATTTAGTTCGCCGCTTACTACCCAATTGTGTTTGGTTTTAAGCATGCCACCAAAGCCCACACCACTGTAATTGCCATATAATTTGGCCATATTGCCACCTGGAATATGGTAGTTGTATAGAAATTGAAAGTTAAAAATTTTATTGCTAAACATGTAATTATCCTGCGCCTTTGTTGCAAAGGGAGTAAGCAATAGCAATAGGAGTTTCCACGTTAAATTTGGTTTTACGCTCATTTGATAACAAATATGGCCTTTTTCGTTTGATTCTAAAAAAATAACGATTGTTTTTACCTGTAAATTAATATTTTTGCGCTAGTTGAGCGCTTCTACCCATTGATACTTAAAGACAAAATATCCAATTCAAAGGATGCTTTGGAGAAGTTTCAGAATGAGGTGCTCCCCAAAATAAATAAGAATAAAAAATGAAAATTGTTGTTATTGGAACCGGTTATGTTGGCCTCGTAACGGGTACTTGCTTTGCAGATGTAGGAATTGATGTTGTATGTATTGACGTTGATGCTAAAAAAATAGAAAACCTTAAAAAGGGAATCATGCCTATTTATGAGCCAGGTTTGGAGGAAATGGTAATCCGCAATTATGAAAAAGGCAGATTAGATTTTTCTACTAAATTGGGTGATCATATCTCAGAAGCTGATGTAGCTTTTATTGCTGTTGGAACACCTCCAGGAGAAGATGGTTCTGCAGATTTAAAATATGTACTAGGTGTTGCCAAAGAAATTGGTTCACACATAAATAAGCATATTGTGGTTGTAACCAAAAGTACTGTGCCAGTTGGTACTGCTAAAAAAGTACGCACAGCTGTTCAGGAAGAATTAACTTCTCGTGGATTGGCTATTGAATTTGATGTGGCTTCTAATCCGGAGTTTTTGAAAGAAGGTGCAGCTATAGATGATTTCTTGAAGCCTGATAGAATTGTAGTAGGTGTTGAATCTAAAGTGGCAGAAGATGTAATGCGAAAATTATACAAACCGTTTTTATTAAACGGACATCCAATTATTTTTATGGATGTGCCAAGTGCTGAAATGACGAAGTATGCTGCCAATTCTATGCTTGCCACAAAGATTAGCTTTATGAATGATATTGCTAATTTATGTGAAATTATGGGAGCCGATGTAAATTTGGTTCGCAAAGGAATTGGAAGCGATTTGCGTATTGGAAATAGATTTATATATCCAGGTATTGGATATGGGGGGTCTTGCTTTCCTAAAGATGTTAAGGCCTTGATTCGTACTGCAAAAGAGAATGGACACGAGATGCGTATTTTGCAAGCTGTGGAAGATGTAAATGAAGACCAAAAAAGTGTGTTGTTTAATAAAATTAACCAACATTTTAAAGGCGATTTAAAAGGCAAAAAATTTGCCATGTGGGGATTGTCATTTAAGCCAAAAACAGATGATATGCGCGAGGCTCCCTCATTGGTTATTATTGAAAAATTATTGCACGCTGGTGCAAATGTGAACGCCTACGATCCAGTTGCTATGCATGAAGCGAAAAAAGATTTAGGTGATAAAATTGAATACAGCAAAGATCCTAACGAGGCATTGGTTGATGCAGATGCATTGCTAATTGTTACAGAATGGCCTGAGTTCAGAACACCAAACTTTGAGGAAATGACCGAACGCATGAAATCTAAAGTGATTTTTGACGGCAGAAATATTTATGATTTGGAAGAGATGAAGGAGCATGGATTTACTTATTACTGTATTGGTGTAAATACACAAAAGAAATAATGGCAAATAAAAGAGTACTCATAACCGGAGCAGCCGGTTTTCTTGGCTCACATTTGTGTGATCTTTTTATAGCTAAAGGCTATGATGTTGTTGGGATGGATAATTTAATAACTGGTGATTTAAAAAACATTGAGCACCTTTTTAAATTGCAGCAATTTGAATTCTACCACCATGATGTAAGTAAATTTATTCATGTACCAGGTCAGATTGATTATATACTTCATTTTGCTTCTCCAGCAAGTCCAATAGATTATTTAAAAATACCAATTCAAACTTTAAAGGTTGGTTCATTAGGAATCCATAATTGTTTAGGATTGGCGCGTGTTAAAAATGCGCGCGTATTAATTGCATCTACAAGTGAGGTTTATGGCGATCCAATGGTTCATCCGCAAACGGAAGATTATTGGGGAAATGTAAACCCAGTGGGGCCGCGTGGTGTGTATGATGAAGCCAAGCGTTTTCAAGAGGCAATGACCATGGCTTACCATACTTTTCATGGATTAGAAACACGCATCGTTAGAATATTTAATACTTATGGTCCGCGCATGCGCCTGAACGACGGAAGGGTTTTGCCTGCTTTTATTGGACAAGCTTTACGTGGTGAAGATTTAACTATGTTTGGAGATGGCAGTCAGACTAGAAGTTTCTGTTATGTGAGCGATTTAATTGAAGGCATTTATAGATTGTTACTAAGTGATTATGCTTCCCCAGTAAATATTGGTAATCCAAATGAAATTACCATTCGTGAATTTGGTGAAGAGATTATTAAGTTAACAGGTACCAATCAAAAATTGGTTTCAAAGCCATTGCCTAAAGACGACCCAAAACAAAGGAAGCCAGATATCAGCAAAGCCAAAGAACTTTTGAATTGGGAACCAAAAGTAAGTAGGGAAGAAGGTTTGAAAATCACTTACGATTACTTTAGAAATTTACCGCAAGAAGAATTAATGAAATCGGCACATCGATTTGATTAAAAAAATCTTAATAATTATACAAAAGCTGTGTTTTCAACAAAACGCAGCTTTTTTTTTACGTTGGGTCTATTGTATTTGTGCGTGATTTAAATATTTTTGAGCTTTTTAAAATATACATGAGAAAAATAAATTTCATCCTATTGGCTTTTGCATTTGTTGTTCTTTCAAGCTGTAGTAAAACTGATACGAATACAGGTAATGGTTCAAATAACAACGGCGGAGGCGGAACTGCACCTGCTTATTTTTTTACATGTAAGGTAAATGGAACTTTAACGGATTTTACAGCTATGACTTTGGTAATAGATGACACCTTAAATCCTAAAATGATGTTTCTAATTGGGCAAAAATCCAATACCCAACTGCCATCTTTAACATTTACCCTAAACTACAAAGCACCAGGTTGGATAGATGGATTAAGCTATATTTTGGATGAGCATGATTTGACAAATTTTGTTGAATATAAAAGTCCTACTTTGCTTTTATTTAAAAGTACGGCAACCCCCGCTTCTGCAACAACAGGTTTAACAATTAAGTTTGACAAAATACTTTTTGGAAAAGGCAATTATGCTTCAGGTACTTTCTCGGGCACCCTCCAATTAGAAGAAAATACCACTGCGGTCGCAATTACAGAAGGTAAGTTTAAAGTTCAATTTTTGAACTAACGAAACAATTAAAAAGGTTTATTTTTCTTGGTGTCTTGTTGTGCCTGCATAGCATACATTTCATCTCTTAAGCGTGCTGCTTCCATAAAGTCCATTTCTTTGGCCGCTTTGTACATCCGTTTTCTAGTTTCCTCAATTGCTTTCTCTAATTGATCTGTATTCATTGCTTTGAAAACAGGGTCGGCAGCAATATTTATGGCATCATTCTCTACATATGGAACAGCGGTTTTGCTAATTTGTGAATCAGCCACACTGGTTTGTTTCATAATATCTTGAATGCTTTTAATTACAGTTGTCGGGGTAATTCCATGTTTGGTATTATAGGCAATTTGTATTTCACGTTTGCGGTCGTTTTCATCCATGGTTCGGCGCATACTATCAGTAATTCTATCTGCATACATAATTACTTTACCACGTGAATTTCTTGCAGCCCTACCAATGGTTTGGGTAAGCGATTTGTCGTTTCTTAAGAAGCCTTCTTTGTCTGCATCCATAATAGCCACTAAACTTACTTCTGGTAAATCCAATCCTTCTCTTAAAAGGTTTACCCCAATTAAGACATCAAATTTTCCTAAACGTAAATCGCGCAAAATTTCTACCCTATCAATGGTTTTTACTTCGCTATGTATATAGCGGCATTTGATGTTTAATTTGGTAAAGTACTTACTCAGTTCTTCTGCCATTCTTTTTGTAAGCGTAGTCACCAAAATACGGTCGCCCATTTTAATGCGCTCATCAATTTCATCTAATAAATCATCTACTTGGTTCAAGCAAGGTTTAACCTCAATAATTGGGTCTAATAAACCGGTAGGACGAATAATTTGTTCCACTACCACACCTTCTGCCTCTCTAACTTCATATTCGGATGGCGTAGCACTCACAAAAACTGTTTGTGGAACCAATGCTTCAAATTCGTTGAATTTAAGCGGACGGTTATCCATGGCAGAAGGCAACCTAAAACCATATTCTACCAAATTTTCTTTTCTACTTCTATCGCCACCATACATGGCTCTTACTTGCGGCATGGTAGCATGACTTTCATCTACAATTAATAGGAAGTCTTCTGGGAAATAATCTATCAAACAAAAAGGACGGTCGCCAGGATTTCTTTTATCCATGTAACGACTGTAATTTTCAATCCCACTGCAGTATCCTAATTCACGCATCATTTCTAAATCGAAATTGGTTCTTTCTTCTAGGCGTTTTGCTTCTAGTGGTTTTCCTATAGATTTAAAATATTCAATTTGTAAAACCAGGTCATCTTGAATATCTCTGATGGCACTGTTTAATTGATCCTTCGGGGTAACATAAATGTTCGCAGGAAAAATAGCGAGATGTTCAACCGATTCAATTTTCTTTCCACTCACAGGGTCTATGATAGTCAATTCTTCAATATCATTTCCGAAAAACGAAATACGAAAAGCGATATCTGCATAAGCAGGAAAAACATCAACCACATCACCTTTTACCCTAAAATTTCCACGTTGAAAATCTGCCGTGGTTCTGCTATAGAGTGCATCAACTAGGGAGTATAATAGTTTATTGCGCGAAATTTTATCTCCAATTTTTATGCGAATGATGCTGTTTTCATAGTCCTTTGGATTTCCTGCTCCGTATATACAACTCACAGATGCCAATACAATAATATCTCTTCTGCCACTTAATAGGGAAGAAGTTGTTTTCAATCGCAGTTTTTCTATTTCTTGGTTTATCTGTAAGTCTTTTTCTATATAGGTATTGCTAGTAGGAATAAATGCTTCTGGTTGGTAGTAGTCGTAATAAGAAACAAAATACTCAACAGCATTTTCTGGGAAGAATTGTTGAAATTCTCCATACAATTGTGCTACCAAAGTTTTATTATGACTCATAATAAGCGTTGGTTTTTTTACCTGTGCAATTACATTGGCCATGGTAAAAGTTTTACCCGAACCGGTAACTCCTAAGAGTACTTGTGCTCTATCGCCACGATTGATTCCTTCCACCAAACTTTTAATGGCTGCGGGTTGATCACCCGTTGGAACAAATTGAGAAGTTAATTGAAAATCCACTTTCTGATTTTATACTTTTAATAATTCTTGTCTTAACATTTCGAGTGCTGCCAATGCGCTACGTTGAATAGTTCTTTCGCGGTTATCTCCAAATTGAAAGCACTTCGCTATGGTATGAGAGGGAGTTGCCAATGCAATCCATACTGTACCAACAGGTTTTAGTGTTGTACCTCCGCTAGGACCAGCAATTCCACTAGTTGCGAGTGCATAATCAGTATTGAACTTGGTTCTAATTTTACTTGCCATTTCAATTACACATGCTTCACTTACGGCACCATGTTGGTTGATGGTATTTTCATTTACGCCAATTTCTTTAATTTTAATTTCATTGGCATAGCTTAGGATTGAACCAATAAAATAATTTGAGCTTCCAGGAACTAAAGTTATTAGGTGCGCAAGAAAACCGCCAGTACAACTTTCTGCCGTTGCTATGTTTTTTTTTCTTGCAGTTAAAATTTCACCAACTATTTCTGCAATTGAATTTTCGCCTTCTGCAAAAATAGCCTCACCTATGAGTTGGTATAAATGAGCAACAATAGGTTCCAATTCTGATGCTAGTTTTTGTTTGTTATCGCCAAAAGCACTAAAGCGCAGCCTTACAGAACCAACTGCTGGTAGGTATGCTAGTTTAATATGTGCAGGAAGTGCGTCTTCCAAAAGAATAATTCTTTTTGCTAAAAAGCTTTCTCCAATTCCAATGGTTTGAAAAGTTCTATGAAGAATAGACGGTAATTTAAATATGGTTTTTATTTTTGGTATAACTTCTTCTTCAAAAATTGTTTTCATTTCAAAGGGTACACCAGGCATACTTATATATGCAACGCCATTTTCATAAAACCACATGCCAGGAGCAGTTCCATTTCTATTCCATAAAACTTCGCAATTTTTTGGAACCATTGCTTGTTGGTTATTTGATTCCAACATAGGAAGATTTCTGTTTTTAAAAATAGATTGCACCCATTCTAAAACTTTTTGGTTCAATACCAATTCAGATTTAAAAAATTCGCACATTGTTGTTTTTGTAATATCATCTTTTGTAGGTCCAAGTCCACCAGTTATAATTATAATATTACTTCTCTTGCTTGCCTCAAACAGTGATGAGAGTATAGCCTCGCGGCTATCGCTAATTGCAGATTTGTAATGAACGCGCAATCCTATCTTATTTAATTCTTGTCCTAGCCAAGAAGAATTTGTATCAATAACTTGTCCTAATAAAAGCTCATCACCTATGGTAATTATTTCTGCGTTCATTCTATTTTATTTTCTATGTATTTGATGTTTGGTTTAAAGGTAAGCTTAGATATGAATAGAAAAAAATATTGGTGTTAATTTTTTTTGCCATTGCGAAAAATTTTATTCTGTTTTTTTAAAAAACTGTATAAAAAAATATACTCATTTTTACTTTTTGTATCATTTTTTATTGTTTGTTTATCATTTGAGTTTTTATGATTACGATTTTATTATTTCGTTTTTTTTGCTTTGTGTTTTTATGCATGATGTTTCGCAGAGCTTGTTTTAACAGGCGTTTACAGTCGCTCAAGTTTTATGTTGCTTTATTTTTTTTTCATAAATTCATAAACGTATAAATTTGATCATGAATCTGTAACATTTTTTTTTTGAAGTATTTAATCACATATTTTTAATTAATATGATTGGCGAAGGTATTAGTAAATTCAATTGTCTTCAGATGTTGTTTGCAGTTATCAACATGTTTAAGTGGTAATTTTTATCAATTGATTTACAGCAGGTACTTGAAATTATTAAATACACTTTTAACTTTGTTCTCGTAATCAATCAAATTTTTATAAACATGGCAACAACCAAAAAAACTAAAAAAGCTGCTGCTCCTAAGAAAGCTGCTGCTAAGAAAGCTGCTCCTAAGAAAGCTGCTGCTAAGAAAGCTGCTCCTAAAAAAGCT